>DAOVGN010000050.1 GCA_030672385.1 Deltaproteobacteria bacterium | reverse complement strand
TCCTCCTTGATCCACGGGAAGGGGATGGTCTTCCTCCCGGATAAAGAAGAGAAAGGCCATCGATGGCCTGTTGGAGGATTCTTTGACCACAAAGTGGATCCCGTCAAATCTCCACCCCTTTTCCACCCATTCGTTGAGTATTCTCTCCAAGACGTCATCGGCCACAGTGCTTGTCTCCACCACCTTATATATCAGCATCATTACCTTTAGTTTTATCAGTTATATACGTAATAAAGCAAATAGGATAAGCTGAGCTGTTTTATGTCGAATATTTCTTTAGAATGGCCTCTATCATCTCGGAGGTCGAGGCCCCCTCGACATAGGGCACAATAACGGTTTGTTCCACTAAATCCCTTCCCACGACCTCCTGCTCGTCCCAATCCCCTCCCTTTACCAAGACATGGGGGCGCAGGTAAGAGATGAGCTCGAAGGGGTCAGGTTCGGCGAAAGGGACTACATAATCGACCGCCTCTAAGGCGGCTAGGACCGCCGTCCTCTCTTCTTGGGTAACGATGGGCCTCGTCTCCCCCTTGACCCGTTTCACCGAGGAATCAGTATTTATTCCCACGATCAAAACATCTCCGCTACGGCGGGCCTCTTCTAGATACAGCACATGTCCCCGGTGCAAGATGTCAAAGCAACCGTTGGTGAAGACAACCCGTTTGCCCGCCCCTTTCAACCCCTCGACGATCTCCTTCAACTCCTCCCTCTCTTTTATCTTGTCCCGGAAGGATCTCAACTATTCGCCCTCAAAGAAGACACGATAGGCCCTAAATGTCTCATAGATGTCCCCTTTACTGGCCACCTCAAAGGGGGAATGCATCCCCAAAAGCGGGGTGCCGCAGTCGATGATGTCCATGCCATGTACGGCTAGGTACTTGGCCACCGTCCCCCCACCTCCCTCATCAACCTTGCCGAGTTCACCCATCTGCCAAGTGATATCCTTACGGTTGAACAGTTCCCTGATCTCCCCCACATATTCGGCACTGGCGTCGCTGGAATAATATTTACCGCCGGCACCTGTGAACTTGCTCAGACATACCCCATAGCCTATCTTGGCGTTGTTCTGAGCTTCATGGACATCTTTGTAGTTGGGATCTATCCCTGCTGTCACATCAGCGGAGAGTGCCTTGGAGTTGAAGAGGATCTCTCTGACGAGGGTGTCGCCAGGATCCTTTCCGGCGGCCTTCAGGATATCCGTCAAGAAGAGTTCCAGAAAGCGCGACTTCGCCCCGGTGTTCCCCTCGCTCCCTATCTCCTCTTTGTCCATAAAGATGGTCACCGTAGTGTAGGGAGGTGCGACAACCTCCTCCATCGCCTTGAGGGAGGCATAGGCGCAGACCCGGTCATCTTGACCGTAGGAAGCTACAAAGGCCCGATCGAACCCGACATCCCTGGCCTTGCTGGCGGGTACCAGTTCGAGCTCTGCGCTCAAGAAATCCTCCTCCACGAGGCCATAGTGCTGGTGGAGGAACTCCAGAATCCTGAGCTTAACCCTCTCCTTGGCCCCTTGGTCAGGATAGGGGAGATGGCCTGCCAGGATGGTCAGCTTTTCCCCCTCGATGGCCTCCTTTAATTTCTTCTCCTCCTGAACCTTTCTGGAGAGGTGAGGCAACAGATCACAGATGGTGAATACCGGCTCCCCTTCCTCCTCACCTATTCTGATCCTCACCTTCTCACCATTCTCCTTGACGACTACCCCATGAAGGGCTAGGGGCTGAGCCACCCATTGGTACTTCTTTATCCCCCCGTAATAGTGGGTCCTTAGCAAGGCCATATCGAGCTCTTCATATAGGGGGTTCTGTTTCAGATCGAGCCTGGGCGAGTCGATATGGGAGACGATGATCCTGAGCCCCTCCTCAATGGGCCTCTCGCCCAAGGTGGCCAAACCAATGTTCTTGTCCTTGTTGAGACGATATATCCTCTTGTTATTCCCTTCCCCCTCCGAGGGGGCGCAGAAGCCCACCCCTTGGGCCGATTTTAAGATCTCCCCTACTGCCTCTCTCTCGGTCTTCGCATCGCCCAGAAACCCTTTATACCCTTCCGCAAAAGAGAATGCCTCCTTTGCCCGGGACTCATCATATTTATCCCAGACCAATTTCCCCTTTAGTTTAACCTTTTCCTCTATCTTCTTTGTCGCCTCCTTTATCTCCTCCATCTAGTCTCCTCCTCTACTAACGTATGAAATAAACTAACAAATTTAATAGTTGGAGTCAAGAAAAGCCCTGTCTTGACCCTTTGAGTGCAATCGGATAGTATTTTATTATGTCAGAGGTAAAAGTAGGTTGTTGCGGCTTCCCTGTGGGGAGAAAGAACTATTACCGCCACCTCCCCTGCGTAGAGGTCCAACAGATCTTTTATCACCCTCCTGCCCTAGAAACCCTAGCCCGTTGGCGTCAGGAGGCCCCCGAGGGCTTCGAGTTCACCGTCAAGGCCTGGCAGTTGATCACCCACCCCCCCCAAAGCCCCACCTATCGTCGGTTGAGGATGACAATACCCGATGGGAAGTCAGATCGATATGGGAATTTCAGACCTACTGCAGATGTCTTCTCAGCCTGGCAGACTACACGTAGGGCAGCAAAGACATTGGGGGCACGCATCATCATCTTCCAGACCCCTCGCAGTTTTCGGTGTACCCCAGAGAATAAGACAAATATCACGGAATTTTTTCAAAAGATAGACAGGAACAATCTTATCCTCGGATGGGAGCCCAGAGGGTGGGGAGGGAAAGAGGTCGAGGGGTTGTGTAGTAAATTGGGCCTCCTACACGTAGTCGACCCCTTTCAGGACAAGAGTCTTTGGGGGGAGGTAACCTATTGGCGTCTACACGGCAAAGGAGAATACCGGTATCGATACTCTGATGAAGACCTAGCCCAACTGCAGCGATGGATACCGGAAGAGCGGATCATCTATGTGATGTTCAACAATATCTCCATGTTCCAAGACGGCCTCAGATTTAAGGCGATATGGGAGAGAGAAGAGAATGGGGGTTTTTGACCTCCATGTTCCTGAAGATTGGCATCGGGTCTTTCGAGAGATCTCCGACCCCCCTGGCGTCGTCCTCCTTCTTGGTGCTCCTGATACGGGCAAGAGCACTATGGCCAATTTCATGGTCTATAAATCCATCGAAGAGGGAGTGAGGACCGCTTATATAGACGGAGATTTGGGACAGTCGATCATAGGCCCACCCACCACCCTCGGGATGACCTGCCCTCTTGAGCCTCCTGCTGATATGAGGGGATTGAAGTGGGACCACCTCTATTTTATCGGCGCTACCTCCCCCGCCGGTCATTCTCTGGCCACCGCCGTTGGGGTCAAGAGACTGGTGGAGAGGGCCAAAGAGGAGGGCGCAGAAATGGTGGTGGTAGACACCACAGGCTTGGTTGCGGGAGCGATGGGGTTTGAACTGAAGTTCTACAAGATAGAGCTCCTCAACCCGCAACACATCATCGCCATCCAGAGGACAGAAGAGGTAGAGCATATCCTGAAGGGTTGTAGGAGGAGAAAAGGTATGAAGATCCACCGTCTTTCACCTAGCCAAGAGGTGCATTCAAGGTCACAGGAGGTCAGGTGGGCATATAGGAAAAGGAAGTTTCAGGACTATTTTCAACGCTGCGCTCGAAGGGCCATCTCGTTGGACGCCGTAGAGTTCATCAACCCGGAGCTCCCCCTCCTTACAAAGGAAGGAATAGACGAGAGGCTTAAGGGAAGGCTGCTGGGTCTCAATGACGAGGAGTATTTCGCAATAGGATTGGGGATATGGGATGGTTTTGATGGGAACAGCAATAAGATCTACATCTTGACCCCTTTGGATAACTTAGGAGGTATCAGGTATCTGCACCTGGGGTATCTATCATTAAAAGTTCCCTTATGAATTTCAGTTTTTATTGGCCCAGAGAGGTAGTTTGTGAATAATATAACTTATGAATCTTACAGTCTTTCTCGTGCCTATATTTTAGGCAAAGTGATAACGATCATGTAGTTAAGCCCCCCTGAGGGGGGTAGGAGGTGGATTCCCCACAGGTTTTCCACAAAATTTGTGGAGATCTTACCATGAGACATTTTATGGTAATTATTGAGGTCGAAAGCCGCCTCTGGCCTTTAGTTTTTTCAATCTTTACTTCAGGGGGCATATCCCTAGAAGCCCCTAACAAGGATTCCCTTTTGGGAGGTCTGGGGCCAGCCCCCCCCAGATAGATAGGTCAAAGACCTGTCGTATTTTCATGGGCGGGGATGAGATCAATACTTTATAAGAGTTTAGAGGAGAGTTTTTATGCCTGCTAATCTGCCACCTGAATACATCCAGACCGAAAAAAGGTTTCGGGAGGCGAAAACCCCGGCCGAAAAGATTGCCACTCTGGAGGCCATGCTCGCCATCATGCCCCATCATAAGGGTACTGACAAGCTACGGGCCAATTTGCGCAGGAAGCTCTCCAAGATGAGGGATGAACAGGAGCGAAAGAGGGGGGGAAGCAGGACGGACCTCTATAGCGTGAAGCGAGAGGGGGCGGGGCAGGTGGCCCTGTTGGGCGCTCCCAATGTCGGCAAATCTCACCTATTGGCCGCACTCAGCAACGCCGAGCCTGAGGTAGCCGACTACCCCTTCACCACACAGAGACCCCAGGCCGGAATGGTAGCCTTTGAAAATGTCCAGATTCAACTGGTGGATCTTCCTCCCCTTACCGAAGAGCACACCGAGCCGTGGGCCTTCAACATCATGCGCAGTGCTGATATCTTCTTGGTTATCCTCGACCTGAGCCAGGACTTCGTGTCGGAGCTGGAGACCATCTTGAAGGTACTTCATGGTCAGAGGATCGTGCTGCTCGCCGGAGAGGATGGTGATGCTGAACTCGGTATTTTCCACAAGAGGTCTTTGGTGGTGGGAAACAAAGGGGATCTGGAGGGGGCGGAGGAAAATTTTGCGGTTTTAAAGGAACTCTACGGAGAGAGGTTTCCCATGATCATGGTCTCCGCCAAGGAGGGGCTTAATCTGGAGGGGCTGAGGAACCAGTTATACACGCTACTCGATGTCCTGCGGGCCTACCCCAAGCGCCCCGGACACGAGCCCGATCTGAGCGCCCCGGTGATCCTCAAGCAGGGGAGCACGGTCCTCGATCTTGCCAAAGAGATTCACAAAGACTTCGTCGTAAAACTCCGCTACGCCCGGATCTGGGGATCGGGGAAGTTTGACGGACAGAGGGTGCAGCGGGACTACCTCCTGCAAGATGGTGACATCATCGAGATGCACATCTGATTCTTTCGGGGTTATTTTCCCCCATCAACTTGATCCCGTTGACATATATCAACTGATTATTTATAATTTTATTGGAAAATTGGACATCTTTGACAGAAGGATCTTTATGTCCTTAGAGGGGCTTCGCGGAAGCAGAATCCTCATCATTCACCAGGGTGCGTTGGGCGATTTTATCCTCGCTCTGCCGGCCGTAAGCGCTCTGCGGGAGGCCCTTCAACCCGCCTGGCTGGAGATCATGGGACATCCCTGGATACTGCAACTGGTTGAAGGCCGCTACTATACCGATGCAATCGCCGATGTGAACAAGGCTGAGGTGGCCCCTTTTTTCCAAGAGGGTGCACAGTTGCCCGAAGGGATGCGCAGGTATTTCAGCGGGTTTGATGCGGCCTTTGTCTTCGGTAAAGGAGCGACTTTTGCACACAACCTCCGGCAGGCTGGGGTACAAGACGTATTCCTCCTTCCCCCCTTCCCCGAAGAGAGGATACACCTGATGGACCATCACCTCCGGTCTCTGGCGGCCCTGGGGATATGCCCTACCCCCTCCCCCCCGAGGATTCTCCTACGAGCGGAAGACAGACAGTGGGCGGAGGATCTCTTGCGCCGGAGGAGATGGACTTTGGACGAAATCATAGCCCTGCACCCAGGGGCAGGAAGCCGCTATAAGGTCTGGCCTGCCCACCGTCTTGCCTCGCTGGGCAAAATATTGGCTCGCACAGGGAGGAAACTCCTCATAATCCAGGGTCCTGCCGATGAGGAGGTAGTGGGAGAGGTCCTCGGTGGTCTCAACGGAGTCCCCCATATGGTAGTGCGCGACCTCCCCTTGATCAAGCTGGGGGCCTTGCTGGAACACACCTCCTTCTTTATCGGCAATGACTCCGGCATCTCCCACCTGGCGGCAGCCTTGGGGGTACCTACGCTGGCCATCTTCGGCCCCACCGATCCCCTCGTGTGGGCCCCCCGTGGCCCGAGTGCCTTTTGGCTCCGGGGAGAGGCCGATTGCTCTCCCGGGAGGGTGCAGCAGCGGCAGGAGTGTGAGAGACAACGCTGTCTTGAGGGGATCGGGGTGGGGGACCTGGTGGAGTTCCTTACCCAAAGGATGAAGTTGCCCCTTGAAGGGGTGTTTAACGAGGGCAGGGGCCTCCCAACAACGGGAATGTCCCACCATATCATGGAGCAAGAGGCAATTCCTCAAAACCAATAAAATAAGGAGGCGAGGAGATGGAAGAGAAGAGGATCGGCACGGTGTTAGACTATTTCGCCAAAATCGGGGTGGTCGCCATCCACTTGGAGGAGGATGGCCTGAAGGTAGAGGACACCCTCCACTTCAGAGGGTATACCACGGATTTTACCGAGATGGTAACCTCCATGCAGATAGATCGCGACCCCGTACAGGAGGCAAAGATCGGCGACGATGTGGGAATCAAGGTGAAGGAGCGGGTGAGGAAAAATGACACGGTCTACAAGGTGATAGGCTAAGGGATGCGCCGCGGGATAGCCAACCTGCCCCTCCACTACGGTAAGGCCCCTCCCTGGTTATTCAAGCGGATGACCGTGCTCGCCCGGGAGATCCTCCGGGTGTTGGTGGCCGAGTTTGGCCCTGAAGAGGTCTTGCGTCGCCTCTCGGACCCCTTCTGGTTTCAGGCATTCGGGTGTCTGCTTGGTTTTGACTGGCACAGCAGTGGGCTGACCACCACGGTGTGCGGGGCCATGAAGGAGGGGCTGCGAGGGCTCGAGGGGGAGATGAAGATCTTCGTTGCTGGTGGAAAGGGGAGGGCCTCGAGGAATACCCCCCAGGACATAGAGCAGCACTGTGACCGCATCTCCTTGGAGCCTGCATACCTTGTATATGCCAGTCGGATGTCAGCCAAGGTGGACAGCAGTGCCCTGCAGGATGGCTATCAGCTCTACCATCATACCTTCTTCTTTACCCCTCAGGGGGAGTGGTGCGTGATCCAGCAGGGGATGAATACCACCACGCACTATGCCAGGAGATACCATTGGCTTGGGGAGGGGATAGAGGACTTCGTTTGTGAACCTCATGCGGCCATCTGTTGCGACTCCCGAGGTACAGTCCTCAACATGGTGGCTCAGGAGAGCCAGGGGACCAGGGGTGCGGTGGCAGCCCTGGTCAGGGAGGACCCGGACAAGGTCATCGCCGAGGCTCGGCAAATAGAGAGGCTTGAACTCCCCCACCGCCACCCTATCCAATTCGGCGATCTGAACACCAAGAGACTCCATAAAATCCTCCTGAAGACGTACGAACGTGAGCCAAAGGGCTTCGAGGAGGTCCTTGGCACCCCGGGGGTGGGCCCTAAGGCAATCAGGGCCCTGAGCCTTATCGCCGAACTCATCTATGGCGAACAACCGAGCTTTCGTGACCCGGCACGATTCAGCTTCGCCCATGGAGGAAAGGACGGTCACCCCTACCCTGTTGATCGAGAGACCTACGACCGCTCCATAGATTTCTTGAAAGAGAGGCTGTGGGGCACCAAGATCAACCACAGCGAAAAGATCAAGGCGATGAAGAGGTTGAACGCCTTCTTCTCATCGCCCAGGTAGGAAACGTGGAACTGTTCACGGAAAAGGCCAAGGAGTTTCAGGCCAGCACTGCTCCGTTGGCTGACAGGATGAGGCCGAGGGACCTGAACGAATTTGTGGGCCAGGATCACATCCTGGGAAAAGGAAGGGTCCTGAGAAAGGCCATCGAAAAGGAGGAGTTGTTCTCCTTCATCCTTTGGGGACCTCCTGGTTCGGGAAAGACAACACTGGCCCAGATCATCGCCCGCAGAACAGGCACCCATTTCCTCTCCTTCAGCGCCGTGCTGTCCGGGGTAAAGGAGATACGGGAGGTAGTCGCGGAGGCCGAAGAGCAACAGCAGTACCACCACAGAAAGACCATCCTCTTTGTGGACGAGATACACAGGTTTAACAAGGCCCAACAGGATGCCTTCCTCCCCCACGTGGAGCGGGGGATCATCATCCTGATCGGCGCAACCACCCAAAATCCATCCTTTGAGGTGATCTCGCCGCTACTATCCCGCGCCCAGGTCTTCACCCTCAAGCCCCTGAGTACGGAGGAACTGCTGCTCATCATAAACCGCACCCTCTCCGATCCCGACAGAGGACTGGGGCAGTATAAGGTGGAGATAGACTCCTCCTACCTGAAGCTGCTGGCCGCCCTTGCCGACGGTGATGCCAGGGCGGCGCTGAACGGCCTCGAACTGGCGATAATGACCACCCCTGCTGACAAGGACGGGACGAGAAGGGTTACCCGCGAGGCAATCGAGGAGGCGGTGCAGAAGAGGATCATCTACGACAAGGACGGAGAGGAGCACTACAACATCATCTCCGCCCTGCACAAGAGTATGAGGGGGAGCGATCCCGACGCAGCCCTGTACTGGCTGGGAAGGATGTTGGAGGGTGGGGAGGACCCCCTGTACATCGCCCGCCGGCTGGTGAGGTTTGCCTCCGAGGACGTAGGAAATGCCGACCCCCAGGCCCTGGTGGTGGCGGTGGCAGCAATGCAGGCATTTCATTTCATCGGCCAGCCAGAAGGTGAACTGGCCCTGGCCCAGGCCGCAGTCTACTTGGCTGCTGCCCCCAAGAGCAACGCCCTCTATACTGCCTACAACGAGGTCCGCCGTGATATCACGAAGACAGGGACCCTTGCCGTCCCCATGCACCTGCGCAATGCCCCCACGCACCTGATGGAGGAAATGGGATATGGCAAGGGGTACCGCTACCCCCACCAATTCCCCGATGGCTTTGTAGAGGAGGACTATCTGCCCGACTCCCTGAGAAAGCGCCGGTATTATCATCCGACGCAGCGGGGGTATGAGCGGGAGATCCGTGAGCGGTTGAAAAAATGGTGGAAGGGGAAAAAGGGATGACGATAAGCAGGAAAGGGTTCATCATTGTGGTTATTCTGGCTCTGGCGGCCATCTGCGCCTTCGTTCTCTTCAGGTACATCCTCGTCTCCGAAGAGGATAGGATCAGGAAGGTGATCTATCAAGGAAAAGAGGCCATCGAACAGGAGGACCTGGAGGGGGTCATGACCCAGATCTCCCGTTACTATCGGGATGAATATGGCCTCAATTACCTCGCGGTAAGGGGCGTGTTTCAGCGGGTGTTTAAGGAATTTGACGATATCAACATCCGCATCGAGGGGATGACCATCGAGATCGCTGACAACGGCGAGGGTACCGTCGATCTGATCACCTGGGCAACAGCCCAGGGACCTGATAAGATACGGTATATCGTGGGCGGCTCCCATGAACCCTGCGAGGTGATCATCACCCTGGATAAGGAGCGGGGTAGCTGGCGGGTGAACAGCACCAAAGGTATCAGAACAGAGGAGCTATTCTGGTGACACGATTCATCGCTGACCTCCATGTCCACTCCAAGTACAGCAGGGCCACCAGCCCTGAGATGGGTCTGGAGGCACTGGCCCGGTGGGGAAAGTTAAAGGGGATCAAGCTCGTGGCCACGGGTGATTTCACACACCCCCTCTATTTTGCGGAGATCAAGTCCAAGCTCGAACCTGTTGCCGAGGGGATCTACCGCCTCAAGGAGCATGAGGAGGAGACGAACTTTATCCTCGTCACGGAGGTGAGCAACATGTTCACCCAAGGGGCAAAGACCAACCGACGTACCCATACCCTGATCTTTGCCCCGAGCATTGAGGTGGTTGAGCGGATCAACAACACCCTTGGGGGGTTGGGCAAGCTTGGCTCTGACGGCCGTCCCATCTTTACCTTTCCGGTGAAAGACCTCGTGAAGATGATCCTCGATATCTCCGAGGATTGCCTCCTGGTCCCTGCCCACGCCTGGACCCCCTGGTTCTCTGTCTTCGGGGCCAACTCCGGCTTCGACTCCCTGAAGGAGTGTTTCGAGGAGCAGACCAAAAACATCTACGCCATCGAGACCGGCCTGTCCTCCGATCCAGAGATGAACTGGCGGCTCTCCGCCCTCGATGGGATCACCCTCATCTCCAACTCCGACGCCCACTCCCCCAATAAGATCGGCCGGGAGGCCAATGCCTTTGCCTGCCCCATGGAGTATAAGGAGATCACTCAGACTATTATGGGGAGAAACCCCGGTGGTCTGCTCTTCACCATTGAGTTCTTCCCCGAAGAGGGGAAATACCACTACGATGGACACCGCAACTGCAATGTTCAGCTCTCCCCCGAGGAAACCATGAAACATGATTACATCTGCCCTGTCTGCGGTCGGAAGCTGACCGTCGGGGTGATGCACCGTGTGGAAGATCTGGCCGACAGGGAAAAGGGGTTTGTCCCGCCGCAGGCCGTCCCCGCCATCCACCTCATCCCCCTAGAGGAAATCATCGCCGCGGCCCTGGGTACAGGCGTCGGTACCAAAGGGGTGGAGCGGGAGTATATGAGGATGGTGGAGGCTGGAGAATCGGAGTTCGCCATCCTCCTCGATCTGCCACCCGAAGAGATCGAAAAGATCGCCTCCCCCAGGGTCTATGAAGGTATCATGCTGGTCCGCAGGGGTGAACTCAAGATCACCCCAGGCTACGATGGGGTCTTCGGCAAGATCAACATCTTCCCCGAGGAGGCAAAGGAGCCCGAAGAAGGTGAAGAACAGATGAGTTTGTTTTGATCGAATTGAGCTTGTCAATGTACCCCAGTTGTGCTACATTAAACATCATGGGAGGTGACCTATGACTAAAACAGCGACGGTAAGGGCGCGCATAAAACCTGATCTGAAGGAGAGGGCGGAACACGTTTTGCGCGAACTGGGCCTGAACCCGACTCAGGCTATTACGCTCTTTTATAGGCAAGTTGAGCTCCACCAAGGACTTCCCTTTGATGTAGTCGTCCCTACAGAGACGACTCGCCAAACATTTGAAGACACTGATGCAGGTCGTAATTTGATAGTATGCAAGAACATCGATGACATGTTTAAAAAACTACGCATCTGATGCTGACCCCTCTTTATACACGGCAGTTCGAGAGAGACGTCAAACGTATGGGAAAGCGGGGGAAGAATATAGAGAAGCTTAAGATCATTATTCACTCCCTGGTAGGTGCAGAACCGATTGATCCTATTCACAGGGATCACAAACTCTTAGGCGACTGGCAAGGTAGGCGAGAGTGCCATGTTGAATCTGACTGGATACTGATTTACAAGATTGAGGAAAACAGGGTGATATTCGAGCGGACAGGAACGCACGCTGACCTGTTCCGGTGAAATAATCACTTATTAGAGATGGACCAGCACGCAGAAAAAGGGGGAACACATCGTTACACTTGATTTTCAAAAAACGCACAACCACCTCAACTATCGCAGCAGTCACAGCATCCTACGGCGTCTACGGCCAGATCAGCATCTTCCCTGAGGAGACGAAGAAACCCGAAGAAGGCGAAGAACAGATGAGTTTGCTTTGAAAGGAGAATACGTTTACTTTCCCTACTATTAGGGGATATAATGTGTAGATGTCTGGAAACTGTTACATGCTATAACGGCAGTATCTAGAAAGTTTTCTATCTATCTATGATTAACTTAGGCAAGAAACAATTATAAATGAAAGGGCGGTGTTGGTGGAGATAAGATTCTCACGACATGCTAAAAGACGAGCAAAACTCTACAGAATACCTGAATCAATAATAGTTGATATTATTACGAGCGTGAATCTGCGTCAAGGCGAACATGAGATTATAAAAGATGTTGTGGGATTGAAGTATCCTTTGAAAATTATTGTCCCTGTCGAAGAGGATACGACAACAGTAATATCAAATTATCCACTGAAGAAAGGAAGGAAAAAATGAGAGTGTATTATGATAATGAGGTTGATGCCATATATATAAAATTAGGTAATCAAAAACCAGATGGAGCTGTTGAGATTTCTGAAGGGGTTAATGTAGATACAACAGCTGGAAATAAAATAGTCGGCATAGAAATTCTTAACGCTTCCAAACGGATGGACATTAAAACAATCCTCTCTTATGAACTTGAACTCGACAAAAAGTTGATTCAAAAAACTGCCTAGCAATCAACTCCAGTGGGTGCCGCGCCTCTGAAGACAGGCGTTAGGCGCTGCCATAGTATCCTATGGAGTCTACGCCCAGATCAGCATCTTTCCCAAGGAGGGGGAGGCAGAGAAACCCGCAGAAGGCGAAGAACAGATGAGTTTGCTTTAAGAAAAGGGTTAGGGGTAATTTGAACCAATAAAATTTCAGTGAAACAATATGAAAGAAAAAGTGTATATTGAAACAAGCGTGGTCAGTTATTTTACATCAAAACCCAGTACTGATATAATAATTGCAGGCCGGCAGGAAATCACTCGTAAGAAGTGGCCTCACATATTAGACGTTTTTGATACGTATATCTCAGCATTGGTCTTACAAGAATCAGAACAAGGTGATTCTGAAGCAGTTCAAAAAAGACTCGAGGCACTTGCAGACATTCCTGTTTTATCTATTACCGGTGATGCCGAGGAATTGGCTTCAAAATTGATATTGGAAGGACCGGTCTCAGAAAAATCACCTGAAGATGCGCTTCATATATCCATTGCAACGGTCAATGGCATGGATTACCTTTTGACGTGGAATTTCGCACATATCAACAATGCGCAAATAAAATCCAAGATAGTAACCAGAATCGAAAAACATGGTTACCAATGTCCATTAATATGTTCCCCTGAGGAACTGTTAGGAGAATAACAATGAAGGATCCGATTGTCGAAGAAGTAAGGGAGGCCCGTCGCAAGCATGCGGAGAAGTTCAATTTTGATTTACATGCCATTTGTGAGGACTTAAAAAAGAAAGAGGAGAATTGCGGCCATCCGATTAAAACCTTACCTGCTAAACGCTTATTAAAAGAAACGGGCACTTGAAATACTACCCCAGCGGACGCCGACTAAAAGGGGGGGGACGTAGGTTCTAAAACAACTTATCGTATGTTGTTAGTGGCTCTTCTCGATTGGTTGGTAAAGTCGTCTGAGAACCAACGTCCCCTTTTTTTCTTTGAGTTTTCAAAGAATTTTAAGAGGGAGGTTTTAAGATGAGGAGAATAACTTTAATAACAAAGATAGGTTTGTTTGGCTTAACTTCACTATTTTTGCTCAGTTGTGCTTCTGCTCCAGAGCCCAGTGTAAGTTATATCTATCAAATTCCTAGCATACCTAAGACTGAAAAAGTTGAAACTGTAAAGGTAACAGGCCAAACAGAGGAAGCAAATAAGTTATTTTTGAAATTGTATCAGAAAGATGCTGTGCTTGCTGAAGAGCTTGGCAAAATTCCAGAGTTTCAGGATGGAGAAATTAATGAAGAAGAAGTAGAAACTTTGGAAGACATCTTTAAATTCTACTTACAACATCCAAGATTCAAAGGGGCAACTGATGCTTTGTTGAATGTAGGAAAAAAAGAGTATAGAAAATACTGCTCACCATTACAGGCATTATTCTGGTATGCAGAAGAAGAAGAAATGGACAATAGGAATGGTGCCATATACAAAACACTATTCAATAGTAATCTGTCTCGAAAAGCAAAATTTGGAAAATTTCTATGGACAATATGGTTCAAGCCACCTTTTTTCCAGAAACAAAGATGGGAAGATTATTCTGAAGTAAGGGACAGATTAAATTCACCAATGCTAGTTACGTTGTATCTAGCAAAGTTCTTTAAATACGATAAAGAATTGATTCCATTAAAATGGAATGAAAATGCGTACACTCCTAGACAGGTGTTTAAGCGGAAAGGAGGTATTTGTCATGATGCTGCAAACTTTGCATGTGCTATGTTAAAGAGAGCGGGATATGAAGTTCATACATTGACTACAAAAGCAAAGAGCGGCAAATGGATTAAAGGTTTTGGTACTATAAGTATTCATACTGTTGGAGTTTTTAAAGAAAATGGGAAAATATACAAAATTGGTGACACTAGATGCTTGAACAAAATAACCGGCCCATATAATTCCTATAAAGAAGTTGCAGAAAGTTTGGAAGACCCAGGTAATCTCGAATGGTACCACATTGATGAAAGAAGCTATGGCTGGTAAAGAAGCTTACATCTCTTTTAAAGAAATTCCTTATAATAGAAGAGCGGTTTGATTGTCCTAGTAACCACGCCACAATAGAAAAGAATGAAAATGTCTGTTTGTTGCTAGGTTATTACAAACTTTAGTGTTTTTGAAACAATAAATTAAGAAAAAACTAAATACTTACAACAAGCATTAAAAGGGGGGGGCGTAGGTTCTAAAACAACTTATCGGATGTTGTTAGTGGCTCCTCTCGATTGGTTGGTAAAGTCGTCTGAGAACCAACGTCCCCTTTTTTTCGTCTGGAAATTTGCTTACGCAATTTCCGCCCCCAAAAACGGCGGCTCAACAGCCGACGTTAGGCTCGATATGAGAGACAGGAAATGGAGACATCATGAGCAATAATTTACGTATTGTCCGAACGATAATATTATCTGTCTTAATCGCAATCTTTCTAACTGGATGCGGAGACGGTAGTAGTAATGAAGGATCGTCGGATGAGGACAAACAGCTATTAAAATGGTTAAATAAACCGGATGACCCATTAAGGCCGCAAGACTATGAGAATAGGTATTTTTCCGAATTGAGCCATGCTATCGAGGCCAAGAAGATTGTTTATATGAAATATGCGGGAACAAAGGAGATAACGTATCGTCGAGTGGTTCCAGAGCGGTTATTTAGAAAAGGTGAACATATTTATCTTGATGCGTTCTGTCTATTGAGAAACCAACACCGGACATTCCGACTTGATCGAATAAAGCATCTCCAGGTAGAGCCAAATTCGTTTAAGAGAGAAGAAAAGGGGTCGCATTCTTATTCTTGACTTTTCTTAAAAGTACACAACCTCATCAACCATCACAGCGGATGATAAACTGGACGGGAGGTAGTTGGTATGATAAGCAGAAAAAAGTTAATATTAGGTCTTGGCCTCGTGTTTCTAGCGGGGGGTGTAGTCGGCCTGGCAATCGGTGGGTATGTTGGAATTCACTCTACGGTGTCTTATTTCGGAAACAAATGGCTACATGAACAGGCCGACGACGTTCAGTCACGCATTGTCATACTCAAGCATCTAAGAGCAGCGCAGAAGCCCCAGGCAGTTGAGCTACTTGAAACTCAACTGGATGATGATTTGATTTCAATAGAGCCGGATGAATACATCAACGACCAAACAATTTCCGAGATTAACGAAGCTATTCGTAAAGTCAAAGAATATCGGTCGGCAAAGCCTCGTAAATCAAATCGACCGCATGTTGATAAGATGGTTACTAACGTGTTCTCGCAGGAACCGTATAAGTAGGAGAGGAGAGGGGTCGCACCTCACCTTGGACATTTTGTGAGGGAAAGAGGTCGCACTTTACTCTTGATAATTCGAGAGCACAAAACCTGGTAAATTGGGGGCAGAATACTAATTTTGGCACTCGGCTAATTGACCTCAAAATTGGTATTATGTCCCCAGAAAATCCGATATTTTCAAAGATGGTATTTAAAAGAATCCCACACCCTGGATTTGACTGCAAATTGAGGATATTTTTTCTCTATTTGCTCTTCTTGATCTTGGCAGTGGGTTGCGGGGGAAGGCCCAGCGTCGCTCCCAGTTATCAGCCCGTGGTGCAGAGAAGAGGCCTTGCCCCGATGGGTTATGCTATTCAGGTCGGGGCATTCTCAAAGCTCCACAACGCTGTCAGGCTTTCAGAAGCTCTACAACGCCGCGGCTTGAACGCCTATTACTTTGTCCACAAAACAGGGCTTTACAAGGTTCGTTTCGGTAATTTTCCATCAAATGAGATTGCCCGCAGAAATGCTGAAGATCTTCATGACACGGGGGTCATCGATGAGTACTACATCGTCACTCCGGAGGAGTATCCAAGTGCAAAAGGTCGAAGAAACGGAAAGACATATGTTAGAGATGAGATTGTCAAAACAGCAAAGAGTTTTCTTGGTCTGCCTTATCAATGGGGCGGTACTTCGCCGGCACATGGGTTTGATTGCAGCGGACTGCCGATGGTGGTTTATAATCTAAACGGCCTGAATCTTCCGCGATCGTCAAGAGCACAATGGGAGGTCGGCACGCCTATTGATCGAGCTCAATTAGTAAGAGCAGATCTCGTTTTTTTTGCCACCTCTGGTGGTAGGAAGGTCTCTCATGTGGGCATTTATCTCGGTGAAGATAAATTCATCCACGCACCGAGCAGGGGCAAAAGGATACGCATTGACTCGCTTTCAAAAGAATATTTCAGGCGATGCTATGTCGGCGCAAGGACTTATTTGTAGAGAGATTGCAGGATTGTCGCTCAAGATCAGGCAAAAGAGAATCGACAGATAGACTCATACTCGCAAAAGCGGCAGGCCTCTTCTCCCGTGGCTGGATAAAAGGAGGGGGCCTCTACCATATGGACCAACAGGTAGGCCAGCAGAGAGGGAAGGGTCTGTGAGAACCAGGCGGTGTAGGCATCCCGGAGTCCATCGATCCTGTCAGGGGTGACGAAATAGAGTTCCTCCCCCCTCTTTCCCAGCTCCACATAGGCCGAAAGGGTCCTGCCCAGCTCCTCCTCTTTGCCCGATGCCACCAAGAGGACATAGAGGGGGAGTTGAAAATCTCCAATCACTTCTTTGATGGCCTTTAGGCCATCATGATCGAGTCCCTCGGGGGGAGAAAAAGGAAGAACCCTCTTTTCGAAGTGACTCTTGGCAAAGCCCCCTACCCTACCCGTCTTATAATCCAATATGATCCGGTAGCCCTTCCTCGTATCTATCCGGTCCACCTTCCCGTAGAAGGAAAATTCACCAAGACCCAAGGAGAGGGTTAAGCAATACTCCTCCTCTAAGGCGTCAATAAAGGTGACCGCAGGGATCTGGGAGAGATAGCCTTTGAGACGATGGACAACGGCATGCTCCAGAAAGAACCGCTTTTCCGGGGCCAAACAGCGATACATCGCCGACCCCCTGAAGTATCCCCGGAAGAGGGAGAGTAGTCGTTCGGGATCGTTGTCATTGGCCTTTACGTATGTCCTCTTGCGATAGAGGGCAAAATAGTCCTCAAGGGACTTGTGAACAATCTCACCCAGGGCAGCGGGGTCCACATCCTCTGCAACAGAACTCGTCGGCCCGAGCTCCAGGAGATAGCGATAGTAAAATTTCAGGGGACACAGCAAGTAGGTGTTCAGTAAAGAGGCCGAAAGGCCGTCCTTATAGCTCTTCGCTGTGAGGAATTGCTTCACCTTCTGTTGATCCTGTCCCCTTTTTTTCAGGCTCCCTTCTTTGAGGAAAGACGCTGCCGATATGTGCAGTGGGGCCTTCTCAACAGAGTCCTCCAGGATGATACCCCTGCCCCGCTCCTGTCGCCAGAGGAGCCCCTCGATGAAGCGACTTCTCACCTTTTTGCCCTCCAGGCCAGAGGAGGTCGGCATGGAGGATGCCTGCCAGAGGAGATGGGCCTCTTTGGCGCAGTAGATGGGGCGTTCAAAGTGGTACCGTACAATAGCCTCTTCCTTCTCTCGGCCCTCCAGACCCATAGCCCCCTTAAGTGGTTCAGGCAGGAGTGGGTTCACCTCCTCCTGGGCTGGTACGACCTCTTCGTTCACATCGATCACGATGACCTTCTCAAAGGAGAGCAGCCTCGTCTCCAGCAGCCCCAAGACCTGGAGTCCGACAAGGGGGTGTCCCTCAAAGGGGGTACGGGCCATGCGCACCACCTCCCGCAGCAGGGAGAACAGCAGCCTCTTGCCCATGGGCTGCTGGGAGAAGAGGGAATCCTCCAACGTGGGGATCACACTATCCTCCAAGGTATAGATGAACTCATTGTCTAAGGGGTGGTCGCGCGAAAAATCCACCTGCCCCAAAAAAGGATAGAAGAGGAAACGCACCACATCCTTGAGGGAAACTGCCACATCCACCGGGGTCTCCAGACCTTCCCAGGGGCTCAGGAGGTGTCGGTGGAGTTCCTGGACAAACCCTTTTGCCTCCTCCATGTCCAGCTCCTCTGCGGCCAGGAATCTTCTGTCCCTCTCTGGATCCTCGGATATGGTGAGCAGATCCACCAAGTCCCCCTCCGACAGAAATGGCTTACCGTAATGCCTGATCTTTTCTTCCAGCAGGTGCAGGACAATACGTCCCTCTTTACCAGAAGAGGTGGGGAGCCTTCGCACATAGGGATGCCTGATAAGGGTGAGGTATTCCTGATGGTAGTAGCCTCCCTCCTCATCCCGCCCCTCCTGTAAGCGCATAAGCTGTTCGATAAGGGAAAAGAGGGCTGTGCGCTCAAGCGGATAGCCGAGGGATATATTAACCGGCATCCCCGGCGGCAGTATATAGAGGGCAGGTACCAAGGCCGATGGGTTGGGAAGCACCAGAGCACACTGA
>DAOVGN010000076.1 GCA_030672385.1 Deltaproteobacteria bacterium | reverse complement strand
TAACGATGTATTCGCAAAGTTCTGTAAACCGGGGATGATCTGCCAGGGCAGATCCCACTAAGCCTATCTTCTTTCCCCTGTGCAATCCCAGATCTGCTTCCCTGATGAGGGTATCCATCGCTCTGTTGCGGAAGGGGAGATAAAGAACCCTGGCAGCGCAGAAACGGCATCCTCTGGGACAGCCCCTGTTTACCTCCATGAGGAACATTTCCTTGAATTCCGTCAAAGGGGTAAGGATGGCGGAGTAGGACGGGATGCGGCTGGGTTCTTTGATCCATCTTCGCCTGACCTTCTGTGGGGCCTTGCCCTTTATCGGGGAAAATTCTTTAATGAAACCGCGTTGATCGTATGTCGCCTGATAGAGGGTTGGGACATACACACCTTCTATCTGTGCCACCTCTTCCAAGAAGCCTTTTTTGCCACCCCTGCCTATTCCTTGAAAGGTCCTTAAAAAATCGATCAAGACCTCCTCTCCTTCTCCGATGAAGAAGAGATCTATAAAAGGGGCAAGAGGTTCGGGGTTGAGGGAGACCGCTGCTCCACCGGCTACGATAAGGGGATCCCTTGCAGTCCTGTCCTGGGCCTTCAGTGGGATCTTGGCCAGTTGGAGGATGGAGAGTAAATGGAGGAAGTCGTTCTCAAAGGGTAAGGAAAAGGCGATGATCTGGAATTGGGCAAGAGGTCTGCAGGACTCTAAAGAGAGAAGGGGTGTATCGCTTCTAATATACTCCTCCCATTCCTTCCTTTCGGGAAGGAAGGCCCGTTCACAGACCACCCCAGCTACGGAGTTTAGGTGTCGATAGAGGAGCTGGAAACCTAAATTTGACATCCCCACATGATAATAGTTGGGGAATACGAGGCAGATTGGAATATTCCCCCCCCATTCTTTAGAGATGGTCCCATCTTCTTTCTCCAAGATATGTCTATGGCTGAGGATAGTTCTCTTTGTCATCAGGCAACTTACCTTTTACCGTGAGACTATCACGATAAGGGGAGATAATTTAAGACGGTTTTGGTCACCATGCTAACTTTTGGCCTTATTGCAGGAGGCCTTGCACCATGAAGGCCCACTGGGGACTATACCTCTTTTGGGGGCTTGGTGGTTTTGGCCCCAAGAGGGACGTACCGTGGGCACATCGGTACTTTCATTGGCGGGGGTAAGGGAACCCCTCATTGAGGGTTTAGGGAATCATGGGGCATCCCCTAATCCGCCTGTTTCCGCATAAAGGTGGGGATGTCATATCTCTCATCCTTTTCGGGAAGAGGTTTCTCGGCCTTGCGGAAGCGGAAATCGGAGGATTCGTTTAAAACTTTTCCCCTCCTTACGAAAGTTGGGATCTCCATGTCCTCCATCGATTCAACGGGTATCAACTTTAAGTTGCGGAGCTTCTCCCTCTTTTTCTCCTCTTGGCCGAGCCCGGTGGCGATCACCGTTACCCTGATTTTATCCCCCATCCTTTTATCTATTACCGCTCCAAAGATGATGTTTGACTCCTCATGGGTCTCTTTTTGGATAAAGGTGGAGGCCTCACTTACCTCATGGAGGGTCAGGTCGGCTCCCCCAGTGATGTTGATCAGGACCCCCTTCGCTCCCTTGATGGAGATGTCCTCCAGCAAGGGACTGGATATAGCCTTTTGAGATGCCTCTATGGCGCGGTTTTCTCCCGATGCAACACCCATCCCCATAATGGCCATTCCCATCTCCGACATCACGGTTTTGACATCGGCGAAGTCGAGATTGATCAATCCAGAGACCATGATCAGATCGGAGATCCCTTTGGCCGCCTGGTAGAGGATTTCGTCCACCTTCTTGAAGGACTCCAGCAGGGGCATGCTCTTGCCACTAATGGTGAGCAACCGTTGATTGGGGATGGTGATGAGGGTATCGGTAGATTCCTTCAGGTCATGCCACCCTTCCTCCGCTTGACGATACCTCTTGCGCCCTTCGAAGTAGAAGGGCTTGGTGACGATGGCCACGCTGAGGGCCCCCAACTCCTTGGCGATGTTGGCCACGATGGGAGCCCCTCCGGTGCCCGTCCCTCCTCCTAACCCAGCGGTTATGAAGACCATATCTGCTTTATCCAAGGCAGCCCTGATTTGGTCCACACTCTCCAAGGTAGCCCCTCTGCCGATTTCAGGGTCAGCGCCCGCACCCCTTCCCCCAGTGAGCCTCTCCCCCAGTTGGATCTTTAGGGGGGCCCGGGAGACTTTCAGGGCTTGGGCGTCAGTGTTGGCGGAGATGAAATCGACCCCTTCCAGTTTAAGATCGATCATGGTGTTTACTGCGTTACAGCCGCCCCCACCGATACCTATTACCTTTATCCTTGCCCCCAAATTTTTGTTCTCTTCTATCTCAAACATATCTAAGTCCTCCTCTACAAATCCCATTTTATGGAAATAATTGGCCATTTCCTACAGTTCGATCACCTCGGCCCCCTTTGTCTAGAAAAATTCCTTAAACCAACCCTTCATCCTCCGGGTAACCTTGTCGAAGATATGCTCCTCACCGGGGGAGAACCCCTCACCTATGCGTCCTCCTTTCCCGTATAAGACGAGGCCTACTGCGGTGGCATATATGGGATTCTTGACGATGTCCGTCAGTCCCCCCACATCTCTGGGGTAGCCCCTGCGTACGGGGAGGCTGAAGATCTGTTCTGCCAGCTCCGCCATCCCCTCCAGGAGGGCAGATCCTCCGGTGAGGACGACCCCTGAGGCGGTGAGGTTTTCATATCCAGCGATGATGATTTCCCGCTGCACCAGTGATAAGATCTCCTCCACCCGGGGTTCTATAATCTCCGCCAGGGTCTGCTTGGAGATGGTCTTAGCCCCTCTTTCGCCCACGGCGGGGATCTCCACCTTTTCCTCCTTTCCTACTAGAGAGGTCAAGGCACATCCATGTTTTATTTTGATCTTTTCCGCCTCTTCGATAGGTGTCCTGAGGCCGATGGCGATATCTCCTGTAATATGGTCGCCGGCCAGAGAGATGACCGCTGTATGCTTTATACTCCCGTGATGGTAGATAGCGATATCAGTTGTCCCGCCTCCAACATCCAGCAGTGCTACCCCCAGCTCCTTTTCCTCTGGAGAGATGACTGCTTCACTGGAGCCCAGTTGTTGTAAGATTATGTCATTGACCTCCAACCCTGCCCTATTGGCGCACTTGATGATGTTTTGCGCCGAGGTGACTGCCCCTGTGACGATATGGACTTTGACCTCTAACCTGACTCCACTCATCCCCAGGGGATCCTTGATCCCATTTTGGCCGTCTACGATGTACTCTTGGGGTAAAATATGGATTACTTCCCGGTCCATGGGGATGGCGATAGCACTGGCTGCGTCGATGACTCTTCTGATGTCTCCCTCTGTTACTTCACGGCTCTTTACCGCGACGATACCATGGCTGTTAAACCCCTTTATGTGGCCCCCAGCAATTCCGGTGTAGACCGATGTAATCTCACAACCGGCCATCAGTTCCGCTTCTTCCACCGCCCCCTTGATGGATTGCACCGTGTTTTCGATATTGACCACTACCCCTTTCCTGAGACCATGTGATGGATGCGTACCTATTCCGATGACATCTATTCCCTTGCCGGAAGGTGCACCCACGATGGCGCAGATCTTGGTCGTCCCGATGTCCAACCCAACGATGAACTCTTCCTTCTTGCTCATCTTCTTACCCCCTTTCCCCCAGCCCGACCACGATGCGGTCAGGGCGCTCGCACAGGATATATTTCACAGGGAGACGTCTTGTTGTTATCCACTTCCAGACCTTCTCCAATCTCCTCAGCTTGAGACCCACATCCCCCCTGCCTAGATTAATCATAGTCCCCCTTCTCGCTAAGAAGATGGTCAACTCGCCGATCTCATCCAGATGGATCTCGGATATCGCCTCTTTGGAGAGATGAGGGCAATCTTGCATCTCTCTCAAGAACCCCAGGGCTTCTTGGATCAATGCCTTGCCTTCACCCTTTTCCCATCCTAGGCCCTCCCATCCGGTCAGTATGGGGTAGTCCAGTGTTTCACCAGGGGTGGGCTCCTTAAAGGGGGTACCATCCTCATCCACGTAGTAAAGTCTTCCCAGATGAAGCAGGGCTACGGGCCTCCTCTCCACTATTTTCAACGACACCTTGTTCGGCAGAATCCTGCGCACTTCGCACGACCTGACCCATGTAAGGGATTCCACCCTTTGGGCTATCGTCTTGAGATCGAGTTTGAGGATAGGGGTATGGGGTGGAATAGAGGTGACCTCTACGATTTGCTGCTGGTTTGTTCGCTGGCATCCCTTCACCTCAATTTTCTTGACCCGCAGGTGGGGGGCCAGGAGGAGACCGGAGTCCCTTTCCAATCCCCAGAGAGAGGCGGCAAGAGCAACCCCTATCCCCCAGATGAACAACTTTCTCTTCTTTGTCATCCCTCACCCCCTTCGATCTTCAAAGAGGCTTCTTCCAAAATGATCTGGACCAGTTGGGGGAAGGATATCCCTTTGTAGGCCGCCGCCTTAGGCACCAAGCTGGTCTCCATCATACCCGGTAGGGTGTTGACCTCTGTTATGAAGATCTCCCTCCTTTCGCTAATGAGGGAATCCACCCTGGCACAGCCGCTACAACCGAGGACATGATAGGCCGTCAGGCTTAATCTTTGTGCCTCTTTTGTCTCTTCCTCGCCGATCCTAACGGGAACTATGTATTCTGTCATCCCGATGGTATATTTCGCATGGTAGTCATAGAAACCGTCTTTGGGGGCGATCCCGACGACCGGGAGAGGTTCCCCCTTGAGGATTCCTACAGTGAGCTCCTTCCCCGAGATGAACTGCTCGATGAGGACTTGCTGGTCATAGCGTCTTGCATGGCGCAAGGCCTCCTTCAACCCATTTTTATCCCTCACTATACTTACCCCAATGGTCGATCCCTCCGAGGCCGGTTTGACCACCCAGGGGGGAGGGAAGGGTAATTCCTCTGGTTCCTCATCTTGGGGTGTGACGAACTCCGGGGTGGGGATACCGTGATAGAGGAAAATTTCTTTTGCCTTGATCTTGTTCATGGCTAGGGCACTGGCCAACACCCCGGAACCAGTATACGGGATCTGCAACAGTTCGAGGAGTCCCTGAACCGTTCCATCTTCACCCCAACGACCGTGCAGAGCTATGAAGGCCACATCTATCCCCTCCTTCAGGAGGCGTTGTACGATATCGGAGGAGACATCAATCCCTACTGCGTTATAGCCTCCTTCTTGCAAGGCATTGAGGATTGCCCTGCCGGTCTTCAAGGATACCTCCCGCTCATGAGAGATTCCACCCATCAATACTCCGATGCGTTTACCCTGCCGCACCCGGCTCACCTATGATCACCACCTCCAGTTCGAGCCTTATCCCCCTTTTTTGATAGACTTGCTCCTTTATCAACTCGATCAACCCCAGGACATCCCCTGACCGGGCCGCTCCTAGGTTGACAATGAAGTTTGCGTGTAGGGGGGAAACCATCGCATCTCCCATGCGGAATCCTTTCAACCCCACCCCTTCAATCAACTCTCCTGCTGATATCCCTTGAGGATTTTTAAAGATCGAGCCGGCGCTGGGAAGGGAGAGGGGCTGGATTTCCTTTCTCCTTCGCAAGAAATCCTCCATCCTCTCCTTGATCTCTTTCCCATTCCCCTCTTGCAGTGAGAATTCTCCCTGGAGGATTATCTCCTCTGCGGGGAGATGGATCCCCCTGTATTCAAAAATCAACCCCTCCCTTTTTAACCGCCTGATCTGTCCCTGGTGGTCCATGGTCATGATGGAAGATATCAAATTCTCCATCTCTATGTCTTGGCTGCCGGCATTCATCCTTATGCCGCCTCCCACCGTACCCGGAATACCGGCCAAAGGTTCTAGGCCTCTGAGGGCGTTATCCGCACAAAAACGGAGCAGTTGGGAAAGCCCCACACCACCCCCTGCCGTGACCTTTATTTCCTCCTTTTTTATCTCTCCGAACCCTTGGGAGAGGCCTATCAGGGGTTCCCGCACCCCCCTGTCCGAGACCAGGATATTGGTACCGTTGCCGAACGGTAGGTATCTCACCCCTTCTCGTCGAAAGAGGTGCATTAATAACTGTAGATCCTCCAGATCCCAAGGGAAAAGGATGAGGTCCGCTGGTCCGCCAATCCTAAAGGATGTGAAATCTTGCATGGGGACCTGTCGTCGGATATCACCCCTAAACCCCTCTTTTCTGATTCTTTCCTCCAATGATCCGTTTGTCATTTAACCCGTTTCCTCAAGGCATCCACCATGGTCTCAGATACCTCCCAGATGTTTCCCGCCCCCATGGTGATGACGATATCCCCAGGCATCAAGACCTGTAGGACCTCTTCGGCCAACTTATCCTTATCAGGGATGTAACGAACCTCCACATCTCCTCGTTTTTTGATACCCTCAAAGAGAGCCCCGGCGGTCACCCCAGCGATAGGGTCCTCCCCCGCCGGGTAGATGTCCGTGATGAAGAGAAGATCGGCCTGGGCAAAGGAAGAGAGGAACTCACCGAAGAGATCCCTTGTCCTGGTGTATCTATGGGGTTGGAAGACAACTACAATCCGCCTCTTACCCAGTCCTTCAGCCGCTGCTAAGGTTGCCTTGATTTCTACGGGATGATGGGCATAGTCGTCTATGATCGTAATCCCGGCATATTCCCCCTTCAATTGGAACCTCCTCTGGACCCCTGCGAAGTCTTCTAAGGCCTCTTTAATGACGGGGAACTTTATATCTAACTCTATCCCAGAGGCGATGGCGGCTAAGGCATTGTATACGTTGTGGACCCCAGGCATCCTGAGCATCACCTTTCCCAGGAGTTGATCCTGCCAGTGGGCGAGGAAATCGATCCCCCATCCTCTGCGGGTTATTCCTTCCCCTCGAAGGTCGGCCTCAGCCTTGAGGCCATAGGTGATGTATCTCTTTTCCACATAAGGTATCAGGGCCTGGATGTTTTTGTGGTCGAGGCAAAGGATTGAACTTCCATAAAAGGGGACCTTGTTGACAAATTCCAAGAAGGTCTCCTTTAGGTGCTCTATGTCACCATAGTAGTCCAGGTGTTCGGGATCTATATTGGTGACGATGGCGATGGTGGGGGATAATTTGAGGAAGGTGCCGTCGCTCTCATCGGCTTCGGCCACCAGAAATTCGCCTTCCCCGAGCTTGGCGTTGCTCCCCAAGCTATTCAACCTCCCCCCGATAACCATTGTAGGATCCAGCCCCCCATGGGCCAGCACGGTGGAGATCATGGAGGTGGTGGTGGTTTTGCCGTGGGTACCGGCCACGGCGATGCCGTACTTCATCCTCATCAACTCTGCCAACATCTCGGCGCGTGGGATTACGGGGATCATCCTTGCCTTCGCTTCCTGTACCTCCGGATTATCCCCTTTAATGGCCGTTGAGATCACCACCACATTGGCTCCCCGCACATTCTCCATCCGATGGCCATAGGTGATCCTGCACCCCACTCGACCAAGACGTCTCGTGATCTCCGTCTCCCTTAAATCCGATCCCGTTATCCTATAGCCGAGGTTGAGCAGAACCTCGGCTATTCCGCTCATCCCTATTCCTCCAATTCCCACGAAGTGGATCTGGTAAATTTTTCTCCTGTACACCGCATTCCCCTAACTCAAGCCCAATAACCGGTAGCACTCATCTACGACAATGGTCGCAGCATCAGGTCGCCCCAAGGAGGCAGCCCGCCTCTCCATCTCCTCCAATCCCCTTCGGTCTTGATGAATGGAGAGGATTTCCAGGGCCAGCCTCTCCCCTCCTAGATCCTCTTCTAGGATCATCCTCCCTGCTCCCTCCTTCACCAAGATCTGGGCGTTCTTGCGCTGATGATCGTCAGTGGCATGGGGGTAGGGTATCAAGAGGGAGGCCCTCCCCCATGCACAAAGCTCAGCCATGGTGGTGGCCCCAGCCCTGCAAACCACCAGATGGGCCTCCCGATAACAAACGGCCATCTCTTCGATAAAGGGACGGACTGACGCCTTAAATCCCCTCCCCTCATATTCGCTTTTCACCCATTGGTAGTCATCTTCACCAGTTTGATGTATAATCTTTAATTCTCCTTTGATTACCTCCAGAGACTTTAGGGCCTCTATCATTGTCCTGTTGATGGTGATGGCCCCTCTGCTGCCCCCGAGGATAAAGAGGGTAAACCCCGTTTCCTCCCTTTTCCCACCCCTCCCTTCCAGCACCTCTCTGCGCAGGGGATTTCCCGTCACCCTTACCTTCTCAATGGGGAATAACTTAGCCCCCTCCGCCCACGAGAGAAATACCCGCTGTGAGAATTTGGAGGCCACCCGATTGGTAAAACCGGGAAGGACATTTTGCTCCTGAATCACACTCTTTATCCCGAGCAGGTAGGCGGCGAGCAGTACAGGTCCAGAGGAGTATCCACCCATGCCGATGACCAATTTGGGTGAGATTTTCCGCAAAAGCCCTATGGACCAAAATATCCCCCGCACAAGGGTGACAAGCCCTGCGGTCTTCCCCCTCCATCCCCTCCCCTTCAAAGGGGCAGAGGGGACAATCCTGAGTTCAACACTCCATTTGGGCAGGATCTTTTTCTCTAATCCCTTTGCTGTCCCGATAAAGATGGCTTCCCATCCCTCCTTCCTCTGGATAAATTCCTCGGCCAAGGCTATGCCGGGGAAAAGGTGGCCCCCTGTTCCCCCTCCGGCAATGACCACCTTTTCCTTCATCCCTTTCCTCCTCTGGCCGAGATGCTCAACAATATCCCTATTCCCAAGAGGTTCACCACCAAGGAGGTCCCCCCATAGCTGATGAAGGGTAGAGTGAGACCCTTGGTGGGCAAAAGTCCCAGTACCACCCCCATGTTGATGATCGCCTGCAGGGCAATCATAGAGGTAATCCCCATGGCTAAATGAGCGCCGAAGGGATCTTCAGCCCTGAGGGCGATCTTTATTCCCCGCCAGATCAGGATGACGAACAGCAGGATGATACCCATCATTCCGAGGAAACCCACTTCCTCACCCAGGATGGCGAGGATGAAGTCGGTATGGGCGGCGGGGAGAAAGAAGAGCTTCTGTCTTCCATCCCCGAGTCCTACTCCCCACACCCCCCCCGACCCTAAGGCCACAAAGGATTGAATGATCTGGAATCCCATGCCCTGCATATCCTCCCAGGGGTTAAGGAAGGCCATGATTCTGCGGTGGCTGTAGTGAAAGTGTGTGATTAATAAGTACAGCCCCGGGGCGGCGAACAAAGGAGTTGCCAGAAGGTAAGAGAACTTTGTCCCCCCTATAAAGAGAAGGATCATGGTCAATATCCCCATGAAGATGGCCGTACCCATGTCTGGTTCCAAGACTACCAAGAAGATCATGATCCCGGAGATGGCAAGAACGGGGAGAAATCCCAGGAAGAATTCTTTAATCCTATCACCCTTTTTGGCCAGTGAATAGGCAATAAAGAGCACCAAGGCCAGCTTCCCCAGTTCAGATGGTTGAAAGGTGAACCAAGGGGTCCACAGCCATCTTCTCGCTAACCCCACCTTGAGGCCTAAACCAAGTCCGGGGATTAAGATCAGGACCAACAGGAGGATGCTCACGGCGAGGATGGGATATGTCCACGCCCTTAGTTTCCGATAGTCGGTTTTCATAATTGCCAGCATGGCTAGGAGACCGAGGAAAGAGAAAAGGAGCTGCTTTTTCAAGAACTTGAAGCCATCGTGGTAGGTGATATCGGCCACCACGGCGCTGGAGCTGTAGACCATTATCCATCCGATTGCCAACAATGTAAGTACGGTATAGAGGAGGATATGGTCATATCCCTTTTTCATCACTATTTCCTTAACTTAAGGGTTATTTCCTTGAAGGTTGTCCCCCTCTCCCTATAGTCCTTATACATGTCAAAACTGGAGCATGCTGGCGAAAGCAGAACCACATCCCCCTGATGGGCCAGCTTCCAGGCCAACGTTACCCCTTCCTCCATTCCCTCTACCATATGGGTGAGAACCGATCCCTGCAATGCCTCTTTCATCTTTTTTTTCGCTTCACCCATGAGTATCAAGGCCTTCACCCTCTCTTTGATGACTTCCCTTAGTGAGGAGTAGTCCCCTCCCTTATCCCTTCCCCCTGCCAGCAGTATGATTGGTTGCTTAAAGCTCATCAAGGCCCTGATGCTGGAGGCCACATTGGTGGCCTTAGAGTCGTTGTAGAAACTCACCCCTCTCCATTTCCCCACCAGTTCAAGGCGATGCTCAAGACCTGCGAAGGACTCCAGGGATTCCTGTATCGCCTCGCGCGGTACACCGCATATCTTGGCTGCCCCTACAGCAGCCATGATGTTTTCGGCATTATGCATCCCTATGATCTTGACCCGCTCTAGGGGAAACCTCTCTTCATCCCCTCGCCCTTTATAGATGATGACCTTCTCGTCCTCCAGTGTCACACCCATTTCCCCTCTCCACTTTCGGCCAAAGGGGAGCAGTTGTGCCCTTATCTCGGTGGTAAGGTTGGCCACGGCTGCATCGTCGTCGTTGACCACTGCCCAGTCTCCAGGCCCCTGATTGAGGAAGATCTTCCTTTTGGCCTCTGCATAAGAGGAGAAGGTAGGATGGCGGTCGAGATGATCCTCGCCCAGGTTGAGCAGGAGGGCGATCCATGGTCTGAATGAACAGATGGCCTCCAATTGGAAGCTGCTGATCTCGGCCACGATGTAGTCCGCATTCTCCCCTTGCAGGAGATACCCCGTCAAGGGGGTTCCGATATTTCCCCCCACGAATACCTTTTTCCCCCATCGGGAGAGTATATGGCCGATAAGGGAGGAGGTGGTGCTTTTCCCATTTGTGCCCGTGACAGCGATGATGGGTGGGTTCAGAAACCAGGAGGCGAGTTCAATCTCGCTCACGATAGGGATTCCCTCCACCCTCGCCCTCTCCAAAGGTGGGAGGGCAGGGTTTACCCCAGGGCTTAGGACGATCAAATCCCCTCTGAGAAAGATCTGGGGGGAGTGTCCCCCCAACTCCAACTCCACTCCTAAGGAACGAAGCCGGTGGACGGTGGTACCCAATTCACCTTCGGTCTTGATCTCGGTTACGATGACCTTTGCCCCCACCTTGGCGAGGAACTCCGCTGCCGCCATACCCGTTCTGGCCATTCCTACCACCACGACACTCTTTTCCTTTAACTTCTTTTTGAGATCTTCTATCCTTGTTTTGACCTTCATCTCAATTTTAAGGTACTTATGGCGATAAGTCCTAGGATGATGGCAACTATCCAGAAGCGAACGATGATCTTTGGTTCGGCCCACCCCTTTAATTCGAAGTGGTGGTGGATGGGGGCCATCCTGAAGACCCGTTTTCTTTTAAGTTTGAAAAACCCCACTTGGATAATCACCGATAGGGCCTCGATGACGAAGATCCCCCCCACAATGAATAACAAGAGCTCCTGTTTTGCTATGACGGCCACCATCCCCAAGGCTCCACCCAGTGAGAGGGACCCTGTGTCACCCATGAAGACCTGAGCGGGATAGGCGTTAAACCATAAAAAGCCCAATCCCGCCCCCACGATGGCACCACAGAATATACTCAATTCCCCGCACCCGCGGGTAAAAGGGATCTGGAGATAGCGCGCGAACTCATGGTGTCCTGCCAGATAGGTGAAGAGGGCAAAGGTCCCCGCCGTGATCATTATCGGCCCAATCGCCAATCCATCCAGTCCATCGGTGAGGTTTACGGCATTAGAAGTCCCCACAAGGACAAGGATGATTATGAGGAGATAAAGAACACCCAAATCGGGACGGAGATTTTTGAAGAATGGAAAGGTCAGTTGAGGTACAAAGTCCGGAAAGGTGAACAGGATACAACCACCTATCAAGGCTATGGCCATCTGGAAGGCAATCTTCCCCTTAACGGACACCCCCTTTCCTCTTTTTACCTTTCTAAAATCGTCTATGAACCCGATAAGGGCAAAAGAGATGGTGGTGAACAGGACCAGCCATACATAGGGGTTTTTCAGGTTGCTCCACAACAAGGTGGATCCGATAACGGCGATGATTATCAGGCTCCCCCCCATGGTAGGGGTTCCCTCCTTCTCTTGGTGCCTGGAGGGGACGTCTTCCCTCACCCTCTGTCCGACACGGAGTTCCTTGAGTTTCTTGATGAACCACGGCCCCAGGACGAAGCTTATAAGTAGTGAGGTGAGCATAGCAGATATGGTCCGGAAGGATATGTACTTTATGACATTGAATGCGATATGGGTTGTATAAAGTGGGTAAAGGAGGTGATAGATCATAACTTTTCCCTTAGGTCCTCAATAATCCCTTCCATTTTCATTATTCTCGAACCCTTAATTAACACCCAATCCCCCTTCCTCAAGGACCGGGTGAGATGATAAATCAGTTCCTGGTGGTCTTTCCCTATAAAGATGGTTTTGGGGTTCATTCCCGCCTCCGTTGCACCTTGGGCCACATAAGGGGCGAACTCCCCCATGATAAAGAGAAGCTCTATCCCCCTTTCTTGCACCAAACGGCCGGTATCCATGTGGGCTTGCGGAGCGTATTCTCCCAACTCCCACATGTCTCCAAGGACAGCGATTTTTCTCTCGCCTTTTATTTCCCCCAGAGTGCGCAGAGCAGACTCCATCGACTTGGGATTGGCGTTGTAAGCGTCATTGATGATTGTTACACCCTTCCCCAGTGTGAGCACTTCCATCCTCATGGACAGAGGTTGGAAGGCCTCCAATCTCCTCTTGATCCCCTCAAGTTCCACCCCCAGGTGTGAGGCCGCTGCAGATGCAGCGAGGGCATTATACACCTGGTGTCCTCCCATGAGTCTCAAGGAGATGGAGGTTATCCCCGGGGGGCCTTTTACCCTGAAAGAGACCCCGCCGCCTCTCCTCCTGCTTATATCGGACGCTACCCAATCGGCGGGATTCTTTATCCCGAAGGATGTCCTTTCTCCCATAAATCCCTTGCTCAACTCCGCCACCCTGGGGTCATCGGCGTTGAGAATGAGTTTTCCCCTCTCTCCCATGACCTCCAAGAGCTCCCCCTTGGCCTCCATAACCCCCCTTAGGGACCCCAATCCCTCCAGATGGACGGGGCTGATGTTGGTCAATATCCCCAGATCAGGTTCTGCTATTTGGGCCAGCCTTCGTATTTCCCCTTTGCGGTTCATCCCCATCTCCAAAACCGCCACCTTGTCCTGAGAGTTCATTTTCAACAGTGAGAGGGGGAGTCCAATGAGATTGTTAAAATTTCCTGGATTCTTCAGCACCTTAGAACTTTCTGCCAAGATTCCGGCCAACATCTCTTTTGTGGTGGTCTTGCCGTTGCTCCCCGTAATGGCCACCAGAGGGATGGGATGCCTTTTCCTCCAAAACTTGGCCAAATCCCCCAAGGCATGAAGGATATCCGGTACCTTTATCACCGGAATGGTTTTACCTAGGATCTCCTGTACCTCCTTCTCCACCACTACTCCCTTTGCTCCCCTCCTTACAGCCTCATAAATAAATTGATGCCCGTCGAATCTTTCCCCTTTTAGGGCGAAGAAGAGTTCCCCCGGCTTGATGGACCTAGAATCAGTGGAAACACCGACAAAAGAGTCTTGTAGGTCCCCCTGCACCAGGACTCCGCCGGTGGCCTCTAAGATCGTCTTCACCCAAAGTGTATCCTCCTCCGGGCTCATGCCCTCTTACCCCTTTGCTCCAAGGCTTTTTGCGCCACCTCGCGATCGTCAAAGGATAGCATCTCATCCCCTACTATTTGATAATTTTCGTGCCCTTTGCCGGTGATGAGCACTAAATCCTGAGGGCCAGCCAGGGATATGGCCTGATTAATGGCCTCCCTCCTGTCGGGGATGACGAGGTAACGACGGGGAGAGACTTCTCTTGCCCCCTCCTCTATCTCCGCAATGATCTTGAGGGGATCTTCAGTACGGGGGTTGTCGGAGGTAATGATGGCAAGATCCGCCAATTGCGCCCCGATCCTTCCCATAAGGGGCCTCTTGCTCCTATCCCTATCTCCACCGCAACCAAAGACGATTAATAATTTTCCCTTTGCAAATCTTTTCACCCCCATTATAGCCTTTTCTATGGCATCAGGGGTATGGGCATAGTCGACGAGGACCCATGGACTCCCCTCTCCGACCCTCTCCATCCTACCTGGGATCCGGGAGAGCGCCCCTATTCCCTGTCGTATAACTTCCGAGGGAACACCAAGGGAGGTCCCCACCGCTGTTGCTGCCATGATGTTATATAGATTGTGCTCACCTATGAGGGGGGTCTTTATCTCCAATGGTCCTGTCGGTGTGGAAAGAACGGCTTTTGTCCCTTTCAGCGAGACCTCCTTGTGTAATGTCCTTACCTCCCCTTGAGTAAGGCCATAGTTCATTGCTCGTAGATGGGGGAGTTCCTTCCTAAATTCTCTTAGCAGGGGGTCGTCCAGATTGACGATGGCCCAGGGATCCTTCCCCGCCTCGGGCAAGATCTCCTGAAAGAGGCGTTTTTTAGCATCGAAATATCTATTCATGTCCCCATGATAGTCTAGGTGCTCTGGACTGATGTTGGTGAAGACCCCCACATCAAAATGGCACCCCCTTACCCTCTCCTGATCTAGGGCGTGCGAGGAGACCTCAATCACCACGTACTTTATCCCGTCCCTTACCATCTCGCGCAGCAATCGTTGGAGGTCATAGGATTGGGGGGTAGTAGTAGAAGCGGGATATTCTTTTCCCCCAAGCCTGTAGTTTATGGTTCCAATTACCCCAACCCTCCTCTCCGCACTTTTGAGGACCGATTCTATCAGATAGGAGGTGGTGGTCTTTCCATTGGTCCCTGTTATCCCCACCATTTTTATCTCTCGAGAGGGGTGGTGGAAAAACTCCGCCGAGATCAGGGCCAAAGCCTTTCTGGTATCCCTTACTAACACCAGTGGGATGTTGATGGGGTAGGCGGGAATCCTTTCCGCGACGATAGCCCCCCCCCTTTTTTTAATGACTTCCTTTATAAAGTGGTGTCCATCGCTCTCAGATCCCTTGATGGCCACAAAGAGATCTCCCTTCTTTACCCGATGACTGTGGTAAGAGATGCCCACGACCTCCAGATCCATTTCACCTCTCGTCTCTATCACGTCCAATGAACGGATCAGCTTGGCCAATTGCATCATTTCCCCTTCATTTGGTAGGGGCAAACTTTAGAAAGACCTCCCTCCCTTCTTTCAAGGGGGTTCCTGGGGCCGGTCTTTGGCTCACCAATGTCCCGCTTCCCGCCAATCTGATCCTCACCGTTTCCATTTTCAATCTTGTCAAGGCCCTTCTCATACATAGGCCACGCAGATCGGGCATCATATGATGTGGGAACCTCCTTTCCCTTTTTACCTCCTGTTTCCTAGTGGCGGAAGTTTTCACCATATTTATTCCCTTTCCCAACCCCCCTTCTTTCGGTAAGATTTCCATATAACGCATGAGTTCTTCGGCAATCCTCTTAAAGATAGGGGCTGCCCCCACTCCCCCATAAGAGGATCTGGTTGGTTCGTCCAAAACCACAAGAATGGCCACCCTGGGCTCATCAGCAGGGACGAACCCCATGAAGGAAGCGATGATTTTATCTTCTGAATACCCTCCTTTGGTGTGATCGAATTTTTGGGCGGTGCCGGTCTTGCCCGCTACCTCGTAACCCGGCAGATGGGCCAGAGCACCTGTCCCCCCTCTCCTCACTACCCCCTTTAAGACGGAAGTGATCCGGCGACATGTTCCCTCTGAAAGCACCCTCCTCCTCAATTCAGGGGAGAATTCAACTACCACCCTTCCCCTCTCGTCGGTTATCCTTTCCACGAGATAAGATTTCATCAAATTCCCATCATTGGCAATGCAGTTGAGGGCTGTGATCAGTTGGAGGGCCGTGGCCGATACCCCCTGTCCAAAGGAGATATTGGCAAGGTCGATCTGTGACCAGGAATTTGGTGGACGGATGCACCCCCTGGACTCTCCCAAGAGATCGATACCTGTCTTTTCTTTGAATCCAAAGGCACCCAAATAGTGGTAGAATCGCTCGGGCCCCACGCGGGTTCCTATTTTAGATGCACCTATGTTGCTGGAATACCTTATTATGTTCCGCAACGACAACCATCCATGGCGTTTCATGTCATGGATGGTGTTTGTCCCTATTTTATAGGCCCCGTTTTCACAATAGAATATGTCACTCTCTTTTACTATCTCTTCCTCTAAGGCGGAGGCCACGAGAAAGATCTTGAGGAGTGAGCCAGGTTCAAAGGGGTCGGTGACAACGCGATTCCGCCACCTGTCAGGGCTATACTCCTCGAATATGTTTGGGTTAAAGGAGGGCTGAACCGCTGTGGCCAGAATCTTTCCGGTGAAGGGTTCCATAACTACCACAATTCCACCTCGGGCCTTCAAGTCTGTAACCCCTTGCCTCAGCTCCCTTTCCGCTATATATTGAACGCGCAGGTCGAGGGTAAGATGGAGGTTATAAGGAGATTTCAGTCCCTTCCCCTTCACAGGGATATATATCCATCTGCCTAAGGCATCCCTCTCCAATATCACATATCTCTCTGCGGTCTTCAGATACTTATCATACACCTTTTCCAGCCCTTCTAACCCCTGAGAGTCCATCCCTGCAAACCCTATTATATGGGCCCCTAGCTCGGAATTGGGGTAAAACCTTCTGCTTTCGAGGATGAAACCCACCCCCTTTAGTTTCAAGGCCTCGATCTTCTCCTGTTGGGTAGGGGTTATCTTCCTCTGCAACCAGACAAACGATTTGGGATTAGATAATAACTTATAGATCTTGTGGGCATCAATGCTCAGGATAGGTGCTAGTTTAGTAGCAAGTTCCTTTTTATTTTCTATTTTTGCAGGTTGTGCATAGAGGGAGTTGACCGTGATGCTCACCGCCAACTCCCTCCCCTTGGAGTCATAGATAGTCCCCCGATGGGGAGACAAACTGATCCTCCTATAGTAATATTGATGCTGGGCCAATTTGACGGATTTTTCCCTCTCTAAGACCTGCAGTTGATAGGCGCGCACGACGATCATGCCAAAGCAGAGGACAAAGATTATCAAGACTACGAATACTCGGATCTTGAAATGGTAGGGGGTACTATCCTTCATTTTATTATTATAATCTGATCTCTGTGGGGGAAGTCCATCCCCAGTTTTTTTCTGGCCCTTCTCTCCACCTGCTGTGCTGAGCACAGGGTGGCTATCTCCAATTTTAGTTCATTATGGGCAATTATTACTGCTTCTTTCTCTTCTAACGCCGAAGAGATTTCATATCCGAATTGCACTACCTGAACCCTCGTCCATACATAGAAGATAATGCTCAAGATAAGGAGGAAACAAAAACCTGGCAGCAGTATAGAACGCCTTTGGGTCTTCGCCCTCACCCTTCTTATGGAGGCCCTCTGCCCCTGTAATATCTTGGTTTCGTTAATGGGGTAGATGGAGGCGGCGAACTCACCCATCCTACGCTCCTTTTTTCTATACCCTTTCTGCCACCCTCAGCTTTGCGCTTCGCGCCCCGGGGATTATCCCTCAACTCTTTTGTAAGTGAAAATAGTGTTTCAGTGGGATAGCAAGTTCAAAGATCGCAATACCTTCAAGCGAATCAATTTCACTTACCTGCCTCTCTTGACCTCTCTGGTGTTCTCTGAAGAAAAGCGAAGCCGAAAGAGGCCTTTTTGACATTTCTTTTTTAGCCTTTCTATGGGCATTTCTCGGAGATAACCCTTTTTGATAATAGAACCACATAGCTTTAATTAGGCTAAAATCTTTTTCGCTATAGTCCCTTATTTTCTTTTTCCCCACTTCAATTCTACTGGGGGAAAGGTAACCTTGCCTCTCCCAGTTGTGCAAGTGGTCCGCTGTAATTCCTGGAATGTTACTCGTCAATTCGGAAGCTCTCATAGTAATACCTCCTTTTTCCTATACCCTTTCTGCCACCCTCAGCTTTGCGCTTCGCGCCCGGGGGTTATCCCTCAACTCCTTAGGACGAGCGGTGAGAGGTTTTTTGGTGATTATCTGCAAGACCTTCTCTCTCCCCCCACAGACGCACTGCGGGAGGGTAGGGGGGCAGATACAGGTACTTTCCATTCTTTTAAAGGCCTCCTTGACTATTCTGTCCTCCAAAGAATGGAAGGATATCACACAAATTCTCCTCCCCCTCTTTAGCAGGAGGGGTGCCTCTTTGAGGACCTCCTCTATATTTTTCAGCTCCTCGTTTACTGCGATCCTCAGGGCCAAAAAGGTCTTGGTCGCAGGGTGTATCCTGCGAGGATGATACCGCCTCGGGATGGCTCGAGAGGCGATCTCCGCTAAATCTCTGGTGGTCTTTATATCCCCCTGCTGCCTCTTGTCCCCGATGGCCCTGGCTATCCTTTTGGCCCATCTTTCTTCACCATATCTTTTTAAGATCTCCTCTATCCCCTCTATTGGAAAATGGTTGACGATATAATAGGCTGTCGACTTTTTCCTTTTGTCCATCCTCATATCCAGGGGTCCATCTTTTTGAAAAGCGAAACCCCGTCCTTCTTCGTGGAAGTGAAAAGCGGACACACCTAAATCGAAGAGGAGGCCGTCGACTTTCTTTATCCCCATTCCTTGCAGGATCAGCGGGAGATATACAAAATCATCATGGACTAGGGTTACCCTTTCAGCATATTTATCCAATCTCTTTCTCGCCTTCTCAAGGATTTCCTCATCCCAATCTATTCCGATAACTCTACTCTGCTGCGAGGCCCATAAGACCTCCAGGGCATGTCCCCCTTCACCCACGGTGGCATCGACGAATATCCCTCCCTCGGAGCATTTCAGGTATTCTATCACCTCCTTTGTCAGGACGGGGGTGTGGAGATATTCTCTCAAAGCCCCATCCACTCGGCCATGCTCTCGCTTATCTCATCAAAGGTCTCTTTGTATTTTTCCACTTCTTCCTCCCAGATCCCCTTGTCCCATATTTCAAAACCCCTCATCACCCCCACAAAGACGATCTCTTTTTGCAAGTGGGCGTGTTCGCGAAACTGGGAGGGGACAAGGATTCGCCCGTGGTCATCGATGGCACACTCCATGGCCCCAGAATAAAAATAGCGCAGGAAGAACTTCACCTCTTTTTTGAGTAGGGAGAGGTTTTTTATCTTATCTTCGAAGACCTGCCATTCCTCGAGGGGGTAGGTTACCAGGCAACTGTCGAAGATGGTGATGATCAGCTGGTCGCTCGCATACTTTTGCCTCAAGACATCCCTAAACTTGGCAGGTACACTTACCCTTCCCTTACCATCTATGCTGTATTCGAATCTTCCTCTAAACACCTTGATCCACCTTATCCCACTTTATCCCACTTAAATTATATTTACAAAACCATATTTGTCAAGCAAATTTTTTATTTTCTTAAAAAATATTGGTTTTAGGGATGGAATTTTTACACAATGAGATCAAAAATGGGTAAAAGTGGGGATTATTCAGGTGTTTCTTCTACTTCTTTCTTCTTGCCGAAGACCTTTGCTACCCAGATGCTAACCTCATACAGGATCAAGAGGGGGCCGGCCATCATAAATTGTGTAACTACGTCTGGGGGAGTTAATATGGCCGCAGCGGCGAAGATGGCCAAGACCACATATCTTCTATTGCGGGACAGCATTCGGGCATCGACCACACCGAGTTTGGCTAGGAAAAGGATGAAGAGGGGAAGTTCGAATACGAAGCCAAAGGTGAGCAACAAAATAGAGCAAAATGACAGGTATTCCTTGATTTTAAGCGCCGGTTTTATGAGATCCGTCGCAAAGCCGAGGAAGAACTTGAAGCCGAATGGAAAGACGACAAAATAGCCAAAAGAAGCTCCACCGATGAAGAGGAGGGTGGAGAGGATAACAAACGGAATTACGTACCTCTTTTCGCGGCTATAGAGGGCAGGGGCAACAAAGAGCCAGATCTGATAGAGGACCACGGGAGAGGCTACAAATATCCCTGCCAGGAGGGCAACCTTCAGGTAGGTGAAGAAGGCCTCGGGAAGACTGGTGAATATCATGGTGGTCTCAGGAGGGAGGGTTTTGTTTAAGGGGATCATCAAGAGATGGAAGATTTCTTTGGAAAAGATGTAGCAGATGCCAAAGCCTATCCCCACAGCGATCAGGGAGATGATGAGCCTCTTGCGGAGTTCTGCCAGGTGTTCTATGAAGGTGTGTTTTTGCTCCTCCATCAGTTATTAAATTTTACTATCCTTCTCGGTTTCCCCCTCTTCTTGCTCCTTACCTGAAAACTGTTTTTCAAGTACTTCTTTCAACTCTTCTTTACTAGGGAGATCATCCTTAATGGGTTCAATTTCTTCAGCGATGGTTTCCTTCAGGTCATCGGTGGTCTTGCGCAGTTCACCCATGGTCTTACCTAAGGACTTGGCGAGTTCGGGGAGTTTCTTCGGGCCGATCAATATCAGGGCAAGGCCCAAGATGATCAACAACTCTGGCATACCGATACCAAACATTTCACCCTCTTTTTGAAGAGGTTTTTGAAGGAGCCTAGAAATATAGCATATAATTGCTTCTTCTACAATGGGTAATAGCTGGCAAAAAGATGTTGAGGGAGAGGATGGATTTTGTTATAGGTTACATCGGGTGATGACGTGAAACGTATAGAGATCATATCTTGGGCCTTCTATGATTTTGCCAACACCATCTTTTCCGCCAATGTCGTCTCCATCTATTTCCCCCTCTGGGTAATTCAAGAGTTGGGGGGAGAGGATATCCACTACAGTCTGGCTATCTCCGCCTCCATGTTGGCCGTAGCCTTGACTTTGCCCCTTCTCGGAACGCTGTCCGATAAGTGGGGAAGGAAAAAGCCCCTTCTGTTCCTGTTTACTGTGGCCTGTGTATTCTCCACAGGGGGGTTGGGTTATTTGGCCACCCTTCCCCTCGCCCTCGTCTGCTTTGCCTTGGCCAACTATGCATATCAAGGGGGGCTCGTCTTCTACAATGCCCTTTTGCCCGCGGTAACCGAAAAGGGGACATTGGGCAGGGTATCGGGGTTAGGGGTAGGGCTCGGTTATTTGGGAGCCATCTTAGGGGTGATCATGGTTACGCCCTTTGTCTCTGGTAGACTGTGGGGCTGGGAGGTCCCCCTTCTCGCAGGTGGTGGGAATGCGGCTTCTTTTCTCCCCACGGCCCTGCTCTTCCTCCTCTTTTCTCTCCCCATCTTTTTTGGGGTGAAGGAGGATAGGGCAAAAACGTTGTGGAGGGAACAGGGGGTCTGGAGGGCGTTGATCCGGGTCAAGGACCATCCCCAAATCCTCAGATTTTTCCTCGCTCGGTTTTTTTACCTAGATGGGATCAACACCGTCATCGTCTTTATGTCCATATACCTGGTGAAAGTGGTGGGGTTCAGTGGAAGGGGTGAGGTGCAAAATTTCTTTATCGTTTCCACAGTCTTTGCCATTTTGGGTGGCATTGTTTGGGGCGTGGTGGCAGATCGCTGGGGCTATAAGAGAACCCTTTCTCTGACCCTCTCTTTTTTCGTCCTAGTCACTATAATGGCGGCTTTAGTAACAACTAAATACCCGTTCTGGCTCATAGGCCCCGTAGTAGGTTTTGCCCTCGCTGGCGTGTGGACGTGTGACCGTCCTCTCCTCATCACTCTCTCTCCCCCCGGGATGTATGGTGAATTCTTCGGTCTATACTCCTTCTCAGGGAAGCTCTCCGCCATCGTCGGTCCTATCCAATGGGGGATAGTAGTGAAACTTTGTGAGCCCCTGGGTGTTTGGAAATACCGTCTCGCCATCTTCACCTTGACCCTCTTTTTTGGCTTGGGTCTCCTTATCCTACGGAAGATCCCTCAGCGATAGCTTAAACTTCTATCCTCATCATATCTTCGGCCAGGAGCACCTCTCCTTGATATGTCCTCTGGCAGTCCCCTTTTATATCGGAGTGATCACAGGGGGGATAGAAGTGGGTGAGGATCAGCCTCTTACAACCTGCCTCGTGGGCGATGCGGCCCGCCAGCGAAGGGGTGAGGTGCCCTTTTACCTTTTTCCCCTCTGGGAAGGATGCCTCGAGGAGGAGAAGGTCCGCCCCCTTGGCTAGCTTCACGATGTTGCGACAGTAATCGGTATCGCCCGAAAAGACTAAGGTCCGCCCCTGGGGGGACTCCAACCGATACCCAACACTTTCGGGTGTATGCTCCAAGGGAAGGGTGGTGACCTGGAAGTCCCCGAGTTCCATATTATCGGCGCTGACCTCTTTAATATGGATGTGGAAGGTCTCAGGCTCTACCCAGCCTCCATAGACCCACCTCAACCCCTCGAAGTAATCCCGGAATCCTTTCCCACCAAGGATGAAGAGGTCCTTTTCTCTGGGGTCCTCCTTGTACTTGCAGGCGAAGATCAGAGGGACCAAATCGGCCACATGATCCGGGTGGATGTGGCTGTAAAGGATGGCATCTAAATCTTTATATGTCACCCCTGTCTGCAGCATCTTTCCCAGGGTCCCCGAACCGCTGTCGAGAAGTACGGATGTATCATCCGCCTTTATGAGGGCGGCCGGTGCACCTCTTGTGAGTGAAGGAACCCCTGTCCCTGAGCCCAGGATGATCAACTCCATTCCTAATCCTCTTGTTATTGACTAACTAACACTAGCACAAACAGGTTTTTTACTGCAAGGTGGACAGAAACGGTTTTGCGAAAAAATGAGGGGAAAACAGCTAAATTTTCCCTTGAAAAATAGGGTGGAGGGGTATAAGATTGTCCCGCTTGTTTTTCTTGGAAAGACGCCCGTAACTTCAGTTCCCAAGGTCTGAGAGAAGGTCATTTTATGTCCCGTTTCCCCCTTTTGTATGAGTTTAATCAGGCCCTGTCCTCGGCAAAGGATGCAAGTTCCATCTTCTATACCGCTATGGCCTTTTTGGAGGAGGTCATCGAGATCAAAAATGGCCTGTTGGGTCTCTTGGACAGGGCGACAGAGGAGGTGGTCATCGAAGAGGTCTATGGACCAGGTTTGCAGGGAGTGAAGGGAAACCGGTGTAGACTGGATGAGGGGAAAAGTGGTGAGGCCATCCGCCTTGATTGCTCAATGGTTATTTCAGAGGTCATGAAAGAGCCCCTCTTGCAGGGGATGGATAAGGAGATTCAGCGCCCTGACCTCTCTTTTATGTGTGCCCCCCTGAGGTGGGGGGATATCTCTCTGGGTATCTTGGGGATCTATCACCCTCATCATTCGGCAGGAGAGGAGGGACTAAAATTATTGGGTATCGTCGCCTCCTTTATCTCCCCCGCCTTGATGATAATGCGCTGGGGAGAGGAGACATCCCTGGATGAAATCCTGTGGCGTAAATTGGAGACGGCGGTCGAACGTATGGACTTGCACACCGAGAGCCAGGGGACTCTTATGGCCGATGTTATCTCTCTGGTGGAGCGAACCCTTATTATTACCGCCTTGAAAAAGGCGGACTATGTCCAGCTGACCGCTGCTCGCTTTTTGGGTATAAATAGAAACACCCTGCGCAAGAAGATCAAAGAGTTGGGTATTTCTCTTCCCTAGGCCTTTGAGGCATACTCAGCTACCAGATCTCCCACCTCGGTGGTACTATGACCCATTTCCCCGGCTGAGAGACCTTTTAGATGCCCCTTCAATACCTGGATTACCGCTTCCTCTATCCGCCTAGCCGCTCCTCCCTCCCCCAAATGATCGACCATCATCTGGCAGGCGCAGATGGCTGCCAAGGGGTTGATGACGTTCTTTCCAGCATACTTGGGGGCGGAGCCCCCGATGGGTTCGAACATAGAGGTCCCCTGAGGGTTGATGTTTGCCCCTGCCGCTATGCCCATTCCCCCTTGGATCATGGCTCCAAGGTCGGTGATGATGTCTCCGAACATGTTATCGGTGACGATGACGTCGAACCACTCAGGGTTTTTTACCATCCACATGCAGATGGCATCTACGTGGGCATAGTCGGTCTCCACATCAGGGTATTCCCGGGATAACTCTTGAAAGACCCTCTCCCACAGATCGAAGGCATAGGTGAGGACGTTCGTCTTACCGCAGAGTGTGAGCTTTTTCCCCCTTGCGCGCTGACGGCAAAACTCAAAGGCGTATTGGAGGCAGCGCTCCACCCCCTTGCGGGTATTGATGGATTCCTGAATGGCTACCTCGTCAGGTGTTCCTCTCTTCAAAAATCCCCCTGCACCGGCATAAAGCCCCTCGGTGTTCTCCCTAATGATCACAAAATCTATCTCCTCAGGCCCCTTGCCCTCAATGGGGGTCTGGACCCCAGGATAGAGCTTGACCGGCCTCAGGTTTATGTATAGATCGAGTTCAAACCTGATCCGCAAAAGTATCCCTTTTTCGAGGACCCCCGGTTTTACCCCGGGGTGGCCAATGGCACCGAGGTAGATGGCGTCCAACTGACGTAGTTCCTCCATGGCGGAATCCGGCAGGGCCTCACCTGTTTTGAGATAGCGCTCTCCTCCGAAATCGTAATAGATGAGTTTCACCTTGAATCCTTCCACCCCGGAGACGGCCTTGAGGACCTTTATCCCCTCGCTCACCACCTCTGGTCCCGTTCCATCACCTGGGATCACGGCAATCTTATATGATCTCTCCATCTATTCCTCCTCTAACAAGGGTTTCTTAATTATCCCCTCCCGCAAAATCTTCGGGGGGGTTACTGTCAGGTCGACCACCGTTGAACCCACCCCCCCTACTTTTCCCCCATCGATTATCAGATCTACTTTATTTCCGAAGAGTTGATAGAGCCTTTGGATATCGGTGAGATCTCTACTCCCTGCAAGGTTGGCGCTGGTGGAGGTGAGAGGGGTATCCAAGGTCTCCAAGATCATCCTTGCGATAGGGTGGGAGGAAATCCTTAGACCTATCTTTCCCTTCTTCCCCTTCAGAGGGGAGGGGAGTTTTTTTTTAGCTCGGAAGATGAGGGTTAGGGGACCAGGCCAATATCTTTGCATCAAGGTCCTTCCCAGGGGTGGGACTTCTTCGACCAGGACCGCTAGCATCTGCAGATCATTGATCAAGAAGGGGATGGGTTTGTCTTTTTCCCTTCCCTTTGTTTCATATAATCTATTTATCGCCTTGAGGGAAAATGGATTGGCACCAAGACCGTAGAGGGTCTCGGTGGGATAAATCACCACCCCTCCCCCCTTTATTATCTCCACCGCCTCCTCAATGAGCTTGGGGGAGGGCTTTAAGGGATCTATCCTCAGGACCTTGGTCATCCTTCTGCCTCCGGCACACATCTCTGAAAACCAATGGTACCAAGGTTTCCTAAGAAGGTTGTTTCTTATTCAATTTTTTCCCCGTCTCTTCCACCTGGCGCGCCATCTCTTCCCTGTACTCCAGGAGTTTCTCTCTCAACTCTGGACGGCTGAGGGATAAGATCTGTACCGCCAAGATCCCCGCATTTCTGGCCCCAGCCCTTCCCACGGCCATGGTGGCCACTGGTACCCCGGCAGGCATCTGGACGGTGGCCAGGAGTGCATCTACACCTTTCAGGGGCGTAGAGTCGATAGGGACGCCGATGATCGGTATCATGGTCTCTGCAGCGATAAACCCGGCCAGATGGGCGGCCCCACCTGCGCCGGCGATGATGACCTGAAGGCCACGCCGTTGGGCAGAGTGGGCGTATTCCCTTGTCCTTTCAGGGGACCGATGGGCCGAGGTTACGGTCATCTCGTAGGGGACCTTGAAACGTCTTAATATCCCTGCGGCCTCCTCCATTATGGAGAGATCAGATGAACTTCCCATGACGATACCTACTAATGGATTTTTCATGCCTCTATTCCTCCAGCCAGGAGAGGGCCTTTCTCCCTATATCCTTCCGGTAGTGGACCCCGTCCCAACTTATTTTGGAGGCGGCCCGATATGTGGTCTCCATTGCCTCTTTTATCCCTTTCCCCAGACCTGTCACCCCCAGCACCCTCCCTCCGTTTGTTAGGTATTCCCCGGCTTCATGGGTGGTGCCAGCGTGAAAGATGTACACCCCCTCCATCCTCTCGGCCTCCTCCAGTCCTTGTATTATCCCCCCTTTTTCATAAGCGCCGGGATAACCTTGAGAGGCCATCACCACACAGACGGCGGCACTTGAATCCCACGAGATCTCTAGGCCGCCGAGGTCTCCCCCGATACAGGCCTCCAAGATAGGGATCAGATCCCCATTCATCCTCACAAGGATTGGCTGGGTCTCAGGATCACCGAGGCGACAATTGAACTCCAAGACTTTAGGTACCCCATCTTGTATCATCAAGCCGGCGTAAAGAACCCCCTGATAGGGATACCCTTCTGCGGCCAAGGCCTTGATGGTCGGGATCATGATCTCCTGCATGATCCGTCGGTGGACCTCCGGGGTGACTACAGGGGCGGGAGAATAGGCCCCCATACCTCCTGTATTAGGTCCTTTGTCGTCATCATAAATGGGTTTGTGGTCTTGGGAGGAAGCCATTGGCAGAACCCTTTTCCCGTCGCTGAAGGCGATAAAAGAGACCTCCTCTCCTACCAACCTTTCCTCTATCATCACCCTCTCCCCTGCCTCGCCGAATACCCTCTGCACCATAATACGATCCAATATCTCCAAGGCCTCTTGTATTGTCTCGGCCACTGTAACTCCTTTCCCAGCGGCCAGACCATCGGCCTTTACAACAATGGGTGCCCCCTTTTTTCTTATATAGGCCGCCGCCTCATCCCTGCTCTCGAAGACCCGGTATTCAGCAGTGGGGATGGCGTATTGCTTCATCAAGTCCTTGGCGAAGGCCTTGCTCCCCTCGATCTGAGCGGCAGCTCTGTTTGCCCCGAAGACCTTGAGCCCCTCCCCTTGGAAGAGGTCCACGATCCCCATGGTCAAGGGTAGTTCTGGCCCCACCACCGTCAAGTCTATCTTATGGTCCTTGCAGAAACGAGCCAATCCCTCCAGGTCGGTGGTCTCTATGTCGATGCAGTGGGCTATCTTAGAGATCCCTCCATTGCCCGGAGCGCAATAGAGATCCTTCACCTGGGGGCTTTGGGATATCTTCCAGACCAAGGTGTGTTCCCGTCCCCCCCCACCGACCACCAAGACCTTCATCCTTCCACCTTTGCTGCGCCGAGATACCCGGCGATGACCCCGTCATAGTGATGGGTGTGCTGGAAGGCCTTTTTCGCCAGCTCGAAGTTGGTCTTTAAGGAGATAGACCCTCCATTATCCCTCAGTTCTTGGGTCAATTTGGAATAGTCCTCGGCATCGACCACCACCGTTACATCTCGGAAGTTCTTGGCCGCCGCCCTGATTATGGTGGGACCGCCGATGTCGATGTTCTCAATGGCCTCCTCCAGTGTACACCCCTCTTTGGCAATAGTGGCCTCAAAGGGATAGAGGTTTACCACCACCATATCTATGGGCTTGATCCCCTGCGCCTTCATCTGGGAGAGATGTTCCTTCTTGCTTCGATCCCCCAAGATCCCACCATGGATCTTGGGGTGAAGGGTCTTTACCCTCCCTTCCATCATTTCGGGGAACCCAGTATAATCAGATACCTCTATTACCTTGATCCCCCCCCCTCTGAGGTTCTTGGCTGTGCCGCCAGTGGAGAGGATCTCTACCCCCAGATCGGCCAGCACTTGAGCAAACTCCACTAATCCCATTTTGTCTGAGACACTCACCAAGGCACGATTTATCTTTCCCATAGATGACCTCCTTATTTATATAGTTCAAGAGTTTAGATTAAAAAAGGGTATAAGGCCCAAAACCAGTTCCTTGGCCTCTTTTGTTTGAAGAGCATAATCAACGTAAAAGAAGTGGGCCCGCAAGTTCTCGATGGTCTCCCTTATCATCTCCTCCATCTAGTGTTCCTTTCGCCTCCTCTTTTCTCCCCCATAGGATCCCCTCGATATTTTGGAGCAAGGGGAAGAAGGTTCCACTGTCTAGGGCACATATAGGTACCCCCCTAAAGTGATGGCAGATCTTTTTAGTAAATTCAGCCTCTATTCTGTCTTCTTTGTTGAAGACACGTAAGAGGGGGATATGTCCTAGGTCCAATTCCTTTAAGAGCTCTTCTACTGAGACCATTTGGTCCTCGAACCTGGGATTGCTCATATCGATCACATGTAAGAGGAGCTCTGCGTCGTGCAGCTCGTCCAAGGTGGAGCGGAAGGCCCCCAGGAGGTCAGGAGGGAGATTTCGGATGAAGCCTACGGTGTCAGTGATGATGACCTCCCTCTCTCTGGGAAATCTTAGGCGTCGGCTGGAGGTATCCAGTGTGGCGAAGAGCTTGTCCTGTACCCCTACCTCACTGTTGGTCAAGGCATTCAAGAGGGTGGATTTGCCGGCATTGGTATACCCCACGATGGAGACAATGGGGAGCCCCTGTTTTATCCTCTTGGTGCGTCTTTGCCACCTCCCTTTACCCAGATGCCCTAGTTCCTTCTCCAGGTGATGGATCCTATCCTTGATCCGCCGCCGGTCGATCTCCAGCTTGGTCTCTCCGGGTCCCCTTCCCCCTATTCCACCCATCAACTTGGACATGGCAGTCCCCTTTCCTGTCAATCTGGGAAGGAGGTACTTCAGTTGGGCCAGCTCAACCCTCACCTTTCCATCTCTGCTATGGGCCCTCTTGGCGAAGATATCGAGGATGAGCTGGGTGCGATCTATAACTTTGAGGTCGGTCACCTCGGCGATGGTGTTGACCTGGGCAGGGGAGAGGTTCTGGTCGAAGACGATGATGTCCGCCCCCGATTGAAGCCCTTTTATGATCAAATCCTTGAGTTTCCCCTCCCCCATGAGATATTTGGAGTGTATCTTCTTGGGGCGTTGCACCACTACATCGATGACATCGAGGTCGGTGGAGCGGGTCAGTTCTTTTAACTCCTCCAGGGAGTCATCAATGGGGTAAGGCCTCCCATACGGGACAACGCTTACCAAGATGGCCCTCTCCTTGCCGTCCACCTGAAGGGCCCCAAAGCCCTTTTGGAGCTCATCCTCCAGGGAGTGGATAAAGTCGAGGAAGTTAAGGTTGAGCTCAGCGAGGCCTCTATACTCTTCCAGCCGCCACACTCCCTCCTGTTCGTTCCCGGGCAGCAGGTATCCCAAAAAGATCTTTCCGGGAAGCCCCTGGGGATTTACTTCCAGGGCGGCCATGAGGTCAAGCCTCAACAGGGCCAGGTCGGTGAGGTCATCCTGGGAGAGATCCTCTCCCTTCAGGTGGGTGTGGACACACCTCAAACCCCGCAGCCGCCCCCTTCCCCCCCTGTACCTGCTAAGGTCGGGGATGAGGATCTCTTTATCATCTCCAACAATGGTGAATACGATCTCCCCTTTGCGGTTTATGATGATCCCTATCTGACGCCTTATATCGAAGGAAAGCTCGGTGAGGTAACGCGCTAATTCTGGAGTAATTATCTGCTGTGGAGGTACCCTCCTCCTGTAGATCCTCTCCAGGTCCTTTATTTGGCTTGCCCTAAGGCCGTTTGTATTACCGTATACCTTCCTAATGAGTTTCCCTCACCCTCAAGATAACGGAGATTTCATCTATAAATTTAACAGATCGCCCCACTGCTGTCAACGAATGCCGTGTCCCTGTCTTACTGAGCAAATAATCAGTGTTTCCTCTCCCCTCTGGGGAGAGGATAAAGGTGAGGGGATGAGATGTAGGGGTTCGATTCATCGAACCCGCAAAGGCTCGGGTCGGATAAATCCGACCCCTACAACTATCCAATCCCTCCCGCCAGCGGGAGAGGGGGATGTATGAAAAATATGAGAGGTGTCTCTAATTTCTAATTTTTGGTGGGTTTTAAAATGGGATGGAGAGAGATGCCTTCTTTTCCGATCGTAAGCTTCAGTATCCTGTCATTTGTTTACGTACCATTGGGATTATTTGGGTGCGGAAATCTCAAGATCAGTGCAGATCTTCTTCGCGATAAAATCCAGGATTTCGCGATGCCGGGGCACCGTCGAAGACTTGCGTGCATTTCGATTGACATAGACAGAGTGATTGCCACCTTCCCGCAATAATTCGCAACCGTGCCGTTCAAGGTGGCGAATCAGGTCACGTCGTTTCATTTAGAGGGGAGAGCAAAGGGTTCCCGAATCACATCCTGCCCCATCAATGATTCTTCTGCAAGCTGACGGTTGGCCTCGAGAACGAGCTGTACAGCCTCGGCAAGGTTCTTGCGCGCTTCTTCGAGGGTCCTCCCCTGAGTGTTGGCGCCTGGTAGTTCCTCTACGAATCCTGCGTAGCCTTCAGGAAACTTCTGAAATACTGCTGTAAATTCCATGGTCGCACCTCCCATTGCAGCTATTGTACCATATGGAAACAAAAAGGCAAACAGGGGTAGGTCTTGCGAAAGATGGAGCCCTGCCCCTTGCTGTTTGTAGCTTTGGAGAGGTCAATGCTGATTAATTGAGACGCAAATCACTAGAATTCAGAATGGCAAGGACTGTCAATATCATCTTGAATTTACGCCTCGGCTCACCGGCCTGCCTGTCACTGGCACATACAACCGAGACCTCTGAAAAATTAGCTTCT
>DAOVGN010000089.1 GCA_030672385.1 Deltaproteobacteria bacterium | reverse complement strand
CTCAAAGGCGGCGATTCCCTTCTCCAAGCCTTCTTTCTCCATGAAGGTGGTGGGCATGGCCTCTAAACTCCCCTCACCGCCTGCGAAGGCCATCCTGGAGGCCTCGCGGGCCTTTGTGGCCTCCTTCTCGCCATGGGTGATCTTGGTGGCCTCAAGGGCCAAGACCTCTTTGGCCTGACGCAGATCAGCCCCTTTGAGCCGGCCATACTCCCTGACCTCCTCCATAGGCAGCAGGGTAAACAGAGCCATGAAACGCTCCACGTCCAGATCGTCGGTGTTTATCCAGTATTGATAATATTCATAGGGAGTAGTGCGCTCGGGGTCCAACCATATGGCACCTTGTGCGGTCTTTCCCATCTTCTCCCCTGACGCTGTGGTGATCAGGGGAAAGACCATGCCGTAGGCCACCCCACCCTCGACCCTCCTGATCAGGTCAACCCCGGCCACGATGTTGCCCCACTGATCGCTTCCTCCCATCTGGAGGAGGCAATCATATTCCCGGTATAGGTGCAAAAAGTCATAGGCCTGCAGGAGCATATAGTTGAACTCCACGAAATTCAGCCCTGTCTCCAGCCTCGCCCGATAAGATTCGGCGGTCAACATCCTGTTGACACTAAAGTGTCTCCCTATATCACGCAGAAATTCGATGTAGTTCAATCTGATCAACCAGTCGGCATTGTTTAAGAGGAGTGCCTTGCCCTTACCGAAATCAAGGTACTTGGAGAGTTGCCTTTTAAGCCCCTTGGCGTTTTCCTCTACTTCTTTCTCGGTGAGGATCTGCCTCATCTCCCTCTTTCCGCTGGGATCTCCAATAAGGACCGTACCACCCCCTACCAGGGCAATGGGTCGGTGACCGGCCCGTTGCATATGCACCAAGGACATGATGGGGATTAGGCTCCCCACATGGAGGCTGGGGGCGCTGGGATCGAATCCGATATAGCAGTTGATTCCCTGCGATTGCAGAAGACCCTCCAAACCCTCCTCATCGGTGACCCCTTCGATAAAACCCCTCTCCTTTAAGATATCGTAGACATTCTTCATCTCTTCTGTTGATCCAGCTCCATCTTAACCCTGGAAATCCCCGAACTCAGGCCGGTCTCCTCGTCCACCTCTACGATCACCCCCTGTAGCTCTATTCCCTCCTTGGCCGTTTCAAACTTGTTGGGGAGCATAGTAAGAAACCTCTCCAGGGCGATCTCTTTTTTGACCCCTATTACGGAATCGGTGGGGCCGGTCATTCCCACATCGGTGATATAGGCAGTACCCCCTGGCAACACCCTCTCGTCGGCCGTCTGGACATGGGTATGGGTCCCCAAAACGGCACTGACCTCGCCGTCGAGGAACCAGCCGAGGGCCACCTTCTCCGAGGTAGCCTCTGCATGGAAGTCGACGATGATCACACCTGCCTCCCTGCGCAAAAAGGAGATGTGTTCTTCAGCCGTCTTGAAGGGTGACTCCAAGGCCTTCATGAAGACCCGACCCTCCAGGTTTAAAACACCAATCTTCCTCCCACCAGGAGTGGTATATATCCCACTCCCCCTCCCTGGTGCACCAGTGGGATAGTTGGCAGGGCGCAGGAGACGAGGTTCCTGCTCCAGAAAGAGGACGATACTCTTTTTTCTCCAGATGTGGTTTCCGGAGGTGATGACGTTGACCCCCAGCTCCAACAATCCATCAGCCACCTGAGGGGTAATCCCCATCCCCCCCGCAGCGTTCTCTCCATTGACGATGACAAAGTCGATCCCCTCCCCCTTCAGTCGTGGGAGCAATTCCTCTACAGCTCGTCTTCCTGCCTTTCCTACCACATCTCCGATAAATAATATCCTCATCCTTCTCTCTCTTTCTCTTTGCTATTTTGCGTACTCCACCGCCCTTGTCTCCCTGATGACCGTCACCTTTATCTGTCCGGGGTAACTTAGCTCCTTCTCGATCTTGCGGGCGATGTCATGCGAGAGCATCACCGCCTCCTCATCGGAGACCCCCTCATCTTGGACTATGATGCGCACCTCCCTGCCCGCCTGAATGGCATAGGATTTCTCTACACCTGCAAAGGAACTAGCAATCTTTTCCAGATCCTCGAGGCGCTTTACATAAGTCTCGAACATCTCCCTCCGGGCCCCGGGACGGGCCCCGGAGAGGGCATCGGCCGCCTGGACCAAGACTGCCAAGATGCTGTTGGAATCGGCCTCGCCGTGATGGGCGGCAATTGCCTGCACTACATCATCAGATTCACCGTATTTCTTGGCCAGATCAGCACCGATGACTGCATGAACGCCTTCCACTTCATGATCCACTGCCTTGCCGATATCGTGCAGGAGCCCTGCCCTCTTGGCCTGCTTCACGTCCAGGTTCAATTCAGAAGCCATTATCCCACAGAGGAAGGCCACTTCTATAGAGTGTTGATAGACGTTTTGGGCAAAGCTGGTCCTGTACTTCAACTTGCCTACCATCTTGATTAACTCGGGGTGTAACCCAAGTACCCCTACATCAAAGGCAGCCTGTTCCCCTGCCTCCTTTATGCTCGCTTCTATCTCCTGTTCCACCTTGGCCACGATCTCCTCTATCCTAGCCGGATGTATCCTGCCATCGCTGATCAACCTCTCAAGGGCTATCCTGGCTACCTCGCGCCTGATGGAATTAAACCCCGATAGGATCACTGCTTCAGGGGTATCATCTATGATTAGATCAATACCCGTGGCCGCCTCTAAGGCCCGGATGTTCCTCCCCTCTCTTCCAATTATCCTCCCCTTCATCTCCTCATTGGGGAGATTGACCAATGAGACCGTCTTCTCCGCTACGTAGTCCCCAGCATATCTCTGTATGGCCAGGCTGATGATATCCTTAGCCTTCTTGGCCGCCTGCTCTCGCATCTCATCCTCGATCTCCTTTATCCTCCTTGCGGCATCATGGCGCGCCTCGCCCTCCATCCTCTCCATCAGCAACCTCTTGGCCTCCTCAGAGGTTATATGGGCGATCTTCTCCAGCCTGGATTTCTCCTCCGCCAGCAGATCTTGATACTTGGCCTCCTGCCCTATCACCCATTTCTCCTTCTCCACTAGGGCCTTCTCCCGCTTATTAATCTCGACCTCCTTAGAATCCAAAATGTCCACCTTTTTGTCGATATTGTTTTCTCTTTGCAGGAGTCTATTATCCAGCCTTTGGAGTTCAGCTCTTTTATCAGCCGCCTCCTTGTCAAACTCGGCCCTGCTCTGATATAGGCTATCCTTGGCTTGAAGAAGGGCCTCCTTTTCCAACATCTCCGCCTTCTTCTCGGCATCGGCTATGATCCTAGCGGCAACTTTCTCCGCCGATTCTAATCTAGACTCTCCCAACCTCTTACGTATAAAAAACCCCACCAAGAGACCCAACCCGCTGGCAGCGACACAAACAATGACAAAAATTAAGACAGAAATCTGCATTGAAGCACCTCCTTCGTATAGGATTAATAGGGAGATATGGGGGTTTATCTCAAGAGAAAAGGGGGGTGGGTTAAGAAAATAAATTACCTTAACAGATCAGGAAAGGACCTCCTGTGATTGGCTCTGATACATGAGATCAATCTCTACGTGATATCTTTTGCCTTGCAACAAATCCTTTCACCTCGGCAAAAATTTTTTATCTTATCAAAGGCCCCTGGGCCTTTTTTGGGAGGCCATCCAAAAAGATAGGTCTACCCACGCATCCCTCTTCTTCCCCGTCTACCCCATTTTTAAAGCTATAAATTCTTCCAGTCGCTCGGCTTTTTCCTCTATCCGCTGCAGGATCTCTTCTTTTTTCACTTTCACCTGCAAATATTCATGAGCAATACTCAAGGCTGTCAAGATGGCTACATGAAGGGTGTTCACTGTATTGGTTCCCTCCGCAACTTCTCTCATTTTCCCGTCCACATAAGTGGCTACTTCCCTGACCTGCTCCTCAGGAAAATCACTCCTCACCGTATATTGCCGCCCAAAGATCTCAACCTCTATACTGCTGTTCTCCACCCTTGATCCCCTTTTGTAACCATAAGGGTTAGCGGTGCTCTAAGGGGATCTCCTCCAACCTCTCTATCAGCCGTTCTATCCTAGTGCGTACCTGCAGCCTCTCATTGTTCAGGGAGGAAATCTCTCTCTTAAGCCTTTCCACTTCCTCTTCTTTCTCCCTAATCTGGGAGATAACTTCTTCTCTCTCCTCCTTTAATTTGGTGTAACCGCCCAATATCTTGTTCAATCTCTCCTCTAAGACCACAAATTTATCGATTGCCCTCGCATCTTCCATAGAATGAATTTTAATCTCCTTTAATTGGAAAGTCAAGATCTTCAGTCCAGTGGCCTTGGGCTATCTGTTTATGAGATAGCTCTCTATAAAGACATCTATGTCCCCATCCAAAACGTTATCGGCGTCCCCTCTTTCTACCCCAGTTCGGTGATCTTTGACCAGCCGATAAGGATGCAGGATATAAGAACGGATCTGGTTACCCCAGGCAATCTCCTTTTTGCCCTTGTGTATTTCTTCCATCTTTTGCGCACGCTTACGCATCTCCAAATCATAGAGGCGGGCCCTGAGGATCTTCATGGCCATGGCCTTATTTTTGTGCTGAGAGCGCTCATTTTGACACTGAACTACGATCACTGTGGGGAGATGGGTGATTCGGACGGCAGAATCGGTCTTGTTCACATGCTGCCCACCTGCCCCGCTGGATCGGTAGGTATCTATTCTCAGATCCTTTTCGTCGATCTCTATTACCACATCATCAGGGGTCTCCGGGTAGACAAAGACAGAGGCAAAGGAGGTATGACGCCGTTTCCCTGTGTCAAAGGGGGAAATCCTCACCAGACGATGGATACCCGTCTCAACCTTCAGATACCCGTAGGAGTATTCCCCCTTAACCATAAAGGTAACGCTCTTTATGCCCGCCTCTTCGCCTGCAAGGATATCGACAATATCTGTGGAAAAGCCCCTGCGTTCGGCCCATCTCAGATACAAGCGCAGCAACATCTCGGCCCAATCTTGGGCCTCTGTCCCTCCAGCACCGGCATTGATGCTGACTATCGCATTGCAGGGGTCCTCATCTTGGATGAACATCCTTTCCAGTTCCAAGGACCTGAGTTTCTTTTCTACCCCATCCAACTTGCCCTGGGCCTCTTTAGACTCTCCCCCATCATCCACCTCGGCTATCTCTAAAAGGATCTCAATCTCCTCTATCTCTTTAGCCAAGGTCTCCCACGAGCCGATGGATCGAAGAAGATCCCCTTTCCCCCTCAATATATCTTTCGCCTTTTGGGGATTTTCCCAAAAACTTGGGTTCATCTCCAACTTCTCAATCTCTTTGACCCGCTTTCGCTTTTCCTCAATGTCAAAGATAGCCTCGTAAGTTGTCCAGTCGTTCTTTATGTCCGACGCAGATCTTCCTCAGTTCCTCCACCATCGTCCTTCTCCTGTAAACCTAGACCGATCTTTATATATTATACTATAACTTTTTTAGAGATTTTCTACAACTTCTCTTTAAAAAAGAGAAAAACAGATAGTGTGCTGTAACAGTGGCATTTTTCTGGACCACGGTGACGCACCTCCCTTTAGGGGGATAGATTGACAATAGGATTGTTACGATATAATCTCAATAAATAAGGAGGAGATATGCGGTGCGTAAGGTGAAGGTCCAAGAGGCCATTGGCATGGTATTGGGGCATGACGTCACCAGGATAGTCCCAGGGACATTTAAGGGAGCGGTTTTAAAAAAGGGGCACATCATCCGAGATGAAGACATTCCTCTGCTCTTGGATACGGGTAATGACTACATACACGTACTGGAGTTACAAGAGGGGGAACTCCATGAGGACGAGGCGGGTATGCGCCTTGCCCAGACCATCGCTGGTCGAGGGATAGAATTTGCAGCCCCAGAGGAGGGAAAGGTCTCCCTGAGGGCCCAATGGAAAGGATTGCTCTCTATAGACGTCTCCCTCCTAGAGTGGATCAACTCCTTGGGGGACATCATCGTCTCCACCCTCCACAACCATATCCCCTGCAAAGAGGGAATGACGGTGGCCGCCACTAGGGTAATCCCCTTGACCATCGATGAGGAAAGGATAAAGGCGGTGGAGGACAGGTGTAGGGATAAAAAGGTAGTGGAGATCCTTCCCTTTCGATTGAGGAGGGTGGGGGTGGTGGTGACCGGAAGCGAGGTCTATCATGGGCGGATTAAGGACAGCTTCGACGAAATGGTGGGGGGGAAGATAAGGGGTTACGGGGCCACCATTGTGGAGAAGTTCGTCGTCCCTGATGACCCCGGACAGATCGCCCGCTCCTTGCTACAGTTAAAGGATATGGGGGCAGAGGTCTTTTTAACCACGGGCGGGCTCTCCATCGACCCAGGAGATGTGACGAGGATGGGGATACAGGAGGCAGGGGCAGAAATCATCTCCTATGGTTCCCCGGTCCTCCCCGGGGCGATGTTTCTCTATGCACTCCTGGATGGGATCCCCCTATTGGGGCTCCCTGCCTGTGTCTTTTACTATCAGACCACCATCTTTGACCTCATCTTCCCCCGAGTAGTGGCTGGAGATACTATCACGCGCGAGGATATAATACGGATGGGACATGGTGGGCTCTGTATGGGGTGTGAGGTCTGCCGTTTCCCCATCTGTCCTTTCGGTAAGGAATAAACTCATGGATGAGAGGACCTTCCTCAAGAACCTCCGTGTAATGATCAGGGGAGGCGGGGAGATGGCCAGTGGGGTGGCCCACAGGCTCTTCCGCTCCCACCTGAAGGTTGTGCTGACCGAGATCCCTCAACCCCTCTGCATTAGGAGGGAGGTCTCTTTCTGCGAGGCCATCTTCCAGAAAGAAAAGGAAATAGAAGGGGTAAGGGCCAAACAGATTGCCTCTCCCCAGGAGGTCTCTCCCACCTGGGAGGAGGGAAAGATCCCGCTACTCATCGACCCCGAGGGAAACTCCCGTGAAATTATAAGGCCCCATGTGATCGTTGATGCCATCTTGGCCAAGAGGAATACCGGTACCTATAGGGGCGATGCACCCCTGGTCATCGGTCTGGGGCCAGGTTTCTGGGCAGGGAATGACGTAGATGTGGTCGTCGAGACCAACCGGGGACATAATTTAGGGATGGTCATCTACGATGGCCAGGCACAGCCGGACACCAGGGTGCCCGGGGAGATCACCGGGGTGAGTGCCCAAAGGGTGTTGCGGGCACCACGGGATGGACCCTTTCGCCCGGTAAAGGAAATAGGGGATACGGTCGAGGGCGGGGAGACAGTGGCGTGGGTTGAAGACGAGCCGATGACGACAGCCATCGCAGGGGTAATCAGGGGACTGCTACGGGAGGGGATGAAGGTGCACAAGGGGTTGAAGGCAGGTGACGTGGACCCAAGAGGGGTGAAGGAAAACTGCTATACCATCTCGGAGAAGGCCAGGGCCATCGGGGGGGGCGTCTTGGAGGCCATCCTTGCCCATTTCAACCTTTGATGAATGGACCTACAAGTAATCAGAAAGATCAATAGGCTCTGGGAGGGGGTCTACCCCTACCTGTCCCGCTACATAATGGACCTCTACGGCCATCAGGAGGGGGATGTACTGGAATTGGGCCCCTTTTCCGGAGGGATCGCCAAGGGGCTCCTCTCCCTTTCTCCCGAATGGAAGGTAGTGGTTGCCGGTGAGCCGCCCGATCTGTTTGCCCCTTTGCAAGAGGAGATAGACAAAGCCCATCACACCCAAAAGATGATGATCAAACCCTCTCCCCTCTCCCTCTTGGTCTTCTTGGACCAGAGCTTCGACCTCGTGATCTTCCGCGGGGCCTTCTTCTTCCTCACCCCCGCTATCCTGCGAGAGGTCTACCGAGTGCTGAGGCCCGGAGGGTTTGCCATCTTGGGGGGTGGATATGGACCTTACACCCCCCAGGCCCTGATAGGGGAGATAGCCGAGGAGTCAAAGAGGTTAAACCATCTGCTGGGGAAGCGGTGGATAAACGAGGTGGAATTGACCAGGATGATCCAGGAGGCGTCCCTGGAAAAGGAGGCAGAGATCTCTCAGGAGGGAGGGCTGTGGGTAATCCTGAAAAAGAAAAAGGAGGAAGGAGGAGTAGGGGAAGGAGGAGACTTTGGTTTAGTAGAAGCCCTCTGCCTCAGGGACCATGAGATCATATCCTTGGTAGGAGGGGGGGGGAAGACCACCTTGATGTTCTCTCTGGCAAGGGAACTCCAAGAGAGGGGCCTTAAGGTCATAACGACAGCCACCACCAAGATATTTGAGCCCCCTAGAGAACAAGCCCCCTATCTGGTGATAGAAGAGGACCAAGCGCAGGCCAGGGGATTGGTCAGGGAGGGGCTTCGTCGCCACGGCCACATCACGTTGGCTACTCAGAGATTCCCTGGAGGGAAGATAGGTGGGGTAAGCCCTGAACTCATTGGGAGAATGCCCCAGGAGCTATCGGTGGATCATATCATCGTGGAGGCCGATGGGGCCAAGGGGCTACCCATCAAGGCCCCGGAGAACCATGAACCGGTAGTTCCCCCAACTACCTCCCTCCTGATCCCCATGGTGGGGATCGATGCCCTGGGAAGACCCCTGAACGAAGAGGAGGCCTTCCGGCCCGGGCGCATCGCGGAGCTGACAGGGACAAAGCAGGGGGATCCCATCACCCACCAGGTCATAGCCACGTTGATCAACCATCCCCAGGGCCTTATCAAGGGTGCCCCACCGGGGGTGAGGATCATACCTTTTTTGAACAAGGTCGAGACCACTGAAGGGCTCAATGGGGCACGGGAGGTGGCTCGAGAGGTCATTCAGAAGGGAGAGGGACGAATAGAGAGGGTCGTGCTGGGGAGACTCTTCTCCCGCCGCCCCATTGTGGAGGTCATTCAGAGGGGGGACTGAGGTGAGAAAGCTATATGAGGAGATCATGCGGCTCCTGACAGAGGGGAAAAAGGTAATCCTGGCAACCGTCATCCAGCAGTCGGGCTCTACCCCGAGAAAAAGAGGGGCCCAGATGGTGATCAGGGAGGATGGATCGTTCCTGGGGAGCGTGGGGGGCGGGCGCCTCGAGGCCGAGGTCCTCCAGGAGGCGAGCAAGCTATGGACTGAGGATAGGGCGAAGGTTTTGGCCTTTCACCTTACCGGCCAGGAGGTAGCCGAGACAGAGATGCTCTGTGGCGGGGATGTCGAGATCTTCCTGGAGCCCCTCTCTCCAGGGCTCACGGAGCTCTATGCCAGGCTACTCGAGATAAAGAAACAAGGAGGAGAGGCAGCTTTAGCTACCGTGATCAGCTCCGAGCCCGTGCGGGAGGGTACGGGAGACAAAGGCCTCATAGTTCCCAAGGGGAAGGGTTTGGGTCCCTTGGCGTTAGAAGGGGATGCCCTCACAGCAGCCCACGAGGTCATACAAGAAAAGAAGGTCAGGCTTATCCCCTATCAGGGGAAAAGACTCTATCTGGAACCGATCTTTTCCGAACCTACCCTCTACATTTTCGGTGCAGGACATATATCTCGCCATATCACGCCCGTGGCCCGTATGGTGGGGTTCAAGGTCGTCGTCATCGACGACCGCTCAGAATACGCCAGCCAAGAATATTTCCCTCAGGCAGACGAGATATGGGTGGAGGAGTTCGAGGGTATTGGCAAAAAGATCGACCCTGACGAGCAGACCTATATGGTGATCGTCACCAGGGGGCACCTGCACGACTATACGGTGTTGAAACAGGTCTTGCACACGGACTGCCGCTACATCGGAATGATTGGAAGCCACCGAAAACGGGACCTCATCTACCAACAACTGATGCAGGAGGGCCATACCCAAAAGGAATTAGAAAGGGTCCATGCCCCCATCGGCCTGGATATCAATGCAGAGACCCCTGAGGAGATCGCCGTGAGCATCGTCGCGGAGCTGATCAAGGTGAGGGCGGAGGGGAGACCCGCGCAGGAGAAGGCGTGAAGGGTATAGAGAGCACAGTATAAAAGACGTTGACGCATCATAGGAGTTTCGGTAAAATAATACCAAAATTGGGGGATCGTTCAATGGTAGGACAGCGGACTCTGACTCCGTCAATCCAGGTTCGAATCCTGGTCCCCCAGCCATAGAATAAAAATGGGTCTGGCTCCATCCAGTCAGACCCATTTTTATTACACGTTACAAAAAACGCCTCCCAAAAAAGCCCCGACAAAAAAGCCCCTTTGCGGGGCCTAACCTAATCATCCATCACCCTTGAGTTTATGGCTGTAGAGACAGACCCTTGGGTGAAATTATCTCCTCTTTGAAGTGGTGCCTTTCTTTATCCCCTCTTGCTTTCCCCGCTTTTTAGGTTTGGCAGGTGTTTGAAGATAATCTGGAAGCTTAGTATTCACATTTATATATGCCGATTCAATCTGCTCTCTGGTGAGGCCTGTAACATTCCTCAGGTCCGCTCCCTCCAGATGGGCTCCTTCAAGGTTCGCTCCTATTAAACGTGCTCTTCTGAGATCAGATTTTTCTAAATGGGCTTCTACCAAGACTACATATTCAAGGTCTGCCTGTATCAATTTTGCTTGCCATAGATCTGCACCTGTAAGGTCTGCTTCTTTTAGGTGGGCGCTACTAAGGTTAGCATCCTCTAGATGAGTCCCATCAAGTAATGCTCCCTCTAGATGAGCTCTTCTAAGGTCTGCTTTTTCTAAACAGGCCTCACTGAGATAGGCATTTTCCAAATTGACGCCTTGAAGCCTAGTGTTCAGTAAACAAGCCTTATATAATTCGGCTCCATTTAGCTTAGCTCCTCTGAGGTCTGCTTCTTCTAAGTGGGCATTTTTAAGGTTTGCTTTCTCTAGATGGGTGTTGACGAGTACTGCTCCCTTGAGATGGGCTCCTGTAAGATCTGCGCGAGACAAGAGAGCAAAGAGCTCTGCACCTTCTAAGTGAGCATTCTTGAGGTTTGCACTGCGAAGGTCTGTCATCCTTAAATTAAGGCGTTGATCTTCCCCCTTTCCGTATGTTCGTTTTCGCCGACCAATAACAGTAAGAATTGCTTGAATATCAGTGGTGGGAGGAGGTGGTGGTCTAAGCATGGCTTCCTCTGGATTATGTTCTTTCTTCCAAGGAGCATTTTTCCGAATATAGGCTGTTAATACTTCCATAATCTGCCAATGGTCTTTTTCAGAGTCTCTAGCAATTCTTTCAAGGGCATAGATGCCGCCCAGACGAACCTCAAGTCTATTACTTCCAAGTTGATCAATCGCCCTCGTAAAACGTTCGGTGATTTGACCTTCTCGTGCGACCTCTACATTTCTCTCTGTAGCAGTAATCCGACGCCATGTGAGGTAAAGGCCGATGAGCAGGAGTACTCCGCCCAAGATTTGGGCCAGAAGCTGAATGAACTCTTTGCGCTGGCTGAAGTCTGTTGGCGAAGGGGCAATATATGATTTTAAGGCTATAAACAGTCCTAAGGCGAGGAGGACAATAATTGCTGGTGCCAAGAACCAACGATTTTTCAGTAGTTTTGCGATTGAAATAAGGACTTTTTTAAAGAAGGTTAGAAATTTCCTCATAATAACTACTTTACCATATCAACCATCAACCCACAACAAAAAGGGCCCTTTTACTGTACGCTACTATGTACTATCCTTCTCTGCAATCTTGGCCCATGTATCCCGTAACGTTACGGTCCGATTGAATACGAGTTTTTTATCGGAGGAATCAACGGGATCTACACAAAAATAGCCAAGCCTTTCGAACTGGTATCGGCCGCCTGGCGCTGCCTTTGCCAGACTCGGTTCAACACGGCAGGACATCAGTGTTTCCAAAGAGTTCGGATTTAAATAGGTCTTGAAATCAGCCCCACCCCTTTCGTCGGCAGGGTTTGCTTTTATAAAGAGATGATCGTACAGGCGGACTTCGGCTTTGATCGAGTGGGGAGCCGAAACCCAGTGCAACGTCCCCCTGACCTTGCGTCCATCTTTAGAC
>DAOVGN010000062.1 GCA_030672385.1 Deltaproteobacteria bacterium | reverse complement strand
CCTCCAAAATCCATCTGCCAAACCAGCCCCACAAAGGGGCCTTTTTATTGCTCGGGCATGGTTACTGTGGTAAAAGAGGAGGAACATGGATTTCTCCATCATGACAGGGGACAAGGAGTTCAAGAAGCTCGATCTGGGAATAGAGAGGGTGGAGTAGAAGAGAATGGGTGAAGGACGTATTCTGATCATCGGCGGTGGGTTGGCCGGGTGTGAGGCGGCCTGGCAGGCGGCGCGCAGGAGTACAAGGGTGACCCTCTATGAGATGAAGCCGAAGAGCTTCTCGGAGGCCCACCACTCACCATTCTTAGGGGAGCTTGTCTGCAGCAACTCTCTCAAGTCAGAGGACCTGGGCACCGCTTCCGGCCTTCTGAAAGAGGAGATGCGCCGCTTGGACTCTCTCATCATCTGGGCGGCTGAGCGGAGTCGAGTCCCTGCCGGGAGCGCCCTGGCCGTGGATAGGGAGGAGTTCGCCCGCCTCATCACTCAGGCCCTGGAGGCCAGGGAGGAGATCGAGATCATCAGGGGGGAGGTGACCGCCATTCCTGGGCACGGGGTGGTGATTATCGCCACTGGCCCCCTTACATCCAATGCCCTGGCCGAGGCCATTATGGAGTTGACCCACCGCCGCCACCTCTCCTTCTACGACGCCATCTCCCCCATCGTAACGTCGGGGTCCATCAACTTTGACATCGCCTTCAAGGGGTCCCGATACGGCAAGGGTGGAGACGATTACGTGAACTGCCCCATGAACAGGGAGGAATATTATCGTTTCGTGGAGGCCTTGAAAAGGGGAGATAAGGTTCCCCTGAGGGATTTTGAGGAGGCCATGCCATTTGAGGGCTGCCTCCCTATCGAGGATTTGTCCGAGAGGGGAGATGATACCCTTGCGTTCGGCCCGATGAAGCCGGTAGGGTTGATTGACCCGCGTACAGGAAGGCAACCCTTCGCCGTGGTGCAGCTCAGGCAGGAGAACAGGGAAGGAACCCTGTACAACATGGTGGGATTTCAGACCAAGCTGAAGTATCATGCACAGGACGAGGTCTTTCGTCTGATACCAGGGCTGGAGAGGATGGAATTTGTCCGGTATGGTAGCCTGCATCGCAACACCTTCATCGATGCTCCCCGGCTCTTGCACGGTACCCTACAGCTTATGGCCGATCCCAGGATCTTTTTCGCTGGCCAGATCACCGGGGTGGAGGGTTATGTGGAATCGGCGGCCATGGGGCTTTTGGCGGGTATCAACGCCGCACGCTACCTCAACGGTCAGGAAATCGTCCTCCCCCCGAAGACCACGGCCTTGGGGGCCTTGGTAGGACACATCATCAATACCTATGTTCGCGATTATCAGCCCATGAACATCAATTTTGGCCTCTTTCCCCCCCTGGGGCAGCGGGGGCGCAGAATGGAGAAGAGGAAGCGCATGGTCGAAAGGGCCTTGCGGGACCTGGAGGTGTGGAGGGAGGCCATCAGGTGATCGGTCTTTCCACGGTCTGGACCTCCCGAAGTGCCCACACTGGGGAGGAGCTTCTCGGGCCCATCCTCGATCTGGGATTTGAGGGGGTGGAGCTGGAGTATCGCATCACGCAGCAGATCTATCGCGAGATCCTCCCCCGCCTCAGGACTCATGAACTGCGGGTACTGAGCGTCCACAACTACTTTCCTGTCCCCGATATCCTTCCCCCTGAGAAGGCAGGAGGAGACTGTTTTTCGCTCTCATCTCTGGATAAAGGGGAGCGAGAAAAGGGGATCTACTATACCTCCCGCACCATAGAGTTCGCCCACGACCTGGAGGCAAGGGTGGTGGTGCTTCACCTAGGTAGGGTGGAGACGGAGCTGCCCAGGGACGGTTTGCAGGAGCTTTACCGAGAGGGAAGATGGGAAGGGGAAGGAGAACCGCTGCTACAACGGGAGATGGAGGAGCGAGGTCGCCAGAGGGAACCTTATCTGAGTGCCCTCTTCTTCAGCCTGGAGAAGATCGTGAAGAGGGCGGAGCGAATGGGGGTGACCATGGGGATTGAAAACCGCTACTATCTCCAGGAGATACCCGATAAGAGGGAGATCGGTATCATCCTCGCTCAGTTCCAGGGTGCCCCTATCGGGTACTGGCACGATACCGGGCATGCCGCCGTCCTGGAGACCCTGGGGGTATTGAGGCACGATGAGCTTTTGCAGTTATATGCATCCTCGATGGTGGGGGTTCACCTGCATGATGCCATCGGGGTGGACGATCACAAACCACCCGGGCAGGGGGAGATCGACTTTGATATGGTGAGGGGCTATCTCCCGGAGGGGGCGATAACGGTCATGGAGGTCCATCCCCCGGCGACAGGAGAAGAGGTTATGAAAGGGTTGGATTTCTTGAAGGAGAAAGGGATAGGAACTTAGTAGAGAAGATACTTCTCCCTCCTTGCCACAAAACCCTCCAGCTCCTTCATCCAGATGGTCTCCATCTCATCTATTTCTTTTCCCTCCTCTAACCCCTTTCTAATGGCCTCATCGCCAGTGATGATATCAAAAGGAAGTCTTGTAAACTCATACTCATAGGGGGGAGGGTGCCAGGCAAACTCCTGAGGCCATAGCTTCATGACCTCCTGGATGATGGAGAGGGTGGTATAGTATGGTTTAAAGACCAGGGGATCGGTTACATGCAACTGGAGCCCCTGGCAGGGTTGTCCCCTCCATTTGTCGAACTGGGGGATGAAGGAGATCTCTCTGAAGATCCCCCCGGCAAGCCCCCGTCTCTCCAACTCCTTCTTTAAGAGATGGGGATCAATGTACGGGGCCCCAAAGCACTCGAAGGGCTTGGTGGTCCCTCTTCCCTCCGATAGGTTAGTCCCCTCCAAGAGGACCTGGCCGGGGTACACCAGAGCGGTATCGGGGGTGGGGATGTTGGGGGATGGGTTCACCCAAGGAAGGCCGGTCTGAGGAAAGAGATACTCCCTTCTATACCCCTCCATGGGGACTACCTCCAACTCTGCCCATATTTCGTTTTCCTCATTGACAAAGCGGGTCAGCTCCCCCAGGGTCAGGCCGTGACGCATGGGGAGGGCGGAGAAGCCGACAAAGGAGCAAAGTTCCTCCTTTAGGAGGTTCCCTTCTACCCTTTCGCCACCGATGGGGTTGGGACGATCCAATACGATTACCCTCTTCCCATATTTGGCTGCCGCCTCCAGACAGAGGCCCACGGTGGTGGCAAAGGTGTAGACCCTGGTTCCTACATCCTGCAGGTCGATCAGCAGGACATCGATTTCTTTTAGCATCTCCTCGGTGGGGGTCCGAGTCTGGGGGGAATAGAGGCTGAAGATGGGGATCTTCTGCTCCGGGTCTACTTCATCCTCCGACTCCACCATGTTGGCCTGCACCTCCCCTCTGATCCCGTGCTGGGGGGTAAAGAGGGCCCTGAGATTCCCACCCACGAGCTCGGCCACGACCTCCTTAGTGTGCCTGAAGGATGGGTCAATGGAGGCCTGGTTGACCAGAAGGCCAATCCTCACCTCCTTTAGCCACGGCGGAGGATGGTCCCTAAACCTCTCGATCCCTAGGATCACCCTCTTCATCTCTTACCCTTTGGAAGAGCTCCTGGGAGAAGGTCAGATCCTCCTCCCGCCTCAACCCCTTCAAGTCTCCGGTCCCTCTATAGGGATATTGTTCCTTTAACTTTAAGATCCGGTCTACGGCCTCAGCGGCCCTCGCTTGGGGAATTTCCCCCGTCACAACACCTCTCTCCAAGGCCTCTAAGAGCCCGTTGGCTGTTCCTGCCCCTACCAATAAGATGTCCACACCCGCCTTCAAGGCCTCCACCCCCCTCTTCTCGATAGTCCCCCATCTGGCAAGGGCCCCCATCGTCAGGTCGTCGGAGATCACCACCCCCTCAAATCCGAGGTCCTGACGCAGCAGCCCCTGGATTATCGCAGGGGACAGCGTGGCGGGATACTGGGAATCGAGGGTGGGAAAAAGGAGGTGTCCGGTCATTACCGCTGCCACGCCGGCGCGTACCCCCATCTGAAAAGGGATCAGTTCGGCCGCTTCCATCTCCTCCCCGGATCTCTCGATGATGGGGAGTTCGTGATGGCTGTCCTTGGGGGTGGCCCCATGGCCCGGAAAGTGCTTGGCACAGGCTGCCACTCCCTCCCCTTGAAGTCCCTTAAGATAAGCGGCCACCATCCCTCCCACCAACTGGGGATCTTTGCCGAAGCTTCTGGTGCCGATCACTCGATTTTGCGGGTGTAGAAGGATGTCAGCCACCGGGGCCAAATTCATGGTGATCCCCATTAAAGCCAACTCCCTCCCGGTGATACGGGCCACCCTCGCTACCAGATCGATATCCCCCCTTCTGCCCATTGCCCAGGCACTGGGGAAGGGGGTGACCCCTTTCTTGATCCTGGTTACTGAGCCATGCTCTTGATCAATGGCCACCGACAATGGTGTACGCAGCCCGCTGGTGAGGGCGATCTCTTGGAGTCCACTAATTAGCTCGGCCACCTGATGGTGATTGCGACAGTTGCGGGTGAAGAGGATGATCCCTCCTATCCCCTGCTCGATAAGCCTCTTGACCTCTTCCGGGGGGGTGAGTCCATTGATCCCCATCATCACCACCTGGGCGATCTTACGCCTCAGATCATCCATCTTCTTCTCGAGGGCATAATCTTTTTCAGATCGATGAAAGGAGGAAGGATTTCCTTATGCGAGCCCCTTCTCCTTGGACACCCACAAGAGCCCCTCGAAGATCTTTCTGAAGTGGAATCCATAGATGGCGAAGGTGACGACTAGGGTGAAGGATCGTGGACGCCTGAGAAGTGTCCAAAGTAGGAGTCTCCAATAATAAAATCTTTCGCTTCCCTTTATCCCCAAGAGCCACATGGACCTCAAAAATGCCTTGAGGTAGGCAAAACTAAAGGAGGAGGGCTGTTTGTTGGAAGGCCTATATTCGCGGAGAAAGGTATTGATCCTCCTATAATAATGTCTCGGGGAATAGATGGTCTTCGTGATTTTTTTGTATCCATCGATGAGCGTTTTATAATCCATCTTGGGGACGAAGTTTATGGAGCAGTCGGTGTTATCGCCCGAGACTTCATGTAACAGACGATTCTCTTTTCGCAGCCGCTTATAGAGGCGGGTCCCACGCGGGGCATTGAGCAGACCCACCATGGCGGTGACAATCCCGCTCTTTTGTATAAAATTGATCTGTCTCTCAAAGATGGAGGGAGGGTCGTGGTCAAAACCCACGATAAATCCCCCCGTTACCTGAAGGCCGTGCTTTTGGATCTTTTTTACACAGGCCACTAGGTCCCGGTTTCTGTTCTGAAACTTACTGCATTCGGCCAAACTCTCTTCGTAGGGGGTCTCGATACCGACAAATACCATGTTGAACCCCGCCTCCCCCATCAATCTCATAAGATCTTCGTCGTCAGAGAGATCTATGGATGCCTCGGTGTAGAACGAAAAGGGATAATTCCTTTCCTTCGTCCAATCAATTATGGCAGGCAGGATATTCGTTTTTAGCCTCTTTTTGTTCCCGATGAAATTATCGTCAACAAAGAATACCTCCCCTCTCCATCCATGGTCATACAGACTAGTTAACTCGGCCGCTATTTGTCCCTTGTCCTTTGTCCGGGGTATCCGTCCGTTCAACACGATGATGTCACAGAATTCGCAGTTGAAGGGGCAACCCCGGGAATACTGGATGTTCATGGCGGCGTAGTCTTTCATTTTGAGGAGTCCCCATAGTGGAGGAGGGGTTTCTCTTAAATCCGGCCATTCACGGGTGGTGTATATATGTCGAGCAGATCCCTTCTGGAGGTCTTCCAAAAATGGAAGGAGGGTTTTCTCGGCCTCGTTGAGGACCAGGTGATCTATATCCTCAAATTCCTCGCACTCGGCAGTGAAGAGGGGCCCTCCCGCCACCGTCTTGACCCCCATCCTTTTGCATCTGTTGATCACCTCTCTCACCGACTCCCTCTGGACGGCCATGGCGCTGATGAAGACATAGTCAGCCCATTGGAGGGCCTCATCGCTTAAGGGCCTTACGTTCATATCTATGAGCCTCTTTTCCCACTCCCTGGGGAGCATGGCGGCTACAGTAAGCAGTCCCAGAGGGGGGAAGGATGCCTTTTTAGAGATGAACTTCAGGGCATGTTTGAAGCTCCAGAAGGTGTCGGGGTACTTTGGATAAATCAAAAGAATCTTCATCATTGGTCCCTTTTTTCACCTTCCTAATGGATGAAAAAAATAGGTATCTCAGATGGACCGATATCCAAAAGGGAGGTCTTTTTATTTAATGGTAATTATACATTAATTATCGATTTATACAAGAAACTTTTTTCTTTTAAAAAAAACTCTAGGGATCAACAAGATTCAATTTTTTTGACACCACCCCCAGACGGCAAGAAAATGGCTTTCTTGTTGGTATAAAGAAACGGGATGTCCGTGACTTTTTGACTTTTTTGCTATACGCTATAGGTAGTCTATGCCACGCAAGGTATACCCAGTACTTTGTTATTTAACGGACACCATCACTTTTCCCCGTGTGTCATCTTGGATATACGGTGCATAAAATAAAGAAAGAAAACGATCAAAGGTTAACAAAAATCGCCTCACAATACAGCCTGCCACTGAACCTTCTCCAAGAATATCATGACCTCTTTCAAAAAAACAACATTCCTCTCTTCCCGAAGAGGAAAGCAACAAAATATGCCAACCGTATAGTGATGGTTTCCACCCATGGTTACTGGGGCAATCCCCCGCCTGCCGGAGTCCCTGATACCGGCGGCCAAACGTATTATGTAATGGAGGTATCAAAAGCATGGGCACGACAAGGACGGAAGGTAATTATTTTAGCAAGGTGGTTCAATCCGTATCCACGAGTAGAAACCTTCACAAAAAACCTCTGGCTCGTACGCATCCCGGCAGGCAGCGATGAATTTGTGCGCAAGGAAGATATGTACCCCATAGTTCCGGTGCTGGCAGAAAGGGCTGTTGCTATATCTGTTCTGTTTGGTGCTCATGTGGTTATGGGACACTATGCAGATGGTATGGCTGGAGCACTCGAAGTAGGAGAAAGACTTCAGGTCCCAGTAGTGGCAATCCCCCATTCACTGGGTGTCATTAAGGCAATAGCTCTTGGATGTGATCCATCAGATCCAGAAGAGTGGTTTGACAAACAGTACAATTTTTGGATACGAGAAGGTTTTGAACTTGCAGCCCTCAGGGGAGCAAATCTTGAAGTAGCAAACACACCGCTAGAACCCGATGTCTTGAAGGACTACTATGGGCTCGAATTTCCTCACCTTGTTATGCCAGCCGGTGCAGGAGAAGAATTTTTTGACGTTCATCATAAACCACAAACCGAGTTGTTGAGTGCCTATGGTCTGGTTCCTAAAAAATACCTTATCTATTTTGGCCGCTTCTCAGAGGCCAAGAATATCCCGGGAACAGTAAGGGTCTTTGGTGAAGCCCGTCGCCTTGATCCTCATTTGTTACAGGGGATAAAACTTGTCCTGGTAGGAGGGTCTCCTGAAGATCCTCTGCCGGAAGAAGCTACAGTCGAGAGGCATATCAGGGGAGTAATGGAACAGCATGGATTAACAGAGGACGATGTCGTAAGGCTACCCAGTCAGAGTTGGCGAGCTTTGTCCGTACTGGCCCATCATAGCCTCTGCTATATCGGGATGCAGATGATGGAGCCTTTTGGCATGGGGGCAGCAGAGGCAATGGCAGCGGCTACGCCGGTCGTTATTTCCAGCGCGGCTGGTATAACACAATGGATTACCGATGGCAAAGAGGCAATCGTTGTGAAGCCTGATGGCCCCCATGATGCGGCACAAAGATTGGTCACAATCATGAGAGATAGCGCAGGGTTAAGAAAGATTGCAGACCATGGTCACAGGCTGGCCCGGAATACATTCAGCTGGGATGGCATAGCAAGGCAACAGGCGAAGATGCTCGATCAGCTTTGCCAGGGGAAATCTCCTGAAGGAGTAATGGGCAGAAAAGGTCCTCTCTCTGTCTTTCGGAAGAGGACGAACCGAGGCTACCACCGATCAGTTTTTGCATGGCGCGGAGATCCTCCTATTATTAAACCCCATCATAAAAAGGCCGCAGAAGGACTTGTGCCGTATATCGTTAAAGAAGTAGAGCGTTCACGGTGCAGAGGAGAACGGGCGATCCTCTGCCTTGGAGGAGAATCCGGAGCTGGGAAGACTGAAATTGCAGAGTATCTGAGGTTTCTGTTGAGAAGGGAGAAGATATGGGGGATTACGATAGCCGGAGATGCCTTTTTTAAGCTGGCACCGGCTGAAAACCACAGGGCACGGCTTGAAGCCTATGCTGAGGACAAACTGGCTCAATACATAGGGCCTTCAGAGGTAGATTTGGAACAGTTAGATTCGATACTCAATCGTGCAGCCAAAAGGAAAGTCACAGAGGTTTTTGTTCCTTCTGACTGCAGGCGACTGGGATCAAGAAGATACAAAGATGTGCCAGTTGACCTCACCGGAATTGACGTTATCTTTGTCGATCTTACCTATAGCCTACTTTTAAAGAGCACAACAGTAAAAGTCTTTCTGGAGTCGGATTATCAGGCCAGAATCGATGACGTACGGGAGAGGAACCTCGCCCGCGACCCTGATCAAGACTTTGAATTTATCCTCAAGGTGTTGGAGATAGAGCACCGCATTATTCAGAGGTTACAGAAAGAAACCGATCTTGTCGTTACAAGGAATTACGAAGTAAGACCCCTCTCGTAGAAAATGAGAGGCAGAAAAAAATCGGGGACGCAATACTAATTTTTGTAAATGATTATCGAAATAGCGAGGTGCTCTACGCCCCTTGCGTTTCTGAACCCCCTTCCTCCTCCTGCCTTATTGCTTTCAAAGTCAAGTGATGTCTCCAAAGATACAAAAACCCAGCCAGGGTGAGGGGAATGTAGTTGATGGCGTGGAAGACGATGGAAAAACCCAGGGCCTTTTCCGCAGGCACGCTGTAGAGGATAAGGGCGTAGGTCACCGAGGCGTGATAGGTCCCGATAAAGCCCGGGGTGGAGGGGATGATCATGGCCAGACAGATGGCTACCAAGATCAACATAGAGGCGGAGATCGAGAGTTTGAGCCCGAAGGAGAGTCCAGCTAGATAGATGGCGCAGGCAAAAACCCCCCAGATAAGGAGGGAGTAGACAGAGGTGATCACGAGGGTTTTGGCGCTCTCCACGGAGAGCAGGCCCTCCTTAAAAGAAAGGATGTTGGAGAGCCCTCCTTCACTCAAGCGTGAGGAGAAGGGGCGTGCCAAGAGAGAGGCTAATTTTAGAAACCAGATCGTTTTTTTCTTAATAATAAATAATATTACAAAGATGACACCATAGAGGGCTGCACTTATATATCCTGCCACCTCCAGCCCTTTTTTAAAATGTATGTTCCCCGGGGGGAGGTTGATGAAGATCAGGACCGCCACGAGAATGCCCAACACGGTAAAGCCATCGAACAACCGCTCTATCACCACCGTGGCAAAGGATGAACTTTTACTGATCCGCTCGCTGCGGCCGATGATATAGGCCCGCACGATCTCCCCTATGCGTGCCGGGAGGATGTTGTTGGCCATAAAGCCGATTATGATGCCGGCAAGGAGGTTGGGGAAGCCTATCTTTTTTATGGGGCGCAGGAGGTACCCCCACCGCAGGGCCCTCAGGGCCATGTTTACGAAGATGATGGCAACTATAGGGATCAGATAGAGATAGTTGGCATCCTTCAGGCTCTCCAGCAGGAGACGGTAGTCTATGCGGCGAAAGGCCAGATAGAGGAAGAAGATGCTGATGGCGAACCCGATCCAGGACTTCCACTTCATTGCTCTCGGAGGATCTCCTGTGCCCGATGGATATCTTTTTCTATCTGTTGGACCAACTCTTCAGGGGAGGGGAATACCTTCTCATCCCGGAGCCTGTCCACCAGGGCCACCTTCAACTCCCTCCCGTAGAGGTCCCCCTGGTAGTCGAGGAGGAAGACCTCTACGGCAAGCTCCTCATCGCCAAAGGTGGGGTTGGTACCGATATTAACTACCCCTTTGTAGGTTTCTTCCCCAAGAGTTACATAGGTGGCATAGACCCCCTTCTTGGGGTAGAGGTCTTGGGTGATCTCCAGGTTGGCGGTAGGATACCCCAACCCCTTTCCCCGCGCGTGTCCGTGGATGACCCTGCCCAGGATGATGAAGTTTCTGCCCAACATGCGGTTGGCATCCTTGATTTCACCCTGTGCGATCAGTTCCCTTATTCGGGTGCTGCTGACTACATCTTGGTCCAAGGTATACGGGGGGATGATTTCCACCTCAAAGCCAAGTCTCTCCCCCATTTTCTTTAACACTTCAACTGTACCCCCCCTATCCTTTCCGAAGGTAAAATTGAATCCCACCACCACCCAGCGGGGGCCAATCCGTTTATGGACGACCTCCTGGACAAATTCCTGCGCAGACATCTCATACAGATCTTTGGTGAAGGGGAGATTGATGGTGACGTCTATGCTGAAACTCTCCAAGAGCATCATCTTTTTTTTATAAGGGGTGATGAGGGGGACATTAAACTGAGGATAGAGGACCTTTACAGGATGGGGTTCAAAGGTGAGGACGACCGATTTGCCCCCCCAGCTTTTGGCCTTCTTAATGACCTTTCCGATGATCTCCTGATGGCCACGATGGAGCCCGTCGTAGCTTCCAATGGTCAAGGCGGGGGAGGAGAAATCCTCTCTCGTGAAGTCAGGATCATCGATAATCCTCATGAGCCCTTCGTCCTCTTGACAAAATCAATAGATTAGTATAGGTTACAGAAGGGGTTTTTGCAATGGATTTGTGCCGAAGTGGCGGAATTGGTAGACGCGCTAGGTTCAGGGTCTAGTGGGCGCAGGCCTGTGCGGGTTCGAGTCCCGCCTTCGGCACCAGAGCCTTGAGGGGGTCTTTCCTTTCACCTTAATAGAAAGGGAAGCACCTCTTTTTTATTTTCAATCTTCCATTGAGGGGTAAACGACCCCTCGTGAGCTCTCCCGAAATTGGACATTGAATCCTCGAATCCTTGAACCCTTCTTGATAACGTGGTATTTTCACGGTTGGGGGTGAGACCCATTTCATGACGGTAGGTATTGCTATGGAAAATGGCCTGCTCAAGATAAGGGGGTTGAGGACCTATTTTTTTACCCGCTGGGGGATCATCAAGGCGGTAGACGATGTAGATTTGGGGGTGGGAAGGGGAGAGACCTTAGGCCTGGTGGGAGAGTCTGGTTGTGGCAAGAGTGTCACCGCCCTTTCCATCCTCCGCCTAGTCCCCAGGCCCAGGGGGAAGATCGTGGGGGGAGAGATAGTGTTGAGGGGGAAGAATCTACTGGCGTTGGGGGAGGAACAGATGCGCATGGTCAGGGGAGGGGAGATAGGGATGATCTTCCAGGAGCCTATGACCTCCCTGAACCCCGTATTTACCATTGGGTCACAAGTTACCGAGGCCCTCCACGTGCATACGAGACTCAAGAAGAGGGAGGCGAAACAGAGGGCTATAGAGATGCTCAAATCAGTGGGTATGCCTGATGCAGCGCAAAGGATGAAGGATTATCCCCACCAGCTCAGCGGTGGGATGCGACAGCGGGTCATGATCGCCATGGCCCTGGCAGGTGACCCCACGCTTCTGATCGCCGATGAGCCCACCACGGCCTTGGATGTAACGATCCAGGCCCAGATATTGGAGCTGATCCAGGGGTTGAGGCAGCAGATGGGCTTGGCGATGGTCCTCATCACCCATGACTTGGGGGTCATCGCTCAAACGGCGGACAACGTCGCCATCATGTATGCGGGAAAGGTGGTGGAATATACTGACGTAACGACCCTATTTGCTGATCCCCGACACCCCTATACCATGGGGTTGCTCTCCTCTATCCCAAAACCCCATCTGGATGAACTGCATCCTATCCCTGGCAATGTCCCAAATCCCCTGGAGGAGATACCTGGTTGCCGCTTTCACCCCAGGTGTTCCTTCGTCAAGGAGATCTGTAGAAAAGAGGTGCCTCCTCTCATCACAGTTGCCCATGGGCACCAGGCGAGGTGTTGGCTATATGGATGAAAGGCAAGATTTGATCGTAATGAGAGGGCTGAAGAAGTATTTCCCCCTGCGTACAGGCCCATTCTCCCCGGCCGAAGGTGTTGTTAAGGCGGTGGATGGAGTGGACCTCTTCATAAAGGAGGGGGAGACCTTGGGGTTGGTGGGGGAGTCCGGTTGTGGTAAGTCCACCATGGGGAGATTGCTCTTGCGATTGGAAGAGCCCACGGAAGGGGAGGTCTACTTCGGGGGGGAGGAGATCAGCAGGCTTCGGGGAAGGGAACTGCGCCACCTGAGAAGAAAGGCCCAGATCATCTTCCAGGACCCCTATTCCTCCCTGAACCCGCGTAAGAGGGTGAAGGAGATCGTCGAGGAACCATTGATTATCCACCATCTCTTTGGGAGCAAGAGGGAACGAGAGAAGGAAGTCCGGCGTCTTTTGGAGATTGTGGGCCTAGAAGAGGATCATCTTTACAGATATCCGCACGAATTCAGCGGGGGACAGAGGCAGCGGATAGGGATCGCCAGGGCCCTTGCCCTGCGCCCTCAATTCATCGTCGCTGATGAACCGGTTTCCGCCCTGGACGTCTCCATCCAGGCCCAGGTCCTGAACCTTTTGCAAGAGCTTCAAGACAGATTCCATCTCACCTATCTCTTTATCTCCCATGATCTCAACGTGGTGAGGTATATTAGCCAGCGAGCGGCCGTGATGTATCTGGGTAGGATTGTAGAGCTCGCCTCCCGTGAGGAGATCTATCAAACGCCTCTGCACCCCTATACCCAGGGACTCCTCAAGGCCATCCCCCAACCTGATCCCAGCCAGCGTGGGAGCAGACCGCCGCTTTCAGGTGATCTGCCCAGCCTTTTGACCCCTCCCCTTGGGTGCCCTTTTCACACACGCTGCCCCCAGGCCCAGCATATGTGCAGCGAGCAAATCCCGGCCCTAAAGGAGGCCTCACCCGGACACTATGTAGCCTGTTTTAGGATATGAGTTTTAGCATGGAAATGCGCGGATGCCCTTGGATGTGGTGGGTGGTTTCCTTTAGAGGACTTTCATATCAAAGGTTTAAAACCTGTTTATCTCTATTCTTCTTGGAATATGGTGTCGGATTTCAGGAAGTCCTCGACCTCAGTGGGTGAGGACTCCTTGGTAGGTTGAGTCCCCTCTTTAAAGCACTCAAATATGGCATTTTTCACCCCAGGAGAGGCAAGCAAACCGGTCTCGGGATCGATCTTGGCAAAGACAATTCCTTCGGGGATAGGGAAGGCCTTCGCCGGCCTTCCCTTCAAGGCCCTCTTCATGAAGGAGACCCAGATGGGAGAGGCGGCCCGTGAGCCCGTTTCGAACTTCCCCAGAGGCTTCTTCTCATCAAAACCTACCCACACCCCGGTGATCAGATCAGGGGTGTAGCCGACAAACCAGGCGTCGGTATATTCATTGGTGGTGCCAGTCTTACCCGCACAGGGACGGCCTAAGTTTTTTGCCCTCCAGCCAGTCCCCTGTCGTATCACCCCTTCCAGGAGATTGGTCATGATATAAGCGGTCTCCTCACCGATCACCTGAGGCAAAACGACCTCCTCACCCCCCTTTAGATCTTCTTCAATGATCATTCCCTCCTTCCTTCTAAGATTTACCTCCATGGGCAAGGGATGGTTTTCCTCCAGTAGGGTTTCGTCTCTGTCTAATACCTTTTTGGCGAAAATAGGTTTGAGGAGGTACCCGCGGGCGCCGAATACAGCATAGGCCCTTACCAACTCCAACAGGGTGACCTCTGAAGAGCCTAATGAGAGGGAGAGGTCAGGGGTCAGCGGGGACTCTATCCCCAGCCTGCGGGCATACTTGATGACGTAAAATATTCCTGTATCCCGCAGCAGTTTTATGGTTACCACATTTCTGGAGTGGGTCAAGGCAGTCCTAAGGGTGGTAGGACCGTAGAATCGTTCTTCGAAGTTTTTGGGCTTCCAATTATCCTCCTTGATGGCATCGTAATAAATGACCGGGGAGTCAATGATGATGGAGGCAGGGGTGAGCCCCTTATCCAGGGCGGCGGCGTAGACAATGGGCTTAAAGGCGGAGCCGGGCTGCCGGCGGGCCTGCAGGGCGCGGTTGAACTGGCTCTCCAGAAAGTCCCTCCCCCCCACCATGGCCCGGACATATCCTGAGGGTACCTCCATAGAGAAGATGGCCCCTTGGACCTCTGGCCCCTGTTCTAGGTCCAACTTCAATAATCCCTTGGGGGGTATCTCCTGCACCCTCACTCGGATGACATATCCTACCTTGAGTACACGAGAGGGATCCTTCAACGAGGCCGCACTATAATCCACCTCTGGATCGGGGGTTCGCGCCCAGCGCATCTTTTCGAAGGGGATGTAACCCCTTCGGGCTCCGATCCGCACCCATACTCGCTTTTTACCCTTGGGTATTCCCGTTACCACTCCCAGATAGGTCTCACCTGCTTTGATGGGGTGTTCCATCAGCTCCTGAGCTATTTCCTGGCAAAAGGCTTCAACCTCGTCCCTTGTTAAGATCATCTCCGGCCCTCGGTAGCCCTGTCTCCTGTCCAGATCTATAAGCCCCTTTTGCAGGGTCTCTTGGGCTGCCCGCTGCATCTTGAGATTCAAGGTGGTATAGACCTGGAGGCCCTGGGTGTACAGGGCCTCCTCCCCATATTTTTCCTGGAGGTATATCCTGATATGCTCGGTGAAATAGGGAGCGGTGTTCAGGTATTTGTTCTCCCTTGATTTTATCTCTAAAGGGGTCTGGTAGGCCCTTTCAGCCTCCTCTTTGGTGATATATTTGTCCTCTACCATGCGTCCTAACACATATGCCTGACGGTTTTTGGCCTGGTTTGGATGATGGAAGGGAGAATACTTCTCCGGGGCCCGGGGAAGACCTGCCAGCAAGGTGGCCTCGGGGAGGGTAAGTTCCTCGACCCCTTTGCCGAAGTAATCCCGTGCGGCTGCCTCTACCCCGTAGTTTCCGTGTCCTAGATAGATCTGATTTAGATAGATGTAGAGGATCTCCTCCTTGGTGAGATACTTTTCTATCCTGTGGGCCAACAAGATCTCCCTGGTCTTTCTGGACAGTGTCCTCTCCCTTGACAGCAGCATGGAACGGACCGCCTGTTGGGTGATGGTGCTACCCCCCTGGACGATCCTCCCCGCCAAGATGTTCTTGGCCATGGCCCTCAGGATACTGAGGTAGGAAATACCCTTGTGCTGGAAGAACTTAGAGTCCTCGGCCGCCACAAAGGCCTGGCTGAGGACTTCTGGGATCCTCTCGATGGCCACCACGATCCTGCGTTCTTTGAAAAACTCCCCGATCAACTCCCCGTCATCGGAGAACACCTTGGTGATGATAGGTGGCTTGTAATCCTCAAGGGATTTGATTGAGGGGAGGGTGTAGGAGAAATAGAGGTACGTCCCTATCCCGGTCAACAGACAGGCGAGGATGAGGCAGGGGATAGCCATCACCGTGATTCGTTTTATCTTTTTTTCCCTCTCCATCCCATAAAGGTGTTGCAATTTAAAATTAATATGATAATATCATAAATAGAGCAGAAACAAAAGCCCAAAAAGAAGTGACCATTTTTGTCCATGAGAGTGACCGAAATTGTCACTTGATGGCCTCCTTTTTGAGGGCAGGCAGGGTGAAGGGGTGGATTTTCAAGCCCTGGCGGGGTTCTTTTATTATGGCATGAAGTTTGCTTATATTTTATAACGTAAAGTTGCGAAGCGAAGAAAGGAGGTGAAATGGACCATCTGGTTAGACGGAGGAGATGTTGGTTAGTGCCGGAAAGGACGGCCTTATTAAAAAATAAGAGGAGGATGAAGAGATGTTAAAGAGGATCAAGAACAAAAAGGGTTTTACGTTGATCGAACTCATGATCGTGGTGGCCATCGTGGGGATCTTGGCTGCCATCGCCATCCCGGCATATCTCGATTACACGGTCAAGACAAAGATTACTGAGGTTACCACTGCCATGGACGCCTTGTCACAAGCGGCAACAGAGTACCATGCAGCGAGAGGGGAATTCCCGGCGTCTGCCTATAATTATAATGCCCTCGCTGCTATAAGTATAGAGTATTGTGCCTGGAATTACGCGACATCTGCTGTGCTTACTAACTGCAATTTAATGGCAACCTTCAACGCATCCCTGGCCCCAGTTAGCGGCAATACCTTAATCATGACGGTTACCTATGATTCTGCTACCGGCTACCATAAGGCATATAGCGGTAACCTCGCGTTAAAGTATATGCCGAAGAAGTAAGCTATAAGGTATAAGGTAAGTAAAGTGCGTGCATCGGTCAGGTCTTGGAGTATGGGCCTCATACACCAAGACCTGACCAGGGTGTCTTTTTCTGGTGCAGGGGGAGGGGGATGGTGTGGGTAATAGGATGAGATCAAAGAGAGGCTTTACCCTTATTGAGCTCATGATCGTGGTGGCCATCGTGGGGATCCTGGCCGCCATCGCCATTCCAGCTTACAACGACTTTATAAAGAGATCGAGGATGAGCGAGGTGACGACTGCCTGTGATGCCATCGCACAATCAGCAGTCGAGTATCACTCACATGCAGGGCATTTCCCATCTGCTAGTTATGGTGCCAATAATCTCGCCTCTTTCTCAACTACATATATAAACGTGACTTTGGCACCTGCTGTTGGTAACTATACTCATGTGAATATAATTCTTAATTTTAAAAGCACCCTTGATCTCATAAAAGCTGGTGTGGGTGAAGGCGAATTACAGATGAATCTCGATTATGATTCAAACGAAGGTTACTATAAGATATGGGCCAGTAGTTCAACCATAGATCCTATATATATGCCTAAGAAATAAGACAGGTTGACTTTAGGGTAACGCCCATTTTGATTAATTAAAATGGTTTGGGATAGTGATCTCCTGATCGCCCCCTCACTCCCATCGGCCAAAGGGAGTGAGAAGGAGAGGGGTTATCCATATTTATTTATGGCAAATAGTCACTTAACTGGTGAAAGATGATGATAACAAAGATGAGGGGGAAGCAAGGGGTCACCCTTATTGAGCTTATGATCGTGGTGGCCATCGTGGGGATCCTGGCGGCGGTAGCCATCCCTGCCTACAACGACTATGTCACCAGATCTCGCCGCTCTGATGCCTTCACGGCCCTGGAGACGGTCAGGGCCGCACAGGAGATGTATAGGGCAGAGCAGGGGGTATATGCTAATAATTTCAATCTATTGGCTGGATGTGATACCGGAATGGCGGGCAATAATTATACGTTAGCTCTCAATTGGGGAGACAACACCCATTACACGGTTGACGCCACCCCCCAGAACACGCAGGCGGGTGATTTCCCATTTCGCATAGACCAGGATGGAGTCCAGTATTATAATGACGGAGGTTGGCAGCAGGGGGAGTGGGAGGAACTGCGCTAAAGCCACGCCAATTTATGGATCTGCGGAGGTACTATTAAGGCCCTTTATATATTAGCCACCAAATCCCTCTTTTTTGCCTTCCTATTTTTTCTTAGTGCATATCTTTGCCATGGAAGTCCACTTTTCCCTAAACTACAGGGTCCAGTAGCCCAATACAACACAGCTCAATGGTTCCCTTTGAGACTCTACAAGTTATGAGAGCTTAGATTGAGAAAAATATGCCATCCAATTTGATACATGTATTAGTCATCAGTTCCCTCTTTGTCGCCACCCTCTTTTCCCTTCATAGGTTTTTTTGGTCTCCTACCTTGCAGGTCATTTTCCTGTGCTGGGCCCTCTTTCTCTTCTTATACGAAGGGACTAAAAAGGGGGTTTTAGAGATCAGAAGGCCTTCTTCCCCCCTTCCCCTATTGATATTTTTTGTACTGGCCGTCATCTATACCTTTAAGTCCATAGACTATGCCGTCAGCCGCGATTTCCTTCTCCACGTGGCCAGCTATACGGCGATTTTTTTTCTCATCGCCCAGATTTCTTCCCCCAGAGAGGCCCGCAGGATCGCTTTGGCCGTAGTTATCCTGGGTGTCCTAACCTCATTACACGGCCTCTATCAATATTTTTGGGGCTTCGAGAGTCTCATCATCAAGATAAAAGAAGGGGAATTCTCTCGTATATACCCCTTTATCGAAGAGGTCATCGGACGTCTGGAGGGAGGACGGGTCTTCGCCACATTTTTGTTGCCCAGCCATTTCGCCGCCTTTTTAGGGATGAGCATCCCGCTGAGCCTGGCCTTCACTATCCTTGTCCGAAAAGGATGGGTAAAATGTCTTTTTGGAATGGCCCTGGGGTTGCAGGGCTTCGCCCTCTATCTGACCAAATCCTTCAGCGGGTGGGTCTCCCTGATCCTTGCTTGTGGGTGCTTTGCCTGTATATATCTGGGTTATGTAAAAAGGGTAAGGACTAGGTACCTGGTCTATTCCCTCGGCGGTCTTGTCTTGCTTTTGGTGCTGATCTTTGCTGGGTTAAGCCTCAAAAGGCCGGATAATCCCTTTGCCCCTATTAAAAACAATCCCCTGGTGCTCAGGGTCTTGAACTGGGGGACTACCATAGAGATGGTCAAGGATGGACCCTTGATAGGGAAGGGCCTAAATACCTTCGGCCTCATCTATCCATCCTACCAAAGGCCTGGGGTCAACATCGTACACCATTCTCACAATACGTACCTTCAGTTGGGGGTGGAGATGGGGGTAATTGGTACGATAGTCTTTTTGTGGTTTGCCTGCTGGTGGCTTTGGCGCACCCTGCTCGTCCTTAAAGAGACGAAAGATAGAGAATTAACAGTCTGGGTGTCTTCCCTTATGGTGGCAGGTCTGGCCTTTTTTCTCCATCACGCCTTCGATTTTGAGTTTTACCTGCCCAGTGTTACCTTGCCGGGTTTTGCCGTTCTGGCCTTGGGTGTAGGTACTAAGGCAGAGGATAGGGTATATAGAATAGATCTGGAGGGGAGGAGAAAGACGATATTTACCTTTTTAGGGTTTGCCGGGACCGTGGCGCTTTCAATCGTCTTGCTCCTTCAGTTGTATGGACAGATGTATTACCAGAGGGCAAGGAGCCGCCTTGACGCAGGTCCCTTTTTCGTTAATGAAGCGGTGCTTGAACTCAAGAAGGCCATACGCCTCGACCCACACAACAGCCAATGTCATCATCGGTATGGGACGCTGCTCTTTCAAAGGCTTTCCCGCCAAAAGGAGGGGATCACTGCGGTGCAGGAGGCCATACGATTGAGTCCCTGGCGTCATTACTACCACTTTGATCTGGGGATGATGTACTTGATCTCAGGGGAAGAGAGGAAGGGGATGGATGAGATCAAGAGGGCCTCCCAGCTCTATCCCCTAAATGAGGAATACCATCAATTCTTGAGGACCATCTATCTAAAGTTGGGGGAGGATGGCTTGGCCTCCCAGGAGGGGCATTGGATAGAGAAGATACGGAGAGAGAGGGGATGGGATTGAAGAATATCTCTGTGGTGATCCCAGTTTTTAACGAAGACCAGAATATCTCCCCACTTTATAAAGAATTAAAGGCTGCCTTGGAGGGGATAGAAGGGAGATATGAGGTCATCTGCGTCGATGACGGCAGCGATGACGGCAGTAGTGAGGTCCTGCAGAGATTGGCCCAGGTGGATAAGAGACTTAGGGTCATCCAGTTTCGCAAAAACTTCGGTCAAACCGCTGCCATTGCCGCCGGTGTGGAGCACGCACAGGGGGAGGTAATTGTCACGCTGGATGGAGATGGACAAAACGATCCCCGGGATATCCCACGGCTCTTGAGGAGATTGGAGGATGGTTACGACGTGGTCAGCGGTTGGAGGAGGGAGAGGAAGGAGCCCCTTTTCAAGAGGAGATTCCCCTCCATCCTGGCCAACAGGTTGATTTCCTGGCTGACCGGCGTCAGACTGCATGACTATGGATGTACCCTCAAGGCATACCGAAGGGATGTCCTCAAAGATGTGCGGCTTTATGGGGAGATGCACCGCTTCATCCCTGCCTATGCCTCCTGGGTAGGGGCAAGGATTGCGGAGGTAGAGGTGACCGACCGCCCACGCAGATATGGGAGGACCAAATACGGCCTTTCCCGAACCATCAGCGTCATACTGGACCTCATAACCATCTCATTTCTACAGCGTTACTCCACCAAACCCATTCACCTCTTTGGGGGTGCTGGGGTGAGTTTGTTGGGTCTGGGGGTCCTGGTGGGGCTGTTCGTCCTCTACCGGAGGCTCTTTTTGGGAGGGGTCTGGATGAGCCCTATGATCTTGCTCTCTTTTCTCTTCGGCATCATGGGTGTTTTGTTTGTCCTGATGGGTCTCATTGCGGAGATCATCATTCGCACCTATCACGAATCCCAGGGAAAACCGATATATGCTGTTAAGTCAATGATAAATTTTGAATAATAGGGATTTTATAAATGAATCTTCCTGTAGCAAGCTGCTGGTATCACTATGGATATTTTATATCCCCCTCACCTCTTCCTCTCCCCTTTGGGGAGAGGAAGAGGTGAGGGGGAAGCCCTCATGAGGGTTTAAGAATATGTGCGGTATCTGTGGGTTTTGTTTTTCCGATAAGAGACCGGTGGACTTTGATGTTCTGGTAAAGATGACCTCGGTCCTCGGACATAGGGGGCCGGATGAGGAGGGGTACCACGCCGATGCGGGGATTGCCCTGGGGCATAGGAGGTTGAGCATCATCGACCTCGATACGGGGAGACAGCCCATCCACAACGAAGATGAAACCATATACGTGGTATTTAATGGTGAGATATATAACTTCCCAGAGCTAAAAAGAGGGTTGGAGGAGAAAGGGCATAGGTTTTACACCAAGACGGATACAGAGGTGTTGGTCCATCTTTATGAGGAAATGGGAGAAAGATGCGTGGAGAGCCTCAACGGGATGTTTGCATTCGCCATCTGGGATGGGAGGCAGCGCAAGCTCTTTTTGGCCCGGGACAGGATAGGGATCAAACCCCTTTATTATGCCCTTGACGGCCACACTCTTTCCTTTGCCTCAGAGTTGAAATCCCTGCTCAATGCCCCTTTTGTAGACCAGGGGCTGGATTTAGAGTCTTTGGGCCTCTACCTCACCTACGATTTCATCCCTGCCCCATATTCTATATTTAAGGGGATACGGAAGCTCCCCCCAGGTCATTACCTCGTATATAGAGATGGTCAGCTGAAAGAGGGGGCCTATTGGGATCTGGACTTCAAGGATAGGTGGGGGGATAAATCATCAGAGGAGGAGATATGCCAGGAGATCTGGTCCCGCTTCAGAAAAGCGGTGAGGATGCGGTTGATCAGTGATGTCCCCCTGGGAGTCCTCTTGAGCGGTGGGATTGATTCGGCTTCTGTGATCGCTGCCCTGAGAGAGGAGGGCATAGATGATATCAAGACCTTTTCCATCGGCTTCGAAGATGCCTCTTTCGACGAGTCATCCTTCGCCCGTCGCGCCGCCAACTTTTTTGAGACCGACCATCATGAAGAGATCCTCGACCCCAAAAAATTATTGGACATCTTGCCCACGGTAGCCTCCCTTTTAGATGAACCGTTGGCCGATGCCTCCATCATCCCTAGCTTTTTGTTGAGCCAGTTCACGAGAAGGAGTGTAAAGGTAGCCCTTGGGGGGGACGGGGGAGATGAGCTCTTCGCTGGCTATCCCACCTATCAGGCCTTTCGCCTCGCTCAGCTCTATACCAAGCTTCCAGCGTGGTTGAGAAGGAATCTGGTGGAAAGATGGGCCATGAAATTACCCGTCTCTTTTAATAACATGAGCCTTGATTTTCGGGTGAAGAAATTTATCAGGGGGGTCGCCTATCCACCGGTCATCAGGAATTATGTCTGGCTGGGGACCTTTCCCCCGGAGGAAAAAGAGGGGATACTGAATAAGGAGATAAGGGCCGAGTTAGGTGGGTTGGATGAGTTTAGCATTTTAGATAGTTACTTAAATGGAAAAAACATTGATTCTCTTTTGGGGAAATTGTTGTTCTTGGACATGAAGCTCTATCTTCAGGAGGGGGTCTTGGTCAAGGTGGACCGGGCCAGTATGGCCAACTCTCTGGAGGTGAGGGTTCCTTTTCTGGACCATCACTTCGTTGATTTAGTCACAGGGCTCCCCGAGGGTTTTAAATTGAGGGGTCTGACCACCAAATACATCTTTAAGAAGACCATGAGGGACAAGCTCCCCAGGGAGATCGTCTTTCGCAAAAAGAAGGGTTTTGGCATACCGGTGGCCAAGTGGATCGCCGGTGATTTAAGAGGGCTCTTCTTAGAGGTCTTTTCGGAGGAGAGGATCAAAAGGCAGGGGATATTTGATCCGACAGCCATCCAGGGCTTATTAGAAGAGCACCTCACCAGGAGGGTGGATAACAGGAAGAAGCTCTGGAACCTTTTTATCTTCCAACTGTGGTGGGATAACTATGGAAAGAACTGTGCACCCTGAGGGCAAAAGGGGCTTCAACCCCTTTCTAATCATCTTATTTGTTTTCTGCGTCCTTTTCGCCGCAAAGAAAATCTCCTCCTTTGACATCTGGTGGCATCTCAAGACCGGAGAGTGGATATGGCACAATATGGCTGTGCCCCACGTTGATCCCTTTTCTTATACCTTCCATGGTGCGGAATGGATAGATTTTGAATGGCTCTTTCAGGCCCTCATTTATCCTATATACCAATTTGGTGGATTTGGGGGCCTTATCATCTTTAAGATTGTCGTAGTTTTATTGATCTTTGTGATCCTTTTTCTTACCTGCCGCGAGGTGGATGGGGGGAAGGGATGGTTGAGCGTTACCCTCCTTTTTTTCGCTCTCCTGGTCGCCAGTGGGCGTTTCCTGGTCCGCCCTCAAATTATGTTTTTGCTTTTCCTTGCCCTCTATTTGTATCTACTCACCCTTCACCGGGGAGAGAAAATCACAACCCGTACGTTGTTTTTCTTGCTCCTTCCAGCCCATCTCTTGTGGGCCAACTTTCACTCCAGCTTCCTCCTGGGGATATTTCTGGTAGGGGCATTTGCCCTGGGCAGGTTTGTCCCTCTGGCCCTGAGCCACCACCGAGACCTAAAGCCTGTATTTCAAGATAGAAGACTGCAAGTCCTTCTGTTTTTGTGCTTTTCCTTAGTCCTGGTCTCTTTGCTTAACCCCCATACGTATCGGGTCTTACTCGTTCCCTTGAAGACAGCGGGGTCAGAAGAAACCCTCAGGGGAATCGCTGAGTGGGCATCTATGGATATTAGATTCGTGGGGCTCTTTATAATCAACCCTACTATGTGGTTTCGTGCCCTGTTTCTTTTAGGGGTTGTTTCCTTTGTGATCAATAGGACAAATTTCACCAAGGTGGAAAATGTGGTGATCTTCGCTCTTTTTTCATATATGGCCTTCAAACACATCCGATTCTGCGGGGCCTTTGCCATAGCGACAGCCCCCATAATTGTCAATAATCTTGCCAATCTCCGGTGGCAGATACGCGGATGGAAATGGATGCGTCTTGTACCCCTCCTTGTGATCCTCGGGTTTTGTGTTCGGGATGTGGGAGAACTCATCAAGGCAGAAAGGCTGGGCCTTGGGGTCTGGATGAATTACCCTAAGGGGACGGTGGATTTTCTGAAAAATCACGATGTAAACGGAAGAATCTTTAACACCTATGCCCTCGGTGGATACATCATCTGGCACCTCTATCCCGCTATCCCCGTTTTCATAGATGGAAGGACCGTCGCTTTATATGATCAGGACTTCTTCTGGCTTTATGCTATGGCGGAGCGGAAAAAGGAGGTGTGGGAAAAGATAGTCAAACGCTATGGGGTGGAGATTGTGCTTGTGCGCGACGACAGAGAGAAGGGATATGCCTCGCTCTTTTACTGGTTGGATGAAGATGAGGATTGGAGGCTCGTGGCCTTCGATGATACTGCGAACCTCTATATGAAAAAGGGGACGAAATTTGATGGACTTATAGAAAGATATGGTTTTCATTACCTGAGGCCATCTGATCTCTACATGGATTATGCCAAGGAGAAAAAGGATGATAGAAGATATCTTGAGGCGCTTGAACGTGAACTGAAGGAGGCCTGTCAGAGATTTCCTCAAGATTTTTATCCCTTTTATTATCTCGGCATTTACCATCGGATCTATGGAACAAAGGAGCATTTTTTAGAGGCGGAGAAGGCCTTCCTTAAAGCAATAGCGAACCGCAGGAATTTGCCACAAGGTTATTCTGAGCTGGGTTTGACCTATATGAAGTTGGAACGGTATAATGAAGCAATAGAGGCGCAGAAGAAGGCTATGGGTCTTAGTTCTCGTATTCCAGTAGATGCCTATTACAACCTAGGTGTTTCTTTATTTCAGCAAGGTAAAATAAACGAAGCAATAAAGTTTTTGGAGATATACAAAAAGAAGGCAGCATTCGGAACGAGGGTGGAAGCTTATAGTTTACTTGGAAGGGCCTATCTTCAGAGATATAAATTACAAAAGGCATTAAGCTGCTTTGAGCGTGTGGGATATCTCGAGAAACCTACTTGGGAGACCTTTCTCAATATGGGTGTTGCATACTTCGGGCTGGATAAGCTGGATAAAGCCAGAGAATGTTTTGAACGGGCAAGGGAGATAAAGCCTGAAAATTTGAAGGTCATTTATAATTTGGCCCTCGTCTGTGAAAAGCTGGGGCTTTCAGAGAGGTCAAAAAGGCTTTTTGAAGAGGCTTCTCAGATAAGGCCCCGAACTCCGGAGGAAGAGATCTGGGTGCAAAGGGCCAGGGAGAAGGCAAAGTGAGGAAGAGACTTGTGGTGTTGGTTTTATGCTTGGTCTCTTTTGTGGGAGGATGGTCCCTTCACTATTTTTGTCAGCCTTTGCAGTCTTCCCTAAAGGTAAAAACGGTTCAGCGGTGGGAGTTGAAAAAGAAGCTGAAACTTGTAGATAGGGGGCTTTCTGACCTGACCATCATGGAAGAGAAAGACATGGGAAGTTATACAAGGAGGCTTTTACGCTTTCGCTGGCAGGGTTTTTCTCATGAGGCCTATCTCCTTGTACCGAACCAGCAGGAAGAAAAGACTGCGGCCATCCTGGCCATTCATGGCCATCACACAACAAAAGAGGATGTGGTCGGCATCAGGCGATCTCGTTTTGGTGTGGATTTTGGGCTGAGGTTTGTGAAGAGCGGCTTCTGCGTCCTTGCACCTGATATCCCCTTTTCAGGGGATCTTGCTGTTGAGGATCATGTAGCTCTGAACCTTATCATGACTGGGGCAAATCTCACAGGGATGCGTGTCTCCTATCTCCAGGCCCTCCTGGAGTATCTGTGTTCCCTCACCTTTGTTGATCCAAAAAGGGTGGGTTGTGCAGGCTGGTCTATGGGAGGGGGACTTGCCATGTACCTTTCTGCGGTGGCCACAAGGGTGAAGGTTGTGGCAATAAGTTGCTATTTTGGGACGTATAGGGATACCTCTATGAGGAGGCGACAGAGCACCGATAACTATATTCCGGGGATCTTGATCTTTGGCGAAATGGCAGATGTGGCCTGCTTGATAGCACCGCGGCCGCTGTTTATTGAAGGAGGTGACAGAGACCCCGAGTTTCCTCTTGCGGCCTTCAAGAAAGGCATCGCTGATCTGCAAAAATGTTATGAGGGTTACCCAGGTAGGCTAAAATGGACTATATTTCAAGGTGGGCACAAATTTTATGGAGATGGGATTATAGAGTGGTTTAAGAGGTGGCTCTAAACAAGACTTTTGGGGAGCGGAAAACGCTTTTGGAAAGTTTTTAGCATGAAATCCCAGATTCCTGAGGAGGTGGCCTGGTTGAAAGAAGCAAAAACAAAGATAGAGTGACCCAAGTTGGTATTTTTCTTCTTTAAACGGGAAAAGAAAGAAAAGAATGTGGTCGAAAGGGCAATGAGGAAATTTGAATGCGAATAAGATTCCATGAAGCGTAACTTCGAAAGTTTATATCATTTTCTCGAAGAAAGGCATTGGTGGTTTGTTGGCAGACGGGAGATAATCTCAAAATTAGTAAAACAAATTTCTCCTGAGCGAAAAGATATTAAGATTTTGGAAATTGGTTGTTCGGGCGGTCCACTATTGAACCTACTATTATCGCAAGGATATTCACAGGTTTTTGGGATTGACGTTAGTAGAAAGGCAATAAAGATTTGTAAGGAGCGAGGTTTAAAAAATGTTTTTTTGATGGATGGAGCACAGCCTCATTTTAACAATGAAGAATTTGATTTAATTGTTGCATCAGACGTACTGGAGCATATAAAGGATGACGAAAAAGCGGTAAGTGAGTGGAAAAGAATTTTGAAAAAAAAAGGTTTTATCATTTGTTTTGTACCCGCTTTAAAAGTCCTTTGGAGTGAACATGATGAGAATAATGAACATTATCGGCGATATATAAAGAGGGGCCTCGAATATGTATTTGAAGTAAATAATCTCAGTGTCATAAGATCATCGTATTGGAATACCACCTTATTTCTTCCAACAGTATTCTATCGGTTTTTATCAAGGGCTTCTTTTTTTAAGCTATTTTCAGGAAATCAACTTAAGGAAAGCAATTTTTTGCTGGATTTTCTTTTGAAGCGGCTCTTAAGAATGGAAAACTATTTATTAACATTGGGGTTTAATTATCCGATTGGTATTAGCGTCTTCGTTATTGCGCAAAAGACACAAAGATGACTAAGGTTTTTCGGCCAATATGACCACCTTTTAAGAAAAGGTATTGTCAAAAGTAAGGATGATATCTACGTTACCAAGGACTTTGGGAAATCAAGCAGGGGTTTTGGCAGGAATCATGGCCTAGAGAATGTGGGTAAGTATCTCACTATTCTTACTACTGTTAGGGCCATACGACATAAGTTAGCTTGTTTATAGCCTTGCAGATTATTTCCGCCGATAATCCCCACGAGCAAAACGCTTACATTAACTCCTTCCCCCTGCCTCGTTAACATGCCCTTTACAAGGAGATTGATTGCATCTATAATGCGGGCCGTGAAAAAGACAGGCAAGACAAAAAGGCTCTCGCTTTTGATCTTCGTTATTTTTTTTGCCCTCACGATTTTCCTCCTCCCCCATATTGATCTAAAATGGATCAGAGAGAGGATCGCAGTAGAGGCATCCTCGAAGCTCAACGGGAACGTGGTGATATCACAGGCCTTTCTTTCTATTTTTCCCTGGCCGCATATCACACTGAAAGAGGTAAGGATCCAATCCCCTCAGTGGGGAGAGCTTACATCTGAAGAGATGGGGATATATCCACGTATCGCACCTCTCTTTAAAAAGAAGGTTGCCTTAAAAAGGTTTTTTTTAAAAGGGCCTGTCCTCGATCTTACCCTTGCCGAGGGGGCGATGTCGATGGAGAAAGATATCTTTCCATATCTTGAACAGGGAGGGGTACGTATGATCCCCTCCCTTGAGGTAGCAGGAGGGAGGGTGAACGTCTGGAGGCCAGGAGAGGAGAAGCCCTTTTTTAAGATACAAGGGGTAGAAGGGGGTATTATTCCACGGGAAGGGGGGGCGGTGGGATTAGAGCTTCGCTTCTCCTGCTCCGGGGCAGCGAGGGTGGAGTTACGGGCTTGTGCTTGGCCGAAGGGGGAAAGGAATGAGTCCTTCTTCCTCATCACGGGGACAGATGTGAAGGTGGAGGAGATCAGAAGAGTTGCCCTCAAGGTAATGGGGAAGGATGAAACGGTCAAAGAGATCTTTCATATCCTTCAAGGTGGGGTGTTCTCTCAGATCGTCTGTTATGGGGAGGGAGAGGATATCAGGGAGGCCCTGGATGTGGAGCGAAACGTGAGGATTTGCGGCACCCTCTCCGAGGGGAAAGTCTTGGTACCGGCAGGTCCTCTCCCCTTAGAGGGGGTATCGGGTGAGGTCGAGGTCTCACAGGCTGTGATGCGGGGTTGGGATGTTGAGGCACGCCTGGGGAGGTCGATGGCCAGAGAGGGTAAGTTGGTCATAGGTCTGACGGCGGAGAGGGACATCTTCCATCTGGAGGCCGAACTGGAGGCCGACCCAGGAGATATCGTCCACTATCTCCCCATGGTTCTTAAGGAAGAAAAATTAAGGCTGGAGATAATGAGATTCCGGGAGGCGGAGGGGTGGGTGAGGGGGAGGCTTGTACTGGGGGAAAACATCAACGATATCCGTCCGTGGGTGGAGATCGATGATTTTCAGGTCTCCTTCTGCCATGGTCATTCCCCCAGGACAATCTCCTTGGACGGAGGAAACCTGTCCCTCAGGGACGGGAAGTCCATTTGGAGGGCTGATGCCATAAGATGGGAAAGTTACAGGTGGAGTGACGCCGAAGGGACTGTCACCTTTGATGACCAGGGGATTGAGATAACGGTCGCCAGGGCCGACCTCTACGGCATTGACTGTCAAGGAACTATATCCCAAAGAGAAGGGATGACCACCCTCGCCTTTCGGTTCTGGGCAAAAGGGGTCGGACTCGCTCCAACCATATCCTGTCTGTGGGGGAAGGAGGCCCACATTGAGGGAAACTTCCTCTTAGAGGGGGATATAGAGGCCAAAGGCAAAGAGGACCCCCTCAGAGAAGGCTCCCAGGGGAGCCTTCTCATCCATTCCCAAAAGGGGAGGATCTACCGCTGGACCATCCTCTCCCGGATTTTTTCCTCTCTAAACGTCATGGAGTTTTTTAAAGGGAGTCTCCCCGACTTTACCCAAAAAGGGTTCCAATACGATAAGCTCACAATAAAAGGGGATGTGAAGGATGGATACCTTTGTTTGGAAGAGGCGGTGATAGATGGGGCGGCCATGAAGATCGTGGGTGAGGGGAAAATCGACCTTCTCGCAGGAGAGGCGAACCTAGTTGTACTCATGGCGCCCTTGAAGACGGTGGACACCATTATTAACCATATACCCATTGTTGGAAAGATCCTTACAGGGGAAAGCGGTACCTTTATATCTGTACCCTTCAGTGTCAAGGGTCCCCTCGACGACCCCAAGATAACCCCCCTTCCTCCGTCAGCCGTGGGGGCTGGCCTTTGGGGGTTGCTAAAGAGGACACTACAGGCACCTGTTGAGCTGATTAAATCAGCGGTATCGAAAAAATAATTGTCCTTAATTCTATCCCGCAAGAGTTACAAAAAGGATGCAAGGAAGACCTTCAAAGTAGTGAGATTTGGGCTTTCGGCCCTAAAAAAAGTACGGTTTTTTGAAACAGAGCATTGACAAATAAGAGGGAAAGTGATATCTTTCACAACGATATAACGATGGAAAATTTTTTGATGTGTGTTGTCATTAAAACTGAAATTATTTTTGAAGGGCTTATAGAGCATCGGTATAAATAGGACGAATTTGCTCTTAAAGTAAGAATCTTTCTTGGAGCAATTCTCAAGTATGATAAAGAGTTATAAAATTTAAGGAAAAATAGGGTTATGTTTCTTAGTATTTCTTTATATATTGCCTTGGTTATCTTTGGATTTGGTTTGGTTTATAAAGTATCGACTTGGTTTCGATACAAAATCGGTATAGATGCCAGAGAGATCACAGCCTTAGGAAGGGTTTTTGCAGCCTTCAAAGGAATCCTATTGACCTTATTCAGCGCAAAGATCCTTACCCTTTTGAAGGTCTTTGTCCTTGATGTTGT
>DAOVGN010000098.1 GCA_030672385.1 Deltaproteobacteria bacterium | reverse complement strand
TACTCCCAAAGAATTCCTCGACAGTTACTGAGGGACACTTCCCTTATTTTTTCGCCGACTCTCCGCAGAAAAGCGGAAAAAGGGGAGGGCAACGTCCTCCTCGCGTCAGCGCTCTTTGCCTCCGAAGACCTCCTTGAGCAGTTCGGTCACCCGTGCCGAGGGGTCTTTGCGGATCTTGCGCTCCTCCTCAGCCACCATGTAGAAGAGTCCATCGAGGGCCTTGTCAGTCACGTAGCCATCCAGGTCGAGCTTCAAGCGGTCGGCAAAGGGGATAGTGCGCACCTTTGCCTCCAGGTCCTGGTACCGTTTGGTCACCCCCACCTCGGACATGGCCGTGTGGATGGTCGGCTTGAAGATCTCATGGAGCCGATCAGAGGTCTTTTCTTTGAAGTAGAGGGTGGCTTCATTGTCCCGGCCGTTCAGGATATTTCGGGCATCCGTGAAGGTCATCTGCTTGATGGCATCCCAGAAGAGGGCCTTGGCCTCAGGGGCCGCCCGTTCGGCCGCACGGTTCATGCTCAGCTTAAATTGGTCCACATCGGGGCCGTATCCCACAAGCCTGAGTGCATTTTCCACCTTCTGGACCGCCTTGGGAAGGGGGATCCTGATCTTGGGGTTTTTGTAGTACCCATCCATCCGGGAGACCGTCTTGACGGCGTTGCCCGTGCCGATCTGGAGGGCCTCCTTGAGCCCCCGCACGATCTTGCTCTCTGAGAGGGTTTCTCCTTCCAGGGCCTTCTTGATGCTCTCGAAGAACTCTCCTATCCCGGCGTGTGCCAAAGGCATCTGTATCATGATGCCCAGCGCCACTGCGAGCACCACCGCAAATCGTCTCATCGGTCTCATAGTTTTCCTCCTTTTCTGCTCCTGAACAGTCCCTTTTCCAGGACGGCCACTCCCCTCATCAAAAGAGGTACATCTATTTCCCACCGATGCGCCTCCAGAGATCAACGGCTTCGAGCTGGTAGCGCTGATTGTGATTGAAGCCCCCGTGTCCCTCTGCTCCCTGCCGGAACAGATCAACCGTGCCTCCCAGCTCCTCGATGATTGCGATACTGCCCGCCTTCATCCCCTCGCACGCCCTGCCTCGCTTATCTTGCATACCGCACCAGAGGTAAAAGTGCGCACCTTCGATCGGGCGCTCACCGTAGGTACCCGCCCGCAAGGTCCGTATCATCGGAAGATCAGGCCCGATAGCCCCTAAAGTGGAGATAAAGAGTATGAAGTAGTTATTCCCGCTTCTTTTATCCAGAAAGGCGTAGCTGGCACAGTGGGTGGCAGAACGGCTGAACCCATAGCAGGCGCAGCGGTGTCTATCAATGTTATAGTTAAGGGCCATAAACTCCAGCGCCTCCGCCATGATCTCATAGACCACTTTCGGCGAAAGGTACTGATAAGGAGGCACCTCTTCTCATCGGTGCGCCCCTACCCATACCCGTGCAGCTCTCCCGCGGCCAGCCCCACTGAATGGAGACGAGGGCGAATTTCTCTTGTGCGGCGGTCTCGTACAGATTCAGAAGGTGTCGGTAGGCGTTGCCGTTGGTCCCGTGGAGCATGACCACCACGCACTTTTCAGGAAGCCTCTCAAAGCCCTCGGGCAACCAGTAGACAAAGAACGTCCCCTGCTCGGGGAGGTTGACCACCCGGCAGCCGCGCTCCATGGCAGCCTGATAGGCGGCATTGTGTATCCGGTAGATGCCGAGGATGTCTTTTGTCGATGGTGTCACGGCAGCCTGCACCCCCGCTACGAGGACAGCTGCCATACAGGCGAGCACGACAACGAGGGCAGCCCACACGCTCATCCGTGGACAATACCCGTTGCTATAAGGTATGAAGTTCTCCTCCGCTAATATCTTCGATAGTCTCTTCGCTGTCTGTCTTTGCGGGGACGGGCTTCGTCAACCTTCAGGGTTCGTCCTTTAAACTCAGTACCGTTCAACTCCTTTTTAGCATTCTCGGCCTCTGCCTGGGTGGACATCTCAATGAACCCAAACCCCTTCCCCTCGATGATGTTGACCTGTCTCACTTCACCATGGGTGGCAAATAATTCTTCCAACTCCTTGCTCGTTACGGCATAACTAAAATTTCCTACATACAGTTTGCTACCTTGCATCCCAACCTCCTTTTTTCCCTGTCTAATAATGTCTATTGTTGAGGTAGAAACAAGATAGCAACTCTCGCCTCTCTAACAAAACATCATTAAACACAAGAGAATACCTCGTAACTACCTGTTCCAAAAGCCTTGCGTAAGGATTTTTACCGCCCTCCCAAGACTGCGGATATATCGCCGATGGTTGTAAAGAAAACTCCGCCGCAACCAACCTTCAACACAAACCACAGTCTGTCACAACAACGATCATCGGTCAATAAAAATTACCAATTTGCACAATAATCGTAATGGAGCTACACCCTTCTCATCCTGGCGGCGAAAAAACCATCGGTGCCGTGCCGGTGGGGGAGGGTGAAGAGGCACCCCCTCCTGTCCACCAACCCCTCACAACCAGGGGGGAGAAAGGGTTCAACGCTTTCAAGGCGGAAGCCCTCGTGCCCAGATAGAAAGGGTTCGATCACCCCTTCGTTCTCCTCGAGGGTGAGGGTGCAGGTACTATAAACCAAGATCCCTCCTTTCTTTACCATCGGGGCCGCCTGTGCCAGGATCTCCCGCTGGAGCTTCTGAAGGCGGGTGATATCCGCCTCCTTGACCCGCCACTTTCCGTCGGGGTTCCTCCTCAGGGTACCCAGCCCTGTGCAGGGGAGATCGACCAGGACCCTATCGAAGGACTCGGGTACAAAGGGGAGGGTGGAGGTGGCATCCAGCGTCAGGGTCTTCACCATGGAGATCCCCAAACGACGACAGTTCTCTTGCAGCAGGGAGAGCTTGGCTGGGCTCACATCTACGGACACGATCTCCCCCTGATCCCCCATCAACTGGGCCAGGTGGGTGGTCTTGCCTCCAGGGGCGGCGCAGATATCGAGGACCCTCTGCCCTGGGTGAGTTCCCAGGATAAAGGAGACGAGCTGGGAGGCCTCATCCTGAACCTGCAGCCATCCCTCCTGAAATGGTTCCCATGTAGCCAGGGAAGGGGGATTGTTGCAGATGAGGCCCATCGGTGAAAAGGGGGTGGGCTGTACCCCCACCACCTCGCCCTGCAACCGTTGGATGAGCTCGTCCCGGCTCCCTTTGAGGGTGTTGATCCTCAGCGTAAAAGGGGGGATCTGATTATTGGCCTGGCACAGGGCGATGGTCTCCTCCACACCCCATTGATCGATCCACCTTCGCACCATCCAGGGGGGGTGGGAATAGTAGGTGGAGATGTGATGTAAGGGGTCGGTCTGGAGATCTGGGTAGGAGACCTCCTTTCTCCCCTCGGCGATCCCCCGCAGTACCCCGTTGATAAGGGGAGCGACTTCTCTCTTGCCCATCCCCTTTGCTAGCTTAACCGCCTCATTGACAGCGGCGTGGGGGGGGACCCGATCCATAAACAGCAGCTGATAGACCCCCATCCTCAGGATGTAGATCACGGCACGCTCTATTCTGTGGAGTTTGATCTGGGAGTAAGCCGCAATGACCCAATCGATCCTCCCCCGCCACCTCAGGACCCCGTAGACCACCTCCCGCACAAAGGCCCTGTCAAGGTCAGTGAGGAGGCGGTCATCCATCACCAACCCATCAAAGAGGGGGTCTATTGGAAACCCCCTCCGCTCCCATCGGATCAATATCTCCAGCGCCTTGGTGCGCGCTCGATCCATTAGCGGGCGGCCATCGCCTTCAATCGCCTGATGCGCTCCTCGATGGGGGGATGAGTGCTAAACAGTTTCTGGACTCCCCTTCCACTCAGGGGGTTGACGATGAGCATGTGGGCGGTAGAGGGATTGACCTGCATGGGGATCCGCTTCGCCCCAGCATCCAGCTTGGCCAGGGCGCTGGCTAAATAGAGCGGGTTGCCGGCGAGTTTGCCCCCTCCCTCATCGGCATGGTATTCCCTGGATCTGGAGATAGCCAGCTGAATGAGGATCGCTGCAAAAGAGGCGAGGGTGGTGAGCACCAGGACGGCGATGAGGTGGGCCATCCCTCCCCCCTCTTTATCGTCGCCAAAGCCCCCGAAGATGGCGCTCCAGCGGGCCATGGTGGCGATAAAACTGATGGCCCCGGCGATGGTGGCAGCAATGGTCCCGATGAGGATGTCCCTATGGCGGATGTGAGAAAGCTCATGTGCCAGGACCCCTTTCAACTCGTCTTCGTTTAACAACTTCATAATCCCCGTGGTCACCGCCACCGCTGCATGCTGGGGGTTTCTCCCGGTGGCGAAGGCGTTGGGGGCCTCGTTCTGGATGATATAGACCTTGGGCATGGGAAGCCTGCCACGCTGGGCCAGCTCCCTCACCACCCTGTGCAGTCCCGGAGTCTCGGCCTCCGTCACTTCCTGAGCCCGGTACATCTTCAGGATAATGCGGTCGCTGAACCAATAGACGCTGAAGTTCATCACGGCAGCAAAGATAAAGGCGAAGATGGCCCCGGTGCGCCCACCCAGCAGGCTACCAACCCAGACCAGGAGGATGGTCAGCAGCGCCATCAGGATATACGTCTTTACCTGGTTCATACCTTATTACCTCCTTTCCCTTAAATATGGTTTTAGGCTCTTCTTTAAAAAGGTTGCTAAAAAGGGTTCAAGGATTCGAAATGAAGGATTCTAGGATCCTAGTGTATTTCACTCGACCACTGGACCCCTTGGCCCCTGGAATCCTCAGATCCTTTTCATTTTATCCCAATCTCTCCCCCGGGGTCAACCGGTGGCCCCGGACAAACCCCTCCCACCCCATCCTCTTGCCCCCCTCCACCTGGAGCTCCTCTATGAGCAGGGATCCCTCGCCGCAGGCCACCTCAATCCCACGGTCCAGGGAGATGATCTCCCCAGGGGTACCTTTGCCATCACCAGTGCAGGCCCGGTAGATCTTCACCCTCTTTCCCCCCCACAGGGTGAAGGCAATAGGCCAGGGGATCATCCCCCGTATCTGGTTCCTTATTTGGTATGTCCCCTCCTCCCAATGGATGAGGCCATCATCCTTTCTCAACATAGGGGCATACGAGGCCTCCTTCTCATCTTGGGGTATCGGTTGAAGGGTCCCCTCGTTCAGCCCTTTTATAGTCTCCACCAAGAGGTGCCCGCCCAGTTCAGCCAGCCTATCGGCGAGCTCCTGGGCTGTTTCATCGTGGTCGATCTCCACCTCCTGTACTAAGAGGACATCGCCCGTATCCATCCCCTCATCCATAAGGATGGTGGTGACACCGGTGGTGGTCTCACCATTGATAACGGCCCAATTGATGGGCGCTGCCCCTCGGTACCTGGGCAGCAGGGAGGGGTGCACATTTACACACCCCAAGGGGGGCAGTTTCAATACAGCGGAGGGGATGATCTGTCCGAAGGCGGCCACCGCGATCAGCTCCGGCCGCAGTTCCTCTAAGCGGGCGATAAACGCAGGCTCCTTCACCCGCTCCGGCTGCAGGACCGGCAACCCTAAATCGACGGCGCACTCCTTTACCGGAGGGGGTAACACCTTCCTCCCCCTCCCCCGGGGGCGGTCGGGCTGAGTAACCACCGCAACCACCTCGAAAGATTCAGCCAGGGCCCTCAAAGAGGGGAGTGCAAAGGGGGCGGTCCCCATAAAGACCGCCCGCAGCCTCTTTTTTCCGGGATCCATCCCTGCTAGAGTAATCGAGTATCCCCCTCTTCGACCTCCAGGCCCTCCCGTATCAGCTTGCGCATCCTCCGCTGGATAATCCCCCTCTTTAGGCGACTTATCCGGTCGATGAATAGAACCCCCTCCAGGTGGTCGATCTCGTGCTGCAGGGCTACGGCCAAGAGCCCCTCGGCCTCAATCTCCCGCTGCCGCTCGTTAAGGTCGTACCCCCGCACCAGAACCTGCTCGGCCCGGGCAACGTCCTCGTATATCCCGGGCAGGCTTAGGCACCCCTCTTCACTGACGATCCGCCCATCCAACTCCACGATCTCCGGGTTGATCAGGGTGATGAGTTCCTTTTCTCCCTTCGGATGCCTCACGTCCACAATGATGAGTCTTTCGGAGACACCCACCTGCGGGGCTGCCAGACCAACGCCCGAGGCGGCGTACATGGTCTCCGCCATCTCCCCTGCCAGGCGAACAACGCGAGCGTCGATGTTCTCGATCTCATTGGCCGTGGCCTGCAGGACGGAGCTCGGATAGACGACTATCTTGGCAATGGACATCTCTCTACAGGCTCCTCTTTCGTAAATATAATAACATAACGATTGAAATTCCAGCCAAGGGGATGCCGATGGCCTGGGTGATGGAGATCACCCCTCCAAGAATGCTGCCGCGAAAGTCGCCCCTTAAAAACTCCAACAGAAAGCGGATGATAGAATAAAGGAGGGTGTACGACCAGAAGAGCTCTCCGTGGAAGGTCTTCCTGCGGCGTAAAACGATGAGAACAACGAAGATGAAAAAGAGGGTTATGGAGCTGTAAAGCTGGGTGGGGTGGAGAGGAATTCCAAAAGGGGCCAGGCTTCGGGGATCTTTGAAGGTAACGGCCCAGGGCAGAGAGCAGACCTTACCGTAACAGCAGCCGGCAAAAAAGCACCCTATCCTGCCGATGGCGTGCCCGATGGCAACGGAGGGGGCGAAGATATCCGTCACCTGCCAGAGGGAAAGCCCTATCCGCTTGATATACCAGATGCCCACCGCCACGGCCGGCAACAGCCCGCCATAGAAGACCAATCCTCCTTCCCATATCTTGAGGGCCTTGAGTGGATTATGTGCATATTCCTGGATGTTCATGACAACAAAGAGGAGGCGAGAGCCGATCAGGGCGCTAACCAGGACATAAAAGGTGATGTCGACGATCTTGTCCGGGTCGATCCCTTCCCGTGTCCCCTGTCTCCTAGCCAGCACCACCCCCACAAGGACGCCGAGGGCAACCATGACTCCATAGGTGTAGATATGGAATTTCCCGATGGCGATGAGTACAGGATGCACCTCAGTTCTCCTCTTCGGCGGACCTTCTCACTCCCCACAGGATCTTGATGGCAAACAAGAGGACCCCGATGGTGATGGAGGCATCTGCTACGTTAAAGGCGGGCCAGTGCCACCCCTTGTAGTGAAAATCAATAAAGTCCACCACCGCTCCCAGACGGAAGCGGTCTATCAGGTTTCCCACCGCCCCTGTCAAGATAAGGGAGAGGCAGAGGGGGGTGCACAGCTCCCCCTCTTTGATCCGGCGTAAATAATAAAGGATGAGGGCAACGGCAAACAATGAGATGATGGCAAAGAAGGTGGTTGCCCCCTGGCGGGCGGCCATCAGGCCAAAGGCAGCCCCTCTGTTCTGTACGTGGGTGATGTTCAGAAACCCTGTGATGGCCTCCGCGGAGTAGTAAAGGGGGAAATGGCGCTCAATGTAGAGCTTGCTCAACTGGTCTAGGGCGAGCAGAAGGACAAAGACAATCAGCAAAATTCGATACTTCCTCCCCATCATCCCGTGCCCGTGATCGTCTGGAGGCAGCGCTGGCAGATCTCTGGATGCTCCTTGTTGGTACCTACGCTCTTATCGTAGACCCAGCAACGCTGGCACTTTTCCCCCTCTACCCGCCCTACCTCAACCGTGAGGTCGCCGGGACCCTCATCGACCACCAGCTCCACCTGGGAGACAATAAAGATCTCCCTCAACTCCGGGCCAAACCCCTGGAGGAAGGTATAGAGTTTGTTTGGCGCCTTCAGCCGCACCTTGGCGTCCAGCGCATGACCGATCACCCGCTGCTGGCGGGCCTCCTCCAGGACCTTGGTCACCCGCTCCCTCACCTCCCACAACCGCTCCCACTTCTGATCCAGGGCCTCGTCGAGGAACTCACCCTCCGGCTGAGGGAAACTCGCCAAGTGCACACTCTCCTGCCCCCCTCCTTCTGTGGGGAGGTGCTGCCACACCTCCTCGGCGGTAAAGGAGAGGATAGGGGCCAGCATCCTCACCATCCCCTTGAGGATACGATAGATGGCGTTCTGGGACGAGCGCCTCTTGCGGGAGGAGGGTGTGGAGGTGTAGAGGCGGTCTTTGAGGATGTCAAGATAGAGGGAACTCAGGTCGACCACGCAGAAGTTGTGCACGGAGTGATAGATCGTGTGAAACTCATACTCCTCATAGGCCCTTAGCACCCGCTCCACTAACCTCTCGAAGCGGTGGAGGACCCACCTGTCGATCTCCAGCAGCTCTGAATAGGGCACGGCGTGTAGTTGAGGATCGAAATCATAGAGGTTGCCCAACATATACCTCCAGGTATTCCTGATCCTTCGGTAGGCCTCGGTGAGCCGATCGAGGATCTCCTGTGAGATCTTGATATCGTCCCTATAGTCCTCCGCCGCCACCCACAGCCTCAGGATCTCCACCCCGAACTTCTGGATGACCTCGTCGGGGGCCACCACGTTCCCCGCCGATTTTGACATCTTCTTCCCCTCGCCATCCACCACAAAGCCGTGCGTGAGCACGCTGGTGTAGGGGGGAACACCTCTGGTCCCCACTGCGGCCAGCAGTGACGAGTGGAACCACCCTCGATGTTGGTCGCTCCCCTCCAGGTAAAGGTCGGCCGGGAACCCCAAATTATCCTTCCCTTCCAAGACCGCAGCCCAGCTCACCCCTGAGTCGAACCAGACATCGAGGATATCCGACTCCTTGCGGAATTTCTCCCCCCCGCATTGGGGACACTTGGTTCCTGGCACTAAGAGCTTTTGCGCAGTCTCATCAAACCAGATATCTGCCCCCTCCTGGGCAAACCTGTCGGCTACAGAATCTATGAGGTCCTTCCGTAACAGGGTCTCACCACACCCCTCACAATAAAAGGCCACAATGGGGATCCCCCAGACCCTCTGGCGGGAGATACACCAATCGGGCCGGTTGGCCAGCATCCCGTAGATCCTCTCCTTCCCCCATTGGGGGATCCATTGGACCTCCTCGATCCCCTTAAGGGCCCGCTCCCTGAGTCCGTTGTGATCTATGGAGATGAACCATTGCTCGGTGGAGCGGAATATGATGGGGTCTTTGCAGCGCCAGCAGTGGGGGTAGGAGTGTTCCATCTCTTGCTCCTTCAGCAGCGCCCCCACCTCGGCCAGCTTGGCATTGACATGCGGGTTGGCATCGAAGACGAACTCCCCTCCGAAGAACTCCACCTCCGGGGTAAACCTACCATCGTCGTCCACCGGAGCATAGATCTCTAATCCGTATTTCAAACCGCTCTCATAGTCCTCCTGGCCGTGTCCCGGGGCGGTATGGACACAACCCGTGCCCGCATCGAGGGTGACATAATCGGCCAGTATGATGACCGACTCCCTCTCGATAAAAGGATGGTGGCACTTCAACCCCTCCAGCTCCCCCCCTGCAAAGGTCTCCAGCACCCGGTAATCCTTGAACCCCAGGGTGTCCATCACGATCTCTGCCAGGTCTTCGGCCACTATATAGACCTCGTCGTCCACCTCGGCAGCCACATACGTATAGGCTGGGTGGAAGGCGAGGGCGAGGTTGGCCGGGATCGTCCACGGGGTGGTGGTCCATATGATCACCGAGACCCTCCTGCCCCGCAACGAGGGAAAGGTCTCACCCAGATCGGAGACCATGGGGAACTTGACGAAGATGGAGGGTGAACGGTGGGGGGCATATTCCACCTCTGCCTCTGCCAAGGCGGTCTTGCAGGTAGCACACCAATAGATCGGTTTCTTTCCCCTATAGAGATAACCCCCCTCTACAAACCTCCCAAACTCACGCACAATGGTGGCCTGGTAGTCGTAGTTCATGGTGAGATAGGGGCTGTCCCAGTCACCCAAGACCCCCAACCTCTTAAATTCCTCCCTCTGGATATCAATGAATTTGGCGGCATAATCCCGGCAGAGCCTTCTAATCTCGGATTTGCTCATCCCCTCTTTGCGCCCCCCCAACATCTTGTCCACCTCATGCTCCACCGGCAGACCATGGCAGTCCCAACCGGGGACATAGACGCTGTCAAAACCGGCCATGAACTTGGCCTTGACGATGATGTCCTTCAGAATCTTGTTCAGGGCGGTCCCCATGTGGATGTGCCCATTGGCATAGGGGGGACCATCATGGAGGATATATTTTTCCCTTCCCCTGGCGGCCTTGCGTATCTTTTCATAGAGCCCTTCCTCCTCCCAACCCTTGAGGATCTCGGGCTCCCTCTTTGGGAGATCCGCCTTCATGGGGAAGGGGGTCTGGGGGAGGTTCAGGGTCTTTTTGTAGTCCATACGACCTCTCCTCGTGGACTTTTGTGCGGCATAAACAGAAAGATCGAAAATATCACAAAGGCCGCTCCATATCAATACAATAACAATGGCTTCTCGCCCTCTCCCTTGATCCAGGGATATCGAGCTCTTTACTGACCTCTACGATCTCATCTCCTGATCCCACTTTTTTCATGGCATCCTTTAATTGTAACGTCTTTGTTTATATACAACGGTATCTATCAACCTCCTTTGAGTGTCCCTGAGGTAGGCCTTATCCCCTTTGTTGTTCCATATGGGATAGCTTGATCCCCAGTAGAGGCGCAGTTGATCCACCCCTTTCACCATATCCCTTCCCTCTCCCGTAAAGAGGAGCAAGGTGTAGCCTGGCCGGAGGATAGCTCGGGGGAAGGTGTACGTGTGCCTATCGCGATCGGAGAGGAAAAATCCCTTTATGTTTATATCCTTCGGGGAAATATTGCATATCCTCACATACTCCCCGTTGAGATTATATCTGTCATCCCCCTTGGCATCGGCGTTAAGGCGGGTAATCTTGAGGGGCCCCTTAAACCCGCCCCTGCCCCAAATCCCCAACCTCTGCGCCCTGGCCGTCTCTTGGAGCCTGTGGAAGGAGCGGTAGTACTTCATCGGCTGAAGAACAAAGAGATGAGCCAAACCCACCTTCAGAAGCTGGGCATTGACCATGTCCCCACCAACGTAGACATATGCTAATATGCGCCCATACTTGTCCTCCCTAATCTCCCCAAATTCCAGCGTGACCAATCTCCCCTCGACCTTTCGGGCATTGTAATCCTTTGCCTCCCTCCAAAAGGGCTCACCGCGCTCAGGGGTATTTATCCCCAGATAGCGGATGCGCCGTCTGTCGCTCAAGACGACCGTATCGCCATCCACCACCCTCTTGACAAGGAAGGGACCCTTTGAATCTTGGGAAAAGGCCAAAGAAGGCATCTGGAGAAAATCCCCCAGGGACAATAGGGATAAAAATATTAAAAAAGCGATGACCTTTTTCACCCTTATCTGACCTCCTTCTTTGGACAGGAACCAAAAAAAGCCTACCATATTTCCCCTCCCCGGTAAAACCAAAAGCCCAACACGCATTGGCCCTTAAGCAGGAGGAACAAAAAATATTGACAAATACTATTTTTAGTATTATAATGTTAACAAAAATAACACGGGAGGTCTAAATGTCTTTGAAAAAGGGGATGGTCATAGTTGTCGCCGTAGCAATCCTCGGCGGCCTTTTTGGTGTACCCCATTTTGTATGGGCCGAGGATAAACCGGGTGCAGAGGAGATAACCTTTGATTTTTTCATCGCGCGGCCTTTAGGCATATTGAGCGTATTAGCGGGGGGAGCCCTATTCGTCGTCACGTGTCCTGCAGCCCTCATTACCGGCAGCACGAAGACCACCGCCCAGAAGCTGGTATTTGAGCCGTGCGAGTTCACCTTTGATCGACCACTGGGGGAATTTTAGATATTGTACAGCACCCCCTGCGTGATTGGCTTGAGGAAGGGCACCCATATCAGTGTGGTTGGGCTGTTTGAGGGGCCAGGGTTGAGTTACGTCATAGTTGCACAGACCACAAAAAGGCCCATTCTGTTTGGGATGGGCTGCCAAAGAAGGCCTCTGGTGTGGGCCACTATGTTTCAACCGCAAAGCCACAAAGGGGGCAAGTCAATACCTCCAAGACCATCGAGAGTTCGGACCTTTGTTTAAAAATCTTTGATGGCTGGCCCACTGCGGCAGGTGTTCACCCGGGTTCTAACTAACTACGTGGGAATCTGGAAAGGTTTTTCTGCAGAATCCCAATTGAGCAACTGCGGCGATCAACTTTCGAAACCCGATGGCACCATACCCACCCACTGCCCCTACAACCCCCCCCATCACGAGCATTAAAAGATGCTCACGATGGGTCAAGGCAACCGTGCCTCGGACCCACCACTCTCTGATCCTGAAGAATAGATTCCCTTTCATCATAGATTTGTATCTATCATATATCTTTTATCTTACATAAATGCTGCGTGGGGAAAAGTCAACTTTTAAAGAATGAAACCCCCACACCTTAACCTATGAAGGTGGCCGTTGGTGACAAAGACCTTGGGGGAGATCTTCTCCCCTATCAGGGAGAGGGTGGCGAGAAAAATCTTGACCTAAGGAGATGAGCTGATTTACATTAAGGATGACACATTCTTATACGGGGGGATCATGGTCTTCATCGTCCGCTTGTTGATCAACATGGTGGCCATCTTAATCATCGCTTACCTCTTGCCGAAGGTGATACAGGTGGACAGTTGGGTGGCGGCCTTAGCTGCAGCCTTCCTCTTGGGGGTTGTCAATACGTTCATCCGTCCCATCTTGGTCTTACTCACCCTTCCCCTCACCGTCTTGACCTTTGGGTTCCTCCTGCTGGTAATCAACGGATTGATGCTCTGGCTGGTAGCGGCCCTGGTAGGAGGATTCCACGTAAATGGTTTTTGGGGGGCAGTGCTTGGCTCGATCTTGATCAGCATCGTGAGCTGGATATTGTCAAGCTTGGTCGGTTAAACGCCTGTGTATGCCCTTAAATAAAACCCATATAATTTGACACTGTCACTTGTAACACTACTATACATCCAACACCCCAACCCCCTCTCCACCACCTCGGGGACCCTGTAGTCGAAAAAGCCGTGATCTTTATCGGCGAGGAAGAAAAAGAGATAGTGACCGAAAGTTCAAGATACCTTTCTGAGACCGTATAAAGCCCCCTAGTTAAGAGAAAAAGAGGGGTTTATACAACAAAAATGTTGAAAAATTGTTCATAACTAGCAAGGAGAGGTGCCTCCCTTCTTAAATACTTCGTCAAAAGGCCACAAATTTCTTTAACCCATTGTTTTTATTTAGCTTTCCTTTTTGCCTATTCAATAGGCACCTTTCCATTTACCCTTTTATATGTGGGAGTTAGACAGTTTTCCCCAAAGGTTTCCCACACCTTTTAAACAGATATTGTTGACTTCCTCCATATCCGTGAATTGTCCTGGCAATCCATTTTCCTTTGGACTTTTTTCCTCCATTTTGATAAAGATATCTTAAACTATGAAATATTAATGAGGTTGCTATGGCTATCCCGTGGAAGGAGGAGTGTGGAATCTTCGGGGTTTATGGACACCCTGAGGCAGCGAACCTAACCTACCTGGGACTCTATGCCCTCCAACATCGAGGACAGGAGAGCGCAGGAATCGTCTCGTCTGATGGGAGTGGCCTTTACGCCCATAAGGAAATGGGTCTAGTCTCGGAGATCTTTGACACGGAGGTCCTCAAAAGGCTTCCCGGACGTAGCGCCATCGGACATGTCCGTTATTCCACGGCAGGGAAAAGCCATTTAAAAAACGCCCAACCATTCGTCTTCAGCTATTCCAAAGGAGGGATAGCCATCGCTCACAACGGCAACCTGACTAACGCCAGAACCCTGCGCGAGGAATTGGAAAAAGAAGGAGCTATTTTTCAATCCACCATGGATACAGAGGTAGTCATCCACCTCTTCGCCCATGCCCAGATCAGTCCAGCCGTGGAACGTGTCATCGCCGCCTTGAAGGAGATAAAGGGGGCCTATTCCCTCCTCTTCCTCAACGAGAAGGAGCTCATTGCTGCCAGAGACCCACATGGTTTCCGCCCCTTGGTGCTTGGCAGGCTCAAAAAGGGGTATGTGGTGGGATCGGAGACCTGCGCCCTCGACCTGATCGGGGCAGAGTTCATCAGGGAGATAGAGCCTGGGGAGATCCTGACGATAAATGAAGATGGCATCCAATCTTTTCATCCCTTTCCCAAGGTGAAACCCAAGTTCTGCATCTTTGAATTCATCTATTTTGCCCGTCCGGACAGCTATATCTTTGGCCACAACGTTTATCAGGTGCGCAGGGAGCTGGGAATCCAGCTGGCCGAAGAACATCCGGTGGAGGCCGATATAGTAATCCCTACCCCTGACTCCGGCTTCCCTGCATCCATAGGCTTCTCGCACCGATCCGGGATCCCCCTGGAACTTGGAATCATCAGAAACCACTATGTGGGCAGGACATTCATTGAACCCAAGGAGTCCATCAGGCACTTCGGGGTAAAGATAAAACTTAATTCTGTGAAGGAGGCTATCAGGGACAAGAGGGTGGTGGTCTTGGACGACTCCATTGTACGGGGGACCACGGTGAGGAAGAACATGCGGATGATCCGCAACTCCGGAACCAAGGAGACGCATGTGCGTATTAGCTCCCCCCCCATCATCGGACCATGTTTTTACGGTATAGACACCCCTACCAAAGAAGAGCTCATCGCCTCCTCCCATTCGGTGGAGGAGATCAGGAGATTCCTCCGGGTCCACTCCCTGGGGTACCTCAGTCTGGAGGGGCTAAAGAAGTGTGTGTCTCCGAGGGAGGAGGAATTTTGTTATGCATGTTTTACAGGGGAGTATCCCATAAAAGCTCCTAAGGAAGAAAAGATACAACTCAATTTCTTCATCAAAGAGGTGTGAGATGGGGGAGAGAACACGACTTTTGGAGATAGTGCGGGAAAAATCCTATGAAGAACGAGAGGTCACCCTGACCTCTGGGCGCAAGAGCACCTTTTATATAGACGGTAAACAGACCAGCCTCGACCCCGAAGGGGCATACCTGGTGGGAAAGGTCTTATATGAGATGCTCAGGGGAAAGGTCGATGCAGTAGGGGGACCCACCTTGGGGGCAGACCCCATCGTAACTGCCGTGGCCCTGACCAGTTATATGGAGGGTAACCCCATCGCCGCCTTCATCATCAGGAAGGAGCCCAAGGGTCACGGTAAGGGGCTCTGGATCGAAGGGGACAAGGCCCTGGAAAAGGGGACCAAGGTCGCTATTGTGGAGGATGTGGTCACCACCGGAGGCTCCCTCCTGAAGGCCATCAAGGTCGCAGAAGAACACGGCCTGCAGGTGGCCCAGGTCTTGGCCTTGGTGGACAGGGAAGAGGGTGGAAAGGAGAGGTTGGCCGAGGAAGGATATACCCTGGAGGCGGTATTCACGCGGAGGAAAATCGTCGGAAGATGAAAGGATCTCCCCCTATAAAGGAGGTCCTGCAGGAAATCAGGGGTGACCACCTCTCTGGGGCCACCCAATTGGCGGAAAGGGCTGCGAAGTTTCTGCTCGACTATCTGAAGGGCTGGATAGAGGGGAAGCTATTGGTAGAAATCAGACCCCTAGGAAGGGATCTGGTGACCGCCCAACCCGCCATGGCCCCCATGGTAAACCTGGTAAATCAACTCTTTCGCGCTACAGAAACCTTAGAAGACCCACTGGAGATAAAGAGGAGGGGGATAGCGGCCCTTGAAGGGTTCTTGGACGGACTGATCAAGGGGACGGAAAAGATAAGGGAACATGCCCTTCCCCTTTTGAAGGGGAAAAAGGTAGTGGTAACCCACTCCTACAGCTCCACCGTCTTAGGGGTGTTGGGGCACGCCAAGGGGATAGAAGTAATCTGCTCGGAAGCGCGGCCCCTCTGTGAGGGTTTAAAGACGGCCAGGGAGTTGGGGGAAAAGGGGATCAAGGTGCGGTTTATGGTGGATTGTGCCGCCCTCTCCTTTGTGGGGGAGTGCGATCTGGTGATGGTAGGTGCTGACTCCATCACACCGGAGGGGGTTGTGAACAAGACCGGCACCTATGGCCTTGCCCTTGCCGCTAAAGAAGGAGGGGTCCCCTTCTATGTCCTGTCCGGGAGGGAGAAGTTCCTCCCTCCTCTTTTCTCACAGGCCTTACGGATAGAAAGGAAGGACTCAGGAGAGGTTACCAAGGAAACCATCCCCAATATGGTGGTGGAGAATTTCTATTTTGAGTTCACCCCCCTTCGCCTCATCAGCGCGGTGGTCACGCCGGATGGAATGATCACTGGTGACCAGGTGCGGGAAATCTTGGAAAAGATGGAGATAAGCGAGGAACTGAAGGGGCTATGATCAAGCTGTTTTTGGTGCGCCATGGCCGCACCATCTGGAACAAGGAGCAGATATTCCGAGGCACCAAGGACGTCCCCCTGGATGAGGTGGGCAAACAGGAGGCCCAACTGGTGGGGGAGCGGTTGAAGGATGAGGTGATCACGGCCGTCTTTTCCAGCCCTCTCTCCCGGGCCAAGGAGACGGCAGAGGCCATCGCCCGTTTTCATAGGGTGGAGGTGCAGTGTCTTGCTGGATTCAACGACCTGCATTTTGGCGAGTGGGAGGGAATGCATCACAAAGAGGTAAAGGAGAGATACCCTGACCTCTATCAGGAATGGCTGAAAACACCCCATCAGGTCTGCTTCCCCGGCGGGGAGGGGTTGGACGAGGTACGCTCGAGGGCCATGGAGGCCATTGAGGATATAATTACCCGCCATCCCCAGGGGGCGGTGGTCCTAACCTCACATCGGGTGGTCCTGAAGGTAGTGATCTGCGCCCTGCTGGGTTTGGACAACTCCCGCTTCTGGCACATCAGCCAGGATACGGCGGCCATCAACTGCTTCCATTATCAGGACGGCAGATGGATAGCGGCGCTGCTCAACGACGTCTGCCACCTGAAGGGGGTAGGGGATGAGAGGGGGAAGGTTGATTTTTGAGCGAAAAGGATGTAGGATAACAAACAGTTGTTAAAAAATGGAGTTTTCGGGGGTGAATATCGTATTATTTGGATCGTGAGATGGGGATACCCATGGCGGAGATAGCGAGGAATTTTAGAATTGGCACACCAGCGATAGCGATGCGATAAGGAGGATAGAGGTCGGTGAATAAATTTGATAATTTTGAACAACGTCCCCATCCGCCATCCGCCGAGCAAGAACATGCAAGGCATTGGAGGCTAACCAGTTAGACAAGTTCTCCGGTTAGGATAGTCGGCGTATTAGGCTGGCAGCCCAGGCCGCCGGGCGTCTTATACTGGTCAGTCTACTCATTGTTCGGCTTGAGAGAGATGAACCCAGACCAAGACAAGAATGCTTTCGAGACCACCGAGACGGTTGCCGAACATCTGGTCTAT
>DAOVGN010000005.1 GCA_030672385.1 Deltaproteobacteria bacterium | reverse complement strand
GCAGCGCTTTCTTGATAGGAAGCAATCACACCGAATACGGCGAAAAACTGAATGATTATAAGATTGAATTGAGGGTCAGGTATTATTTTGACACAGTCAAGTTATTTGATAGGGTAAAGAGGCTGTTGCGAAGCCGCTGATAGAATCAATTTTATATTCCTCTAATCGAAGAATCCGATGTCGTCAGAGATAAAAATAGGAGGATAAAAATAGGGACAGCGACCATTAAATGCCTAACCAGCGGCCTCCCGTTGTCAAGAGAAAAAAAGATCCTGACCGGAAGGGCCTACGCCCCTCCGTCAGCTTACTTCCATCGTTAATCTGTTGAATTCAAGATGAATTCGATAGTCTTTATCGATTTTCCATTTTGTCGATTTACCAGTGGAATAATCAGCAACCACCGGCCATTGATTTTCAAAGGATAAGATTTGAATTGATGGCGTTGTTAGGTTATATTACAATGCCATCGAGGTGAAGATCAGTAAAGAATCCTTCTTGCTGGGGAGGCTGAAGGAGGTGGATGATGCCCATTTATGAGTACAGGTGTGAGGATTGTGGGCGCCGTTCGACCTTTTTGGTCCTCAAGAAGGGGGATTTTCGCCCCGTCTGCAAACATTGTGGAGGGGGAGATCTCACCAAGCTCATCTCACGGGTCTCCTTTTTGCGCTCGGATGAGGATAGGTTGGAGCGCCTGGCTGATCCTTCCCGCCTGGGGGATATCGATGAGAGGGACCCCCGTTCCATGGCACGCTGGATGAAGAGCATGGGGAAGGAGATGGGGGAGGATATGGGGGAGGACTTCGACCAGATGGTGGAAGAGGCCATGGAAGAAGAGGGAGGTGGAGCGCAGGAGGATCTATTATAGTCTTATCATGGTCAACTTCAGGGTCTTTTTCGTCCCTTTTCCGATCTTAAACCTCTCATCGATCCTCCATCCCGCCACCCAGCATATATCTGCACCCGATATTACCAAGGGGATATTTTTCCTTTGTTCATGCGGGATCTTCAGATCGGTGAAGAATTCCTTGATCTTCTTTCTGCCTTTCATCCCAAAGGGGATGAAGCGATCTCCGGGAAGATAGGATCTTACACGGAGCGGAAAGATCAGCCGATTATAATCGAGGTATGCCTCCTGCGGATCTGGGCGGGGGGAGGTCCTCACTTCATAGATCGTGGCCTCGATACCCATCCCGATGTCCTTCAACGTTGTCCGCCCTGGAACTTGCAGGGCAATTTCCTTTAACCTTTCTTCTTTTGTCCCTTCCCCTTTTCTCAGGGTAAGGGTGTCGTATACCCTTATTGCCCAAAGGCCCCCGGGAAGCGGCATCCTTTTGCTCCCTCCCCCCTCCTGGGCCATCCGCAATATCCCCTTCAGATGTGGGTACTCCAGGATCTTTCCCGCGGATATATGTGCAAAGGCCCTCTGCAGGACCCTAACCTGCAAGGTCGAAGGGAGGGAGAGGAGTTGTGAGATGGGGATGAAGACCTCTTCATTATTTCTTTTGACGATTTCCTTGGCCAACTCCTGCGCTAACACCTCCAGGTAGAGATCGTCTTCACCCAGGATCTGGGCCAGTTGAAGAAGGCGTTCCTTGATGTTGGGGTTGTACTTTCTCAGGTAGGGGAGCAGTTCATGGCGGATCTGGTTACGGAGATAGGTCGTCTTTAGGTTAGAACTGTCCTCCACGAACGCAAGCCCCCTTTGCTGGGCATATCCTTGTAGCTCTTCGCGCCATACATCGAGCAGAGGGCGGATATATCTTTCCTCCCGGACATAGGGTATCCCCTTGAGCCCCCTTGTCCCTCCACCCTTGATGAACCTCATCAGGACGGTCTCCGCCTGGTCATCGGCGCTCTGGCCCACGGCCACCTTGTCCAGGTTCTGGGTTTCCATCGCCTCCTCAAAGAAGCGATATCTCAGTTCTCGAGCCGCCTCCTGCAGGGAAAGGGATGTCTCCCCCATATAGCTGGGGACATCGACCTTTTTGTTGAGGGAGGGAAGGGCGTATCTTTTGCTCAAATCTTGAACGAATTTCTGGTCCCTTTCCGCCTCCTCCCCCCTGATCCCATGGTTGAGGTGGAGCACCAGCAAGGATATATGAAGCTCTTCCTTCAGGCTTGCCAGGATATCCAGGAGGACCACCGAATCGATCCCCCCGGACACCGCTACACCGAGTTGCTCACTAGGTAATATCATTTGGTGGCGATGAATGGTCCTCTTGACACGGGAGAGGATTTGAGGGATGAGGTTGCGGGTCATGTTAGGCTGTCTCGGAGACGAGCCTTTTGAACTCCTCCCCCTCGATTACCTCTTTCTCCAAGAGGATGTTGGCCACCTTATCCAACAGCCCCCTCTTTTCGGTGAGGATCTCCTTGGCACGCCTGTGGGCTTCCTCTATGATCCTACTTATCTCTGAGTCTATCTCACGGGAGGTCTCCTCACTATATTCCTTGGAGGAGGTGCTCTGGGGGAGCTGGAGGTAGAGGGATTGCCGCTCCCTTTCGAAGGCCACCAGGCCCAATTTTTCACTCATGCCGTATTCCTTCACCATGCTCCTGGCGATGTCGGTGGCCTTGACAAGGTCATTCTGGGCCCCAGTGGAGACCTCGTTGAAGGCCAGTTCCTCGGCCACCCTCCCCCCCAGCAGGAGGGTGAGCTTGTCGATGAGCTCCGATTTGGTCATCAGATATCTGTCTTCGGTAGGCCGTTGGAGGGTGTAGCCCAGGGCCGCTATCCCTCGGGGGATGATGGAGATCTTCTGCACGGGATCGGCGGTCGGGACGGAGAGGGCCACCAGTGCATGCCCCACCTCGTGATAGGCCACGATCTGGCGCTCCTGCTTATTTATCACCCGGGTCTTCTTTTCCGGTCCTGCAATAATCCGTTCGATGGCCTCCTCCATCTCGGCCATCCCCACAACCTCTTTGACCCTTCTGGCGGCCAGAAGGGCCGCCTCATTGACTATATTGGCCAGATCGGCCCCTGCAAACCCCGGGGTCATCCCAGCCAAGGCCTTGAAGTCCACGTCATCGGCCAGCTTTACCCCCTTGGCGTGGACCATGAGGATTGCCTCCCTCCCCTTAATGTCAGGTCGGTCCACCAAGATGTGTCGGTCAAACCTTCCTGCGCGCAGCAAGGCGGCATCCAGGATCTCCGGGCGGTTGGTGGCGGCCATGAGGATGACGCCCTTTTTTGTATCGAAGCCATCCATCTCCACCAAGAGTTGGTTCAAGGTCTGTTCTCGCTCGTCGTGTCCTCCGATGGGGTTGATCCCTCTGGCCTTTCCCAAGGCATCCAATTCATCGATGAAGATGATGCAAGGTGCCTTCTCTAGGGCGCGGGCAAAGAGGTCTCTTACTCTGGAAGCCCCAACCCCCACAAACATCTCCACAAACTCTGAGCCGCTGATGCTGAAAAAGGGAACCTTTGCCTCCCCGGCCACGGCCTTGGCCAAAAGGGTCTTGCCGCAACCAGGGGGTCCTACTAACAATGCCCCCTTAGGTAGCTTTCCCCCTAGGTGGGTGAATTTATCCGGATTCTTCAGGAACTCCACGATCTCCTGTATCTCCTCTTTGGCCTCATATAGGTCGGCTACATCGTCGAAAGTGACATCGAGTTGATCCTCAGCGTAGATCTTGGCCTTGGAGCGCCCTACGGACATGAATTCAGGACCCTTCCCCATCCTGCGCATGAGGAACACCCATATCCCCACGAAAAGGAGCATAGGGATGATCCAGGAGAAAAGGTTTTTCAAAAAGATATTTTCACGTCTCCCAGAGAAGGTAACCTCATGTTGATGCAGTTCCTTGACGAGGTCAGGGTCCTCCACACGTATTGTCACAAAGGCCTGCTCCTTCCTTTCGTCAGAGATGAGGGCCTTTCCCTTGATCTTTTCCTTGTCTATGATCACCTCCTTGACGCGCTCTTGGGCCAGGAGTTCCTTAAACTGACTGTAGGTGATCTTTACCTCCCGGGGGGCCATGAAATAGCTGTTGATCAAGAGCAAGGCCCAAAGGGCGAACAGGAGGTACCAGAAGGAAAATTGGATCTTCTTCTTTTTTGTCTTCATTCCTTGGTCTCTAGATATTTTCATGGGGTCTACGGGGATGCTGTTTATAATGTCTTGGGAATCCTCGCTTCTTTACATTATCATGGGGCAGGGCCAAGGGGAATGGGATATATACCATTACAGAAACTGAGGGATCAGGTAGTTGTGGCCTTTAGCAAGGTTATCTTTTTCTCTCTTTTTAAAAGGATATACTGAAAATTATTTTTCGTCAATATATCTTGTCTGAAGTGATTGATAGATAATGGGGATTAGGATATGATGAAGCCAAACGAGAAAGGAGAGAACCGATGTATCCAGGTCTTTATCTCCCCCTCCTTCTTCTTTCCCTTGGGATAATGGCCTTTGGGCTTGCCATGTTGAAGGTCGCCTATGACCTACAGCATCCTGTGGAATTTATCGCTACCTTTTTTGCCGCTTCCTTGGTTATCCTTATCGGTGGGGCCTTGACCGTTGGCTTTGGCCTGAGGTTATTTAGATGGTTTACAAAAAAAAATTAAAAATACCCCTTGAAATCATGGGTGAAGGAGGGTATAAGGTATCGAGAGATTATTTCATCAAATTTTTAGCAAGGAGGATATGTTATGCGAGAGAAATCTTGGGTCAAAAAGTCCGGTGTTCTTCTTTCTTCTCTGGTTTTTGTAGCGGCCCTCGGGGTGGGCTGTGCCACCGACCAGCAGGTCAGGAAGTCTGAGGAAGCCATGAAGGAGGCCCAGGCGTCTGCAGCAAAGGCCGAGGCCGCTGCCGCAAGGGCCGAAGCCGCTGCCGAGAAGTGTGAGAGAACCTTTGAGAAGGGATTGCGAAAGTAAAGCTATTTATGGGTGGCAGCCTCTTGGTTGCCGCCTTTCTTTTTTCGCGTGATATCGATGGGGATCCCCCTTTGTTCTTCTAGGGCCTGAACGAGAAGGTCGAGATCTACCTCTTCCCATATCCGATAGGTAAAGAGCTTCTTTGCGGTGTAGAGGAGGAGGTCGGGGATCTTATGGTAGATATCGGGGTGGACCTCAACGAATATATGGCCATCTTTAAAGCCGATCTTGATCGGCTCATAGATAATCTTCACAGGTGTCCCCAGTTTCACCAAGGAGAATAGTTCCTCAATATCCTCCGGATAAAGCCTTATACAACCATGGCTTACCAATCTCCCTATTCCCCAGGGAGAGTTGGTACCATGAATGCCATAGTCGTAGTTGGAAAGCCGTAGCCAATATTCTCCTAGGGGATTGTCTGGGCCTGGGGGGATAAATTTCCTCCCGTATTTTTCCTGAAGTGAGGGGGGGATATGCCAGGTGGGTTTTTTTGTCTTTTCTACTATCTTAAAACTCCCGAATGGGGTGGGCCAATCTAGGACTCCAAGGCCGATGGGATATGTCTTCACCATTTGGATATCTTTTAGGAAAAGATAGAGCCTTAATTCAGAGATATTGATTACGATCCCCTTTTTATAGAAGATAGGAAGCACCCAGGAAGTGGGGATCTTTATCTTTTTGCCTGTAGGGGGTACCCAGGGGTCAATATCGGGATGAAGGAGGACCAACTCCATATATCCCAGCCCAAAATTCCTGGCGACATCTAAAAGGGTATCCTCTCCTTTAATGACATAGTCTCTGAATGCACAGATTACAGTATTTGCCGAAGGGTCTATTCCCCCATCATTTTCGGGCATGCGGTAGGGGTATGCCCCCTTAGGGTGGAGTTTTCCCGGGATCAAGATAAGGATTAAGAGCAAAAGGAGAGAAAAGGCTTTTTTCCTCACCCCTTCATCCTCCTCCGCTTATGCCAAGGCCCGGAGGCGACCTCTAAACCGAACTTCATTTCCTCTCTCACTTTTTCTTCCGGCGCTTGGGGAACAAACAAAACTACTGAAAGGGATCCACAGGTTTTTTCTTGAAGATCGTGCTCGTATTCAATTACTGTCAGAATCTACAAGATGAGTCCTTGAAAGTCAATATACTCCTCTTTTATGGAATGATCTTTATGCAAATGGCTTGTCAAGGATAGAACCCTTTTTAAAGCATGGAAATGGGGTCCACATCCAGCTCCACCCTTACCCCTTTCCATGTTCCCCATTCGTCCATTAAGGAGCGGGCGAAACTATGGAGGTG
>DAOVGN010000082.1 GCA_030672385.1 Deltaproteobacteria bacterium | reverse complement strand
CCCTTTGACAGATATCGGGATCCAACGCTTCTTGGAGGACTGGTCTAAGGTGCCGAAGAAATAAAAAAGGGGTTGGGGATGTTTCCCCAACCCCTTACTCCCCGACCTCTACCTTGATCTGCTTCGGCTTGGTCTCCTCTTTTTTGGGAAGTGTCAACCTCAACATCCCGTCCTTATAACTCGCCTTTACCTTCCCCGGCTCTATGGTATTGGGAAGGCTGAAAGAGCGGCTGAAACTACCGTAAGGACGCTCCAATTTGTGGTAATCCTCTGTTTTGGTCTCTTCCTCCAGCCTCCTTTCACCCTTGATGATGAGGATATTCCCCTCCACCTTGATATCTATATCATTCTGATCCACCTCGGGGACCTCCATCTTGAGGATGATCTCCTCACCCCTCTCCAGGATATCCACTGGAGGCAACCAAGCCCCTGCCTCTGCTTCCTGAGGTCCCCTGGAGAAGGTCTCCTCAAAGAACCTGTTCATCCTTTCTTGCAGGGCCATAAGGTCCTTTAAAGGCTCCCATCTTGTCACGGTCATCGACCCCACCTCCTTTCCCGATCTATCCCTCTTATGAGGAACATAATCATTCCTCTTCAATTTTCAAGAAAAAAAGAGGGGCGGACGAAAGCCCACCCCTTTCCTAAAGAAGAAAAAGACCTTTACCTGCCCGCTCTACAGACCGGACAGAGGTCGTAAAAATCCTTGGGCAAATTGACCTTGTCGATGATCCAATTCAATTGAAACAAGGGGGCAAATGGCTTCCCACAGGACTTACACTCCTGCATCTTTAAGGTCCTATTCCATTTTACAATAGTCCGCTCGTCGCCCCGCTCTTCCATCTTGATACAATCTGTCGGACAGATATATACACATGCCCCGCAGGCAATGCAGGCTATGGGGTCAGCAAAGGGGGGACCAACGTCCCTTTTGTCTCCCCTGCTGATAAAACTAATGGCATCCGCTCCGACCACCTCTCTGCATACCCTTTCACATAGGCCACAGAGTATACAATCGCCAACATCCATCAGACTAAACCTAGTCTCCTTGATCCCTGCCTCATAGGCCAGCTTTTTGATCCTTTCGGAATGGGGGGCGCGGGCGAGGAGCAGTTCGAGGATCATCCGGCGGGCCCGTTGAATATCCTCGCTATCGGTGGTCACATCAATCCCCTCATCGACCGGATAGTTGCAGGAGGTGGTCAACCTCGTCCGGCCTCTTTTGGTTACCTCCACCAAACAGAGGCGACAAGCCCCGTAAGGTGAAACGGCCTCGTGATAGCAGAGATGGGGGATCTCAAAACCGTACTCGAGGGCTACAGGAAGTAACATCGTCCCCTTCTCAGCTTCAACCTCCTGGCCATCGATAGCAAACCTGACCATCTCCTTATCAGCCATTATTCCACCCTCACTGCGTCGACAGGGCACACCTCACGACATGTGCCACACTTGATACATATTGACTGATCAATCTCATGTGGTACCTTTTTCTCACCTGTAATTGCCTCCACGGGACACAGTTTTTTGCATTTCAAACACGCAATGCAGGCCTCAGGATCGATCGTGAAGGTAAGCAATTCGTTGCATACCTTTGCCGGGCACTTTTTGTCTCTGATGTGCGCTTCATACTCATCTCTGAAATAGCGGATAGTGGAAAGGACCGGATTCGGGGCCGTCTGACCCAGTGCACACAGGGATGCCTCTGCCGTCACCCAAGCGAGCTCCTCCAGCAACTCGATATCGCCCTCCTTCCCTTTTCCTTTGGTGATGTTATCCAAGATCTCATACATGCGCAGGGTCCCGTCCCGACACGAAGTGCACTTCCCGCACGATTCGTCCTTGAGGAAATCGGTGAAGTATTTGGCCACATCCACCATGCAGGTGGACTCATCCATCACTATCATCCCACCAGAGCCCATCATAGAACCGACCTTTGTCAATTCATCGAAGTCCACAGGGAGGTCAAGCAATTTATCAGGAATACACCCTCCAGAAGGCCCTCCTGTCTGCACCGCTTTGAACTGTTTACCCTCGGGTATCCCTTCTCCGATATCGTAGATGACCTCCCGCAACGTCATCCCCATGGGGACCTCGATGAGTCCGGTGTTATTGATCTTGCCCACCAGGGAAAAGATCTTGGTACCTTTGCTACCCTCGGTGCCGATCTTGTTATACCAATCGGCCCCCTTCTCTACGATCACCGGAACATTGGCCCAGGTCTCCACGTTGTTTAGGTTCGTCGGTCTATCCCAAAGACCACTTTCCACCGTATGGATGTGTTTGGCCCTTGGTTCCGCCACATATCCCTCGATGGACGCCATGAGGGCCGTGGACTCCCCTGCCACAAAGGCCCCACCGCCCCTGTTAATCTTAATGGTAAAATCAAAACCTGACCCGAGGATGTCTTCACCCAATAACCCCATCTCCTCCGCCTTCTTTATGGCCGTCCCCATGTTTTTCACGGCAAGGGGATATTCGTTCCTGACATAGATGTAGCCCTCATGGGCACCAATGGCGTAAGCCCCAATCAACATTCCCTCCAGGACGCTGTGGGGATCACCCTCCAGCACACTGCGATCCATGTAGGCCCCTGGATCTCCCTCATCGGCGTTGCAGACAACATATCTTTTATCACCTTCCGCCCTCCTGCAGGACTCCCATTTCCTACCGGTGGGGAAGCCTGCCCCTCCCCTTCCCCTCAATCCGGACCTCTTGGCTTCCTCAATAATCTCCTCCGGCTTCATCTCGTTGAGGACCTTATAGAGGGTAAAATAACCACCTCTAGCGATATAGTCTTCGATACTCTCTGGATCAATATAACCGCAGTTGCGAAGGGCGATCTTCAACTGTTTTCTGTAGAATCCCACATCTTGGTAGAGTGGGATGGCATCTCGATCTTCCAATCCCGACTCGATCTTATACCTCAGGGGCTCATCTTCGAAGAAGAGGACTTCCTCCTCCATGCGGCATAGGGCCCATTCCTTCTTTAATCCTCCGTTGAATATCTCACCAAGAAGTTCAACCCCCTTTTCTGGGGTCATCTCTTCATAGATGATCCTCGGAAACCCTGGTCTCCATACATCCACCAAGGGCTCCCTCTGGCAAAACCCGAGACACCCGGACTTGGCAAGGATGATACTCAGCTTCTCCTTTTCGATCCCCTCCCTTATGGCCTCATAGACACGGTTCGCTCCGGCCGAGATCCCGCAGGTAGCCATTCCCACCGTTATCTTGACCTGATCTGGATAGATCCTCGTGAGACCCTCTTCTCTCAACTTTTTCAGATCTTCTAGACCCCTGACCTTCATCCCATCACCTTTCCCATCATCCCCCATTTTTCTAGTTATACTCCTTAAGGAGTTTGGCGGCCTTTTCCTGGTTCAATTTCCCAAAGATCTCCTCATTGATGACCACCACCGGTCCCAAACTGCAACAACCTATGCAGCGGACGGTATCGAGGGTAAACCTGAGATCTTTCGTGGTCCCCCCCGCCTTCACCCCCAAATCTCTCTTCAGCCGTTCCAATACCATCGTTGCTCCCCTCACGTGGCAGGCCGTACCCAGGCATACATTTATCAAGTGTCGTCCCCTAGGGGTCAAACTAAAGGTCCGATAAAAGGTGGCCAATTTGTAAACCCTGGCTAGGGGGATAGCCAACCTTTCGGCCACCTCCTCCAATGTCTTCCGGGGAAGATAGTTCTCCTGGGTCTGGACATCCTGCAGGATGGCCAAGAGGTCTGAATCCTGATAATCATATCTCTTTAAGATCTTCTCTAATTGAGCCTTCTTCATTCCCTTAGCCCTCGTTCGTCATCTCTACTTTCTTTTTCAATTTTTCATATTCCTCCAAAACCCTTTGCTGGATCTTATCGATCATCTCCGGCGTCAGGTGTCTGAACCTCCCCTGGATCTTGAGATACTCCTCTACCGGCCTGAGTTCTGGGAGGTCTACGCTCAATCTATACTTCCCCCTTTCCACTTCATACAGGGGGAAAATCCCTGTCTCTACAGCAAGACGTCCCGCATGGATTGCCAACTGGGGGGGTAGACGCCACCCTGTGGGGCAAACCGAGAGGATATGGATGTAGGCAGGCCCCTCGATATCGGCCGCCTTTTTCACCTTTTCCATCAAATCGAAGGGATAACTGGGACACGCTGTGGCCACATAGGGAATGTTATGGGCCGCCGCAATCTCAGGCATGTTTTTCTTCCAGGTAGTCTGCCCAGGGACCACTTTCCCTGCCGGTGAGGTAGTAGTGGAGGCACCGAAAGGGGTGGAAGAGGAACGTTGAATTCCGGTATTCATGTACGCTTCATTATCAAAGCATACATAGACAAAATCATGCCCCCGTTCCATGGCTCCCGATAGTGCCTGAAGTCCGATGTCACTAGTCCCTCCGTCGCCAGCCATTGCCATGACGTTTATTTTCTGTTGGGGAAGCCCTCCTTTCCGCATCAATGCCTTCAAACCAGCCTCGATCCCCGATGCCACGGCCGCAGCGTTCTCAAAGGCGACGTGGATCCAGGGGACGTTCCATGAGGTCAAGGGGAGAGGAGATGAAACGATCTCCATACACCCTGTGGCACTAGCGATGATGTTGTTTCTCCCCAGCACTTTGGCCACCAGTCGCAACGCCAAGACCTCGGCACACCCCTGACAGGCCCTGTGTCCTGGCATAAGGTATTCCTTCTGTAACACCAGCCTTGAGGCATAGATGTTTAACCTATCGAGAAATTTATCCATTATTCCCTCACTCCGTATATCTCATACCACTCACCGGGCCTTGCCTTGGCCTGCTGGACCATCTGTACAAAGTCATCGGGGGCTACATCACGGCCCCCTAACCCGATGATAAAGTTCACCACCCGTGGGTGAACCTCTTGCGAGTAGAGGGCTGCCCGGATCTCCCCGGCCAAGGGTCCCCCAGGGCCTCCATAGGATATGGCCCGGTCCATCACCACCACAAGCTCGGCCCCCTTGACGGCCTCCCTGAACTCTTCAAAGGGGAAGGGGCGCCACAGTCTTATGCTCACCAGCCCGACGGGCTCACCTTCTCCCCTCAATGTATCGATGGCTATCGAGGCCGTCTCACCCAAACTGCCCTGGGTGACAACGATGACCTTGGCCTCCTCTGTCTTGTATGTCTCTACCGGGTGATAGTATCGCCCGGTCAAATCTCCGAACTCCTGCCATCCTTTTAAGATGTGGGGCATGGTACTATTAAAGGCCTCATCCTGAGCCCTTTTTGTCTCGGTGAATAGGACAGGAGGACCGAAGCATCCTATGCTCACAGGTTGATTTGGATGCAGGCGGTAAAGGGGTTGGTACGGAGGTAAGTAACGATCTACCATCTCCTGATCCAGCATCTCAATGGGCTCAATAACGTGTGTGAGGACGAAACCATCTAGGTTTATTATAAAGGGAGTTAGAACGTTTCTATCCTCGGCCACTCGATATCCGATAAAGACATGGTCATACACCTCCTGCCCGTTTTCCACAAAGACCTGGATCCATCCACAATCCCTGATGGACATAACATCGGAGTGATCGTTCCATATGCTCAAGGGGCTGTTAAGCGACCGATTGGCCAAGATCATCAACATGGGCAGCCTAAGGGACGAAACAGCATAGACAATCTCGCTCATCAGGGCCAACCCTTGGGAGCTGGTGCAGGTAAAGGTCCGTGCACCAGCCGCTGAACTACCCGAACAGACACTCATTGCCGAGTGCTCGGACTCCACTGGGACAAACTCAGCGTCCAGCTCACCATTGTTCACCAACTCTGAGAGGTGCTCCACAATGTGGGTTTGAGGGGTTATAGGATATGCGGCGATGACATCCGTATTCGCCTGTTTCACCGCCTCCGCCGCCGCTATAGAGACCTCTATTCCCACTCTGGTCGCCATTTACTCCTCCTCATCAACTATGATTATAGCACCTGTTGGGCACTCTTCGGCGCATATTCCGCACCCTTTGCAATAATACAAGTCATGTTCGATGTAACCATCTTTTAATATTTTAATGGCCATATCAGGACAGTAAACATAACAGGTGCCGCACCGAATACACCGCTCCCTCTCATATACAGGCCGTTGCGACCTCCAATCTCCGGTACGATAGACACTGGCACTACCTGGTTCATCGACCACAAAACCTACCTTAATGTCCTTCCAGGTGATTTCGTTCTCCGGCTTCGCCACCTCTGTCCCCCTATTCTAATATCTTGGTTTCGTTATAGGCCCTCTCAAAGGCCTTGATGTTTCTTGCCGCCAAGCGGCCAAACCGCTCATTCAAGGGCTCTATAAGGGATTCCTTGTCCATCAAATCCGCTACACTCAGCAATGCCCCCAACATAGTAGTATTGGTGATGGGGATGCCCAGCTCCTGCCTTGCAATCCCGGTAGCATCCACTGTAGCCAACCTCGTCTGTATTCCCAACTCATTCTTGATCTCCTCAGGAGAAAACCTGGTATTGGTTATCAAAATCCCATCTGCCTTCAGACCATTGCCCACGTCAACGAGGCGGAGAATGCTGGGGTCCAGTACCAAGACAATATCTGGTTGGTATATAACGGACCTGACCTTAATTTTTTCATCACTTATCCGACAAAAGGCCACGACTGGTGCACCCCTCCTCTCTGGGCCAAAGCTCGGAAAGGCCTGGGCATATTTCCCCTCTTTGATGGCAGCAAGGGCCAACAATTCCGCCGAGGTGACTGCACCCTGTCCTCCTCTGCCGTGAAACCTGATCTCGATCATCGCTATCTCACTCTTTCTCACAATTTATATTAAAAACATATCACCGCATTTAACAAATGAGCTTACTTTATAAGCCGAGTGAACAAATTATGTCAATATCTTTTTGCCTCACATCTCCCTTCTTCCCTCCAAGGACATGCTGAGGGTCTTACCATCCACATATTCGATATCTCCCCCCACAGGTATTCCCTGGGCGATACGGCTCACTCTTAGCCCAAGAGGCCTGATGATCTTAGCAAGATAGAGGGCAGTAGCGTCTCCTTCCATCGTGGGATTAGTAGCCAATATTACCTCAGTAATTCCACCGCGCTTTACCTTTTGTAAGAGTTCCTCTGTCTTCAACTGCCGCGGGCCCACCCCATCTAAAGGGGATATGGCGCCGTGGAGCACATGGTAGACCCCACGGAATACCCCTGCCGCCTCTATGGCCATGAGGTCATTCGGTTCCTCTACCACACACAAGAGGGAATGGTCCCTCTGGGGGTTGCTGCAGATGCCACACACCTCGCCCTCTGCGATATTAAAACAGACCCGGCAGAGCCCTATTCTCTCCTTTGCACGCAGGATGCTCCCCGCTAAGGCCTGGGCATCCTCCTTAGAGGAGCGGAGGATATGAAAGGCAAGCCTCGACGCTGTCTTCTTCCCGATACCCGGAAGTTTGGAAAGCTCATTTATCAGATCTTCTACTGTCGGGGCAAACTTGGACATCTCAGATCAAACCAGGAATGGCTAGGCCTCCCGTTATCTTCTTCATCTCCTCGGCCCACATCTCCTGCGACCTCCTTATCCCCTCGTTCAGCGCGGCGATGATCAGGTCTTGAAGCATACCTATCTCCTGGCGATCCACCACCTCCGGGTCTATCTTGATGGACAATATCTCCTGCCTCCCATTAACCACCACCGTTACCATCCCCCCACCGGCAGCGGCCTCCACCGTCTTAGCCGCCAGTGCGTCCTGGGCCTCCATCATCTTGGCCTGCATTTTTTGGGCCTGTTTCATCAGATCCCCAAAACCCTTGCTCATCTCAGCACCTCCTTATGATCAAGACCCCTCTTTTATCTTGACCCCAACTATTCTCCCCTTAAAAATATCAACGGCCTCCTTTACGATGGGGTTATCCAGGGCCTCCTTCTTCAAGTGCCTTGCCAAATCGGTCTCTCCATCTTGAGCCAAATTGCCTTGATTACCCTTTGCCTCCCCGATAGGGTCTATGGGTGTAATTCTTACCTTGCCCTCATTTTTGAAATAGCGCAGGGATGCCTCCTCCAATGATTTCAAGGTATTGGGTTCGGAAACCCTGTCAAGGGCAAAAGAACCTTTAGCAAAACCTATCTCCATTAAAGAATCATCAAGGCGCAGAGGATGCCCTTGATTTAAAAAGGAGGCAAGGATGGGGTTCTCACCCCGCAGAAATTTAAGAAAGTCCTCCCATCTCCCCAGGGCCTCCTTTCCTAATTCCCCGGCCTTTTCCTGCACAGGGGAGGTATAGTGCACATTCTCTTCCTTTATTTGCCCCCCTTCCTTTCCCTCCTCCTCCACTGGCCCGAGGAGAATTCCCTCTGCCCCTTCAACCCCTTGTGAGAGGACACTCTCCAGCCTCTCCACCCTGGATAAGATCTCTTCTAAAGGAAGCAAAGATTTGAGGCGCGCCATCTCTACCAAGGTCATCTCTAAGACGACCTTGGGGAAGGGGGTTCGAACCATCAACTCTTCTCCCTTTAAAAGGATCTGAAACCACCTGTGCAGATCCTCAAAACCCACCCCCGCTACCTGTTCCAGAAGGTCTTTCACTTCATACTCAGGTACATTTAGGATAGGGCTTTCTCCTCCTTCTATCTTTACTACCAAGAGGTTCCTGAAATGGTTCAGGAGATCCTTGCAAAACTGCCCAAGATCATAACCGAGTTTATAAAGCTCATCCACAAAATATAGGCATCTTTTAACATCTCCTCGTATGATGGCTGCAGAGAGGTCAAAGAGGACCTTCCGATCTGCTATTCCCAGCAAGGCTAAGACATCCACTGCCTTTACTTCCTCTCCCCCATAGGAGACGGCTTGATCGAGGAGGCTCTGGGCATCCCTCATACTGCCCTCTGCCTCACGGGCGATCAGCATCAAGGTATCGTCCCCTATTTTTACTCCCTCGGCGGTGGCAATCTCCTTCAACTTTTCGAAGATCAGGGTTAGGGGGATCCTCTTGAAGTCAAACCTCTGACATCGGGAGAGTATGGTGAGGGGAATCTTATGGGGCTCTGTAGTGGCAAAAATGAAGATGACATGGGGGGGTGGCTCCTCTAAGGTCTTCAGTAGTGCATTGAAGGCGCTGGTGGAGAGCATATGGACTTCATCGATGATATATATCTTGTACCTGCTTGTGCCGGGGAGGTATTTGACGTTCTCCCGAAGCTCTCGCACATTGTCCACGCCGGTATTGGATGCTCCGTCGATCTCCAACACGTCTATGGAGTTACTATTAGCTATCTCCTTACAGTTATCACACTGATTACATGGTCTAGGAGTCAGACCCTGGAGGCAATTCACCGCCTTAGCCAATATCCTGGCCGCTGATGTCTTCCCCACCCCTCTGGGCCCAGTAAAGAGGAAGGCATGGGCTAGCCGTTCCGTGGTGATGGCGTTCTGCAGGGTCCGGGTCACATGTTCCTGACCCACCAGTTCTTCAAATATCTGCGGTCGCCATTTTCTTGCCAGGACAAGGTAAGACATAGGTTAGAGGCCCATGTTTAATTGGAAAGGGGTGGCAGGGTAACCCTCTGCCACCCAATAGCTACTATTGATAGCTAGGTTTACTGCGACACCGAATGAGGTTACTACCGCTGCTTCCTCCCGGACCTGACGGGGTTTGTAACTCCCCGGTGCGCAGGACCCAGCTATCAATACTAGCTATTTTACCAAACCATTATGAAACCCTGGGATCTATCTGGCGGAGAGAGAGGGATTCGAACCCTCGGTACCGGTTCCCCGGTACACACGATTTCCAGTCGTGCCCCTTCGGCCAGCTCGGGCATCTCTCCGGGATCTTACCTACGGTAAGATACTCTATAAAAATTTGCTATGCAAATTTTTATAACCTAAAACAATTAACCTGCTTTTAAAGAATTGCGAAAGGCACTTAATTGTTTCACCAATTCATGAGCATCTGATTCTATCTTCTCATTTTGCTCCGTTTTGATCATGCCATAAAGCAAAGCCAGATCAAATCCTGCAACTGTTTCATATACCGATCGCATAGAAATTCCAAGAAATCTGGCAAATTCTACATCCGAATTATCAGCTGAACCCTCTGCAATATTAAGAATGATTGAATTGAGTGCTCTCTCTATCTGGGAAGCTAGGTTTTTATCTCTGCTTCTTATGTTTTCCTCTACTACCTCACGACATACTTTGCAAAATCTCTTTGAGTCTTGATAAACCTTAAAATTCTTAAATCTAAATTTAAAAAGTTTCACGTTAATAGTCTATAGTAAAATTTTCTCTGAAAATTTTCTGGCGGAGAGGGTGGGATTCGAACCCACGGTCCCGGTCTCCCGGGACAGCCGATTTCGAATCGGCCCCGTTATGACCACTTCGGTACCTCTCCTGCTACCCCCTCCGAACTTGAAAAAAGGCCTGCAATATCTCTCTGCAGCGCTCGGCCAACACTCCCTCGGTCACCTGAACTCGGTGGTTCAATCTTGGATCGTTCAGCAGACGATAGAGGGATTGCACCGCCCCTGCTTTTTCGTCCCTCGCCCCAAAAATGAGGCGAGCCAAACGGCTCTCGAGGATGGCCCCGGCACACATGGCACACGGCTCAAGGGTAACATAGAGCTCACATCCGTTCAGGCGGTAATTACCCACCCGTGCGGCCCCCTCGCGCAGGACCAAGATCTCGGCGTGGGCAGTGGGGTCGTTGAGGGAGAGGGAACGATTGTGGTTTTTTGCCAAGACCTCGCCTTCCCTGACCAAGACCGCCCCTACCGGAACCTCACCCTCTAGCGATGCCTGAAGCGCCTCCCCTATGGCCAACTCCATCATCTTTGCGTCTTTCAATGAGCCACCACTTCCAAACCATCTTACGCATTTACAACCTGCCCTCAAATAATATCTATCATCTCAGACCACCATTGTCAACGTTCGCACAACAATTTTTCTTAGTGTACATTATACCAAATCTCTTGGTTCTGTGTTAGTCTGCTGCATATTCTGCTAATACCTCGGAGGCGTACAGGGATATGGAGAGTTCCGGATATGGGAAAGAGGTAACGGTCCCTTTTCGTTCTTATGTACCACCCCTACTCTTGCTGACGGCAATCTTCTTTTTAAATTTCCTTGCAAGGATCGTCATGGCACCCCTGTTGCCTGCGATTGAAGGAGACCTGAACCTAGGGCACGGCGAGGCAGGATCACTCTTTCTCGTTATTTCCCTCGGTTATTTTGCAGGGCTCTTGGGTTCCGGATTCGTTTCATCCCATTTGAATCACAGAAGGACCATCATCCTCTCATCAATAGCTGTGGGAGTGGCACTCCTCGCTGTCTCCTTCAGCCATACCCTTTGGGGGATTCGATTGGGACTAACAGTGTTAGGTTTAGCAGCAGGTCTGTACCTCCCGTCAGGAATAGCTACCCTCACAGCCATGGTGAGCTCAAAGCACTGGGGGAAGGCCATAGCCATCCACGAACTAGCACCTAACCTGAGCTTTGTAGCGGCCCCGCTGCTGGCAGAGGGACTTATGATATGGTTTCCCTGGAGGGGAGTCATGGCACTGGTGGGAGGGGCCGCAGTGATTGTTGGCGTGATCTTCATGCGCTTCGGCAGGGGCGGGGCATTCCCCGGAGAAGCTCCAAGCCCAAAGACCCTCCGAGTGCTTCTCGTCCAGCCTTCTTTCTGGGTCATGATCGTCCTCTTCAGCTTGGGGATTGGCGCAAGCCTCGGGGTCTACACCATGCTCCCCCTCTACTTGGTGGTTGATCGGGGCTTCGAGCGTAGCTGGGCCAATACCCTAGTGGCGTTCTCCCGTATCGCAGGACCAGGTGCTGCCTTTGTGGCAGGATGGGTGTCAGACAAACTGGGCCCGAGGCGTACCATGATAGGTATATTGCTGAGCGCCGGGATGGCGACCATGCTGTTAGGTATGGTCAACGGGGGGTGGATCGTCCCTGTCTTGTTTCTACAGCCCATGCTTGCCGTTTGTTTCTTCCCAGCTGGCTTCGCGGCACTGTCTATGATTGGCCCTCCCCAAGTCCGGAATGTTACAGTTTCTCTCACTGTGCCCGCGGCCTTTCTCCTGGGAGGAGGAGCTATCCCAGCCGGAATCGGGATTATGGGGGAGGAAGGCCTCTTTTCGCTGGGAATAATCTTGGTTGGTGCGCTGATTATGGGGGGTGCCGTACTAGTACGGTACCTAAAATTTCATGGGTAAATCTACACATTCACGTGAGGCGCATGTACAGCCACGTACGTTTCTATAAACCAACTTTTTTGCTTTTCCAACCCCAGAGGTAGAGGTTTTGCTTGACAATACCTTAACTTTAAACTAGTTTCCCTTAAGGCGCGTGGTGTAGCGTTTAAATGGGGAGCCTGCCAGGGCAGAGGCTGAGAGAGAAACGTCAGACTGATAGTACAAAGCAGATAAATACATAAGGAGGGATTATGAATATCTATCAGAGGATTGTTCTTGTATTGGGAGCCATAGCATTAGTCATCACTATTTGGACAACCCCCCAAATAGTAATCGTGCAAGGTACGTACGCAAAGCCTACGATGGACCTTGCTCAGTTACAGCCCATAATAGCATCTGGGACAGCCCTCATGCGTGCAGTTGTCGTTATAGGGGTAACGGTATTGGTCTTTTTTGCGCTTAAAGGTATAAAAGGTATAGAGATAAAAAGAAAAGCAAAAAAGACCAAGCCCAGTAAAAAGAGTTAGCAGGCTAAACTCTAAAGAGCATTGGGGTAAGACCTTGAAGGGGGAGGGTTACGTTAAAAGGCCCTCCCCTGTTTTTCGTGTAAGAAGGGGGGGTCACCTGCATGGAGGTTAGGTTTTTATGACCCTGAGGATTACCTTCGTTCTTTAATAATGGTGCGAATTATTGGAGAATCAAAAGAGGTTCGTTCCTTCTT
>DAOVGN010000025.1 GCA_030672385.1 Deltaproteobacteria bacterium | reverse complement strand
ACCATAAAATCCCTTACCCCTCGGTATGGGCTGCAGATCGTCGGGGATGTAGTAATAGGGGATAAACGTGCCGTTCTTTTCTGCCTCTTCCAGGAGTCTCTCGTTTATCCCTTCATCAGCCAAGGCCTGGGAGGGAAAGGGAATGATTACAATCCTCTCCACCCCACTTTGCTGGGCCTGGCGCAGGAGTTCCTCGGTCGTCACATTCACGCCCAAGGTCACCGAGGGTCCCCAATGGGTATGAGAATCGATAATCTCCATAACAGTTACCCTACCTTTCTTTACTTAACCCACCATACGGCGGCAGATCTCACTCACCAGACCATAGATGGCGTCAAGTGGGAGATGCTGATCAACAGAGACGTCGAAAAGGACATTGAACCTGGCGGGGAACTCCTCATCCCCCACCCACAGGACCATTATCACCGGAATCCGGGGAAGGGCGGGAAAACGAAGACCCACATCCCCGAAGTGCTCCTGTGCGGCCCCCACGGATAATTCCTGGGTCAGAAACCCCTCAGGATCCCGGCCATATCGCTCTACCAGCGGTTCTAGGGGAAAGCGATGTGTCCCCTGAAAAAAGCTCTTCCCCCCCCTCAGGTTATTCCCTGCCACCAGTTTGCCGGCAAGGGGAATCGCTTGGGCGCTGAGCAGGTAGGTGATGATGATCACCTTAAGGTCTACGGAGTGGGCCCCTGCTGGAACAGGACCTTCCCAGGGCTCAAACTCCCGGCTGCCGGGGCATATGCGGTAGCGCTCCTGTAAAAATCCCAAGATATAGGAACCGATAGTATCATCATACTGCGCCCCACTGTGCCGGCATACATCACCGGGGTCTGCCTGGGCTAGGTTCTCCCAGAGGGATGGGTGCAGGATATGAACAGGCTCAGTCATCATACAATTTCAGGGCACCAGAGATCTCCTTGATTATCAAAAAAATCCCCTTTCGTCAACTTCATTCACGAGCGACACAAGGCCCCAAGAGTGATTTAGATAAGCAGCTTTTTTAGCACACTACTATTTTTCCGAGGCGCTGGTAAATCTCCTGTGCACCATCAACGATTTCCTGAATTACCTCCTTGATGCTCTTGAGGCTATCTATCAATCCAACCACCTGGCCACACGAGATAACGCCAGCATCTACATCACCCTCCCGGAAGGCCTTCAACCCCAACTGGCCGCTGATGACAGTGAGGAGTTCCTCCAGGGTTGCTCCGCGCCGCTCCATCTCGAGGGCACGCACAGCGGCCTGGTTCTTGATAACGCGCGCTGCATTCTGAATTGAGCGTTTTATGACGATCGTGTCGAGCTCCGTTGCGTTAAGCAGCCACTCTTCGATCCGTTGGTGTACCCAGCACTCATGGGTGAGCATGAACCGTGTGCCCATGAGGACGCCCTCGGCTCCGAGCGCAAGGGCCGCCATAAACCCCTTCGCATCGCAGATACCTCCTCCGGCAATAACTGGGATGGTAAGCACACGGGTGGCCTTTTGTACCAGAATGAGTGTTGTAATATCATCCATGCCAGGATGACCAGCGCATTCAAACCCCACAAGGGTCACCGCATCGATGCCTATACTCTCTGCTATCTGTGCGTATCGCACAGCAGGCACCTTATGGATAACCTTGATCCCGGCCTCTTTGAGTCTGGGGAGATACGGTTCGGGGTTTCGTCCCGCAGTCTCCACAGCCGTTACGCCTTCCTCAATAATCGCATCAAAATACTCCTCTATCTTTTCATCTGAGGTGACGTCAGGGAGCATGGAGACATTGACCCCAAAGGGTTTATCCGTAAGCTCCTTGCACTTTCGGATCTCTTCCTTGAGCCTTCCCTTGCTCCCGCAACTCATGGCCGTAATGATACCGAAACCACCTGCGTTGGATATTGCCGCAGCAAACTCTGCGGTTGAGAGCCACATCATGCCACCCTGGATTATGGGATACTCGATGCCTAACATCGCGGTAATCCGTGTCTTGAACATCATCACCTCTCCTATTTATTAATGGCCTATCAGGAATTACCCTGATAGTATAAACCCGAACACTGTATTGTACCTCACATGAGGGGAAAATTGCAGGAAAAAAGGGGTTGAAATATTACAAGATGTAAAGGCAAAGGAGGTCTTCAAACTTGACATAAGTATATTTTGGGATAGGATATATGGCAGTAAGCCAGGCAGTATCAAGAGTAAGGAGAGAGATGAAGGAAAACAGAAGGCTGAAAAATACTGTTTTGGATTTAGAAAATGGGGTTGTTAAGTGAAGAATGAAGACCCCCTTTGCCCCCTTGATTTGGCAAGAGTAAAGATTTGATAATCATATAATGGGCGGCCCCCCAACCCTTTTAGTAAAATTTTGGATATTTGAAGATGCCAAGATAAGCCAGAACAACAGACATAAATTGTCACATATACCAAAGTATAAACCCCCTCATGCTGATTAAAACAAGAAATTACAAGGACTTCTGGAAACCATTAAGTTGGCATAAAATATGCCTGTTAAGTAATAAATGCAATGATCAGGATAGACCTTGATTTATTTTTGTTACTATGGTGAGCATAGGTTGTTTGCACTTTTTTTATTGAAATTGCTATGCAAATTGATTATCCCAACGATCCGATTCAAACTATTTCGTGCTTACTCTAGTAGGAAAGGAGCGCTTGGCGTATGCAAATGTGTATATGTATGAAACCCAAGACAATCTGTAAATGGGCTCTTTTTTTGGCTTTCCTTATGTGCCCCTGCCTCGCCAAAGCTGATGACATCAAAATGTCGGAGATCAAGGCTTTGACAAAGCTATCAGTAAATGAAATCTTACAAAACACCCCTGTCAAAGAGATCGATCATGCCACTTACTGGGAAACCGTAAAAGGAAGTTCAAAACCTGTTGTGGTCATGTTCTACTCAAATCTAGATCAACCTTCCCGCAATCTTGCGACTCTAGTGCGTTTTATTGCCGTGAAATATCCGGATAAAATCATATTTTTGCGCTTTATGGTTGTCAAAAAGGGGAACCCCGACAGGAGCATCAGGGAAGGTTTCGAAAAAAAATACAGTTTAGATAAAACACCAGGTATCCTGTTCTACGATAATGATACAGGCAAGATGGAACTAGAAAGTGAGGAATACATAATACCTGCCTTTAAGGAATACCGGATCCCCGGATATTTACTTTGGAAGACATATTACTCAAAGGTCATCAGCTATATAGATAAGTATATACTTGACTAAGAGTTTTCACCTAACCCTTATAAGGCCGACGCCGTAAACAGCGCGGCTGAATTCCGCCGTTGAGCCTGTCGAAAAAGTCTGTGATTCATCGTTTGCATAGTGAAAGAGGCGTGGATCTGTGCTAGACTGCGGTTAGTATCATAACGATCTATCCAATGGAGAATCACAGATGGCGCGATACAAACATTACGACTACGATCAGTTGATGATGGTGCCGGTATCACTGGAGGAACAGCTGGTACCCGGTACGTTGGAATATGCGATACATCATATCGTTGAAGAACGCCTTGATGTGAGTATGTTTGACGATCGCTATTGCAACGACGACACGGGGCGCACGGCGATTTCTCCGAAGGTGCTGATAAAGATTGTGCTCTTTGGATATTCACGGGGGTTGATTTCATCGCGTTCATTGGAGCGGGCCTGCCGGGAAAATATTACCTTTATGGCGCTTTCGTGCGGGCAAAAACCGGATCACAGCACTATTGCTGCCTTTGTATCTTCGATGGACAGGGAGATCGAGTCGTTATTCACCAAGGTGTTGCTCATTTGCGAGCAAGAGGGTTTGCTGAGTGGTACGCATTTCAGCTTGGACGGGTTGAAGCTTTCCTCGAATGCGTCGAAGGAGTGGAGCGGTACGTTTGCGGATTTGAAAAAGAAACAGCAAGCGTTGGATCGTAAAGTGAAAGAGGTGGTTCGTGAGCACCGGGCAGCAGATGAAAGAGAGCACGGCAGGTCTGTATCAGATCGGCTACGGTGGGAAAAGCGGATCAAGCGTCTGCAGAAGAAAGTGGATCGCATTGAGCAGTTTCTTGCTGAGAACGAGCCGAAGATCGGAGCCGGTGGCAAGGAGATACAGAGTAACGTCACGGACAATGAATCGGCGAAGTTGACCAGTTCACACGGTGTATTGCAGGGTTATAACGCCAATGCACTCGTTGATGAGAAACATCAGATAGTGGTGCATGCAGCGGCTTTTGGAAAAGGTGAAGACGGCGCAAACATGGAGCCGATGTTGGAGGGGGCGAAAGAGAAACTGCAGGCTATTGGTTGGGAGGAACCTCTGAAGGAGAGACAAATCAGTGCCGACAGCGGCTACTACAGCGTGAAGAATCTGGAGGCATGTAAGGATCAGGGAGTTGATGCTTACGTGCCTGATCCGCAGTTCCGCAAGCGAGATGTTCGTTTTTCAGATGCCGGTCGGCACCGCCGTTCGGTGGACAAGCGCAAGGAAAGATACGCATCGAAGAAGCGTTGGTTCAGCGTAGAAGACTTCAAGCTGGATGATCGTACCGGCAAGCTTATCTGTCCTGCCGGCCACGGGCTATACATAAGAAACCGTAATTTCCAGACGGCCGACGGGTACAAGGCCATTGCCTACCAGGCGCCGAAGACGGCATGCCGTGATTGCCGATTGCGGTCCAAATGCTTACGAAACCCCAATACGGTATCGCGACAGGTTCATGTCTTCTATGGGCAACGTCCGGGCAGCATTACCGATGAGATGAAGCAGAAGATCGACACAGCAGAGGGACGCCGCATTTACAGTAAACGGCTGGGTATTGTAGAGCCGGTCTTCGGCAACATTCGGGCATGCAAGAGAATGGACCGGTTCACCGTGCGGGGGCAGATCAAGGTCGACATCCAATGGATGCTTTACTGCCTGGTGCACAATATTGGAAAGATCACCAACTTCGGAAAAAGCTATGCGATGGCGGCAGCATAATAGGAGATCAGGCCCGAAATCCGCCTGCATAAGCCCAAGTATCTATGCTCGGTGCACCTATTTCTGCCACTGGAATATGCTCAGCATCTGTTCTGCGCGGAAACCCCGGTTTTCTTGACAGTTCTCACTTTGCCGGCACGAGAATCGTTTCGCAAAGTGGTTTTTCGACAGTCTCGTTGGATTTAATATGAAAAAACTACAGCTTATCGGAATTACTGTACTATCGTTAATTACTCTAGCCACAGCAGAGGGGGCAGAAATGCCCTCATTTTTGCCAAAATATTATGGTCCAATATTTGATGGGCTTGTGTTCGTCAAACATTCAACGACGAATAACGTAGAGCAATTTGTATATACATCAAAAGATCAGTCTCTAGCTTTAAGCGTTGAAAATATTGAGAGTGAGAGGCCAAGCAGTAAAGCTATTATTAATAATATTGCCCTTTACCTGAACAATGAATTCAAAAGCAAAAAGGGAGAATTTAAGACAGTTACACAAAAAGAACTTTATGCCCAAGTACATGAAGACAAATTTGACAAATTTGTTTTTGCTCTTGCTGTACCCAGAGCAGTACAAATTTGGACGTATACAACCTCTCCCAATAAACACAATATTAGCAGCAATATCAATCTAATAAAATCACTTGCAAATAAACAACGATATGAAATTGCCTTATCAACTGGAAATGTCTCCATGGGTCTTTGGGGGCCTGAAATCTACGATTATGCTACTCAGTTGTTTAAAACAAGAAAAACCGACGAGGGATTAACGGTATTAAAAAACCTGCTTGCTACATCTCCTTTTAATTACCAGGCGCATTTAGATTTTTTAGAAAGGACAAGTGACCTTGAAGTTGCAAAAAACAGTGCCAATATTATTTATAAAAATGCAGAAGACGCCATACTACTTAATAAAGCTGCGAACTATCTTGGAATTGCAGCTAAGACTCTGGAGTCTTTCCCGATATTGGATCGAAAAGAAACAGGGCTTCAACTTATTCTAATCCCCTTGTCTCCGTGTAATCCTTGGCTGTTGGAAGAAAGTGCAAAAACGTATGAAAAAATCACATGTTTACCAGTAAAAATCAGACGGCTAAAAGAAAAGTGGAATTTGGAAAAGCCAAACCGTATTTATGGGCAACGAACGGCACAAAGCATCCTCGTAAAACACAAGAAAGCAAGCATTGATTTTACCAACTGGAACAAAAAGAAATATATAACAGAATTGCTCAAAGCAGCCGAATCAGAAGATTCCTTATCAGAATATTACATAAAAGAATTTGTTAAAAAAGTAGAGAATGAGGCCGGGCAATATTTCATTGATCCATATTTAGACTGGTTTTCCAAGACATTAGAAAAATATCGCTCTGATGATGACCGGACTATGTATGTAGGAATAACTGAAATAAATATTTACTCGGGTGATAACAATTATATATTCAGCCTGCATACGTCCCGAAAAAAATCACAAGCAAGCATTCTTTCTTATCATATGATGTTGGCAAAAACTCTTTCAGAAGAATTTGAATCGAGAAAACGACTGACAGAGCGCATTGCGAAGGAGTTGGTTCCTGCAAGCTTAAAGTCATTAAAAATCCCTCGGAGCACAGACCCTACATGTCCGTATTCATATTCCAGCGGCGTTTCACGATTAGACCAAAAAACTCTTATTCTGTCTGAATCGGTTAAAAATAAGTTAGAGAAAATAAAAATCCAAGTCAATTGAGCGGACGCTATACAGCGCTGCTCATTTCTGCGTTATGCAAAGGTGGGATAATGGGGTCAAACCTACAAAATACATTAATTGCCTAACACTTATAAGGCGTTGGATTGAACTGACAAAAAGATTTCTTGCCGTAGTTCATTGAGTGAAAACATAGGAGGATCATGAAAACTAGAGCACGTTCACATCTGGTGCTTTTTGTCTTATCCGTCGTGCTGGCCGAAAATGCGAGATCAAAGGAATCCAACGTTAGGTTTCTATATAATAACGGAAAGTGGTGCCTTCTGCGTTAGATTGTGTAGGCCAAAAGGACGAGAATGATGTCTCGGTGGGGTATAGGGATAAAAATGACTATAATATCGCTAATGTACTTAACAGTAGCGAGCTACTTGACCTACCTCTATCCAGATTTTTTTCTTATAAAAAATGTCCCTTATCCTTTCTTTGTAGTAATCGGGATTATCCTGTTGATAGTAGGCATACCAATGTTGATCATTTCAGCACGCGCATTCACTGTGGGTTTTAACAAAGGGGGACTCGTAACAACCGGTATTTTCTCAGTCGTTCGCAACCCTATTTATGCAGCATGGATACTATTCATTCTTCCCGGAATCATGATATTTTTTCAGTCATGGCTGATGTTAGCAACGTCACTGGTAACGTATATTATTTTCAAGGCTTTCATAAAGGGAGAAGAACAGTATTTAGAAAAGACATTTGGCCAAGCTTATTTGGACTATAAGTCAAAGGTCAATGAGCTATTCCCATTCCCGAAGTTTCATAGACATAGCTAAAATGATATAAACCTAAGATGGCAATATTAATCAATTTTTTACAGTTATCAAAACTGTTAGGTGGTCGTGGATAGAGAGGTGGAGAAATAATTCCATGGATCAACGAAAATAAAAGGGGGGACGTTGTTGAAAACTTTCACTTTACACAATTCAGGGACAGTATGCTTATTTAAAGGAAGGCCCAGCATCATATCAGAACGAATATAAAAAATAGGTATGGTGTCCCCAAATTTTAGGGGTGGTAGTTTGATCTGCTGGACCTGGAGTCTCGACGCCCCGGTTAGGAGATAAAGTATCAAAAAGACATTGGCTAACTGGATATTTGCCCATCCTTTCTTCGCCTATATGACAAGCGTCCTTTCCATCACCGCCATCGCGAGCGCTCTCTTCACGATATGGCTGATCTCGCTCGGCGTCGCTCCTGCCCTGGTTGTGATTTTGACACTCCTATTCCTTTTCCCCATCCACGACGCTGCTGAGATACTCACCTGCAAAGCAATAAGGATATTCTTCAAACCGCATCTCTTGCCGGAGATGGAGTTCACCGAGGGCATTCCGGACGAGTTCAGGACCTTGATTGTGTACGCCTCCTTGTTGGCGGATAAGAATGCCGTAGCCAGGATGCTCGAGTGCATGGAGAATACGCATCTAACCAACAAAGACAGTAATCTCCCAATCGCTATCCTCACGCATTTCAAGGACTCTGTCCAGGAGGACGTGACAGAAGAGGAATCGGAGCTCCTGGATTTTGCTGCAGCAGCCATAGTGTCTCTCAACGAGAAGCATGGCCGAGGCAGGTTCTTTCTCTTTCACCGGGATAGAAAGTGGAACACCGTCTCCCGGAAGTGGATAGGCTGGGAGAGAAAGCGCGGTGGCGTTGAGGAGCTGAACAGGTGGCTTCTGGGAAAGATCGAGGGCGAGGGGTACCGCGAGCACGGTCCGGGCAAGACCTTCAGTCGGATAGGTGGTGACATTGACGCCTTGGGCCAGATCAACAAGGTCATCCTGCTCGATAGCGACAACGAATTACCCAGCGGCTGCGCAACGCGCCTTGTAGCAATGGCGGCGCATCCGCTCAATCAACCTGTGGTCAGCGAAACCGACGAAATCGTCGTGCAGGGCTATGGCGTCCTTCAGCCTTTTCCCATACCTTCGAAGGAGAGTTGCACCCGGTCGCTCTATGCACGGATGGAGGGTTGGCACCGTCGGCCCGACGGCCCGCACCACTACATCCTCCAGGCTCTTCAAGACCTCTTCAGAGAAGGCACCTACATTGGCAAAGGGATATATGACGTTGCAACTCACGAGCGGGTTCTCGCAAATCGCTTCCCTGACAACCAGCTCTTGAGTCACGACAAGGTGGAGAGCGGGTTTTTACGAGCCGCCCTCGTGCCCGATGTCCTCGTCCTGGAGGAAGCACTCGACAACTTCCTCGCCGGCATGAGCCAGATTGAAAGATGGCTCCGAGGTGACAAACAAGCACTACACTGGGTACTACCGAGGATTCCCAATAGGAAGAGGGAGCGTGTGAGAAATCCCCTGTCGCTCTTCAGCAGATGGAATCTGATATGGCCGATAAAGAAGCAGATTAGCATTCCTTTTCTTGTCACATTATGTGCGGTAAGTTGGTTTGTGCCGGAGATGTCCCCATGGTGGTGTTCACTGATTTTGGCGACCATGATCGCGTTCCCCTATCTTGTCGTGCCTCTCAGCCTGCGATCTCCTGTTTCGTCTTTAGCGGAAATCGCCCGGGGGCTGGTCTCGACGGTTGTGTATGTAGCCTTTTCTTTGCACAGGGCTCTATCGATCCTGGCCGCAATGGTGCGCATAACGTTTCAATTTCCGGAGAAGAGGTATGTGAGCGACTCGCTCAGGGGGGTGAAAGAGGCGAGCAACCTCGGTCTCCTCCGGAAGCTTGCAAGGACCTTGCGGATATTGGCCGGATCAATGCTCAGGCGTCCAAATATCGATTGGGTCACCGCCAGCGAGGTGAAAAGGCAAAGCAAAATGTACAGCCTTTCGGGCATATATGTAACCATGCTCCCATCACTGGTGATCTGTGTAGCTCTGGGTGTGGGTTGTTTTGCGCTTGTCGAAGGGTTCATCTATGTACTTCCTATCCTTGGACTCTGGTTCATGGCTCCTTTGATCGTCTACGCTACGAGCAGGTGATCTCCTGATAGGTGCTTTTTCATTTACCATATTTCATTATTTGAGGAGAACCTCGTGAGCAGAGAGAAAAATTGGAGGGATCAGGTTCTTAAACTTGTAAAAGCCGAAATTTCGCAAAAATAAGGCCCAACCCTCCAAAATATATTCGATAACCCCGCCCCCAAAAAAGGGGGCCTTTTAATGCCCGCACTAAATGATTCCAATAAACCCATCGGGAACGCTATTCATGAAAGTTTCTCTTCCACTCCCTAACCCTCTCTCTTCCATAGGCCTCTTCCCAGCCCTGCAGGATCAGGTCTAGAGGGACATCGTCAAAGATACCATGGTGTCGCACATATTCTACAAATTTTCGACCCTTGCCGTCATAAGCGGCAAAGATGGCATCTTCTTGCCCGTCGAACTCTACGATAGGATATCCGTATTCCTGGCACAGCGCTTGTTCAAACGCAGGGGTTACCTGTACCCTTCGATCCCCCAAAAGCCACTCCACATAGCCATGGAAGACAAAAACATCTGTCCCCATCATCTCCACCAGCCGCTCTGAGGCCTGATGGTTGCGGATATCGGCGAAGACCAGTCGTGCCGGGATCCCCACCGCCCTGGCCAGGGCGGCCAGCAGGACCGCCTTTTGGACACAATATCCCCTGCCTCGACGGAGGGTAGTCGTGGCCTTGTAGTGATCCATGAGGAAGAAGGGGGAATAAGGATTATATTGTATGGTGTCCCTGACAAATGAGAAGAGCCGTCTTCCCCGTTCCAGCACGTCATCTGCACCTTCGATTATCGTATCTGCCAAGTCGCGAATCTGGGGATGATCGCTCTCGATGGCCTCTGTGGCCTGGAGAAAGGGGTCCATTTTCTCATCCCCTCATCTTCTGTTTCAACAGTGCCACAGCCCTGGGGAGGACTTCTCCAGCGCCCTCGTGAAAGCGCAGGTGGGCGTGCTGGTCTAAGGGGGTCTCCCCACGGTTGATAATCACCAGCTTGACCTTTGCCTTAAGGGCCACCGCGGGCATGTCGGCCGCAGGCGTCACCACCAGACTGGAACCCACCACTACAAAGAGGTCGCAACGCTCCGAGTGATAAAAAGATTCCCCCAGGTCCTTCTCGGGTAAGGGCTGTCCGAAGTCCACCACACTGGGGACCAACCTCCCCCCGCAACTACACCTGGACGCCCCCGTGGCCTTATCCACCGTAGCCCCGCAGCGCTGACACCGCATTTTGGTGATGTTGCCATGCAGCTCTGCCAGCAGTTCCGGGCGAATCCCCGATTTTAGATGGAGGTTGTCCACGTTCTGGGAGATCAGAAACTTCAGCTTTCCCAGGTCCTGAAGCGCCCTTATTGCGTAGTGGCCCACATTGGGGTCCACCTCAGACCAGGGACGTTGCATGGGGGGTGGCGGCAACCCCTTTCCCTGTCGGGTCCAGATCCCGTCAGGCCCCCTGAAGTCAGGAAGCCCTGACTCTGTGCTCACCCCAGCCCCGGTGAAGACTACCAGATAGGTCGATTCATACAGCCACTGGGCCAGGTGTTCGATCCTCTGCCCCAAATCACCTTTCATATTTTGCAAATCGGCCTTTGCCTCCTTAAAACCCTCTCTTTGTACTCACTCATGGCAATATTGTTGATCATTCTACCCTAGCAGTCCCTCTTTACTTAGTATAACTATTTTGAATTCAAACTCAAGGATTCTCATCAACCTCCAACCTCGGATGCTGAAATCCCTTTGCAGCCTAAAATAAGGAGGAGTATAATCCTTTTGTTCGCAAACTTGAAAATTGGAGGAGAAGCATGCGCAGATTAGAGAGGGTCTCCTTGACCCAGATCGATCTGGAGGATACCACCTTTCTCATCACCTTTATGCCCGACCTGAACCCCTTGCTGGCCTCCATCCAGCTGGTCGGCCTCCTGAAACCCCTCCTCCTGCGGGAGCGGGGTGACGGGAGGTATCAGCTCATCTGTGGCTTTAAGAGGGCCGAGGCCCTGCGCCATCTCTCCATTGCCGAGGCGGAGGCCTTTATCTATCCTCAAGGCGCATTAGACGACCTCCATGCCCTGCTGCTGGCGTTGGGCCACAATCTGCTGCGCCCCCTCAACCTCATGGAGAAGGCCCAGGCATTGGGGAAACTCATCTCTTTCGGGGTTGGTCAAAGGGTAGTGATAGACCGTTACCTCCCCCTCCTGGGTCTTCAGCCCAATATCAGGGTCTTAAAGCAGGTAACCGGCCTTTTGGAATTGGAGAGGAAACTGCAGGAATACCTGGTGGGCAAAGAGCTTTCTCTCTCCGCCTCGATCCTCTTCCTCCACCTCGATGCGGAGGATCAGGGGGCAGTCCTCCCACTACTGGAGGCCCTGAGGCCGGGAGAGAACCGCGTTAAGGAGATCATCACCTTTCTGCGAGAGGTCTCCCTCAGGGACGGGGTATCCATCCCCTCTCTGTTGGCCAAAAGGGAGATAGAAGAGATCATCACCGATCAGCAGAACCCACGGCCCCAGCGGCTCGAGAGGTTACGAAAGGCACTCAAGGAGATGAGATTCCCCCGCCTCACGGTGATGGAGAAAAGGTTCGCTGGGTATAAGCGGTCCCTCTCCCTCCCTCCCCAGATCTCCTTGCAGCCTCCAGCCTTTTTCGAGGGGGACCAGTTCAGGATGGAGCTTAGGTTTAAAGATCTCGGACAGTTCAGGGAGCTGGTCGGAAGGCTCCATCAGATCGTGGAGCATGAAAAAATGGGGCACGACCCCCTGAAGGAGCTCGTCAAGGCCGTTGATCTTTAAAAACGCCTCTGTTATAATAAGGTCTCACCTTACAGAACACCCCGGTTATAAACGTGAAGAACGTCCTTGAACAGATAGAGTCCTGCACCGAGTGTGAGGTCTGTATGGAGGTATGTCCCACCTACCAGATCACGGGTGAGGAGCTCTTCTCGCCTATGTACCGATTGCAGACAGTACGGGAGGTGTTGGAGGATGGGGAGGTCTCCGCACAAATGGTGGAAAGCCTCTATAACTGCCCCAAGTGTATGGTGTGTGAGACCATCTGCCCCATGGAGATAGAGATCACCCAGGTGGTGGATGCCGGCAGGAGAGGTTTGGTGGAGCGGGATTTAGGGCCTCTGGAGCGGGGCACAAAGATCATCGATCAAATCTTCGAAAAGGGCAATGCCGTCAATGGCGACCCAAGCAAGCGCCTGGAGTGGCTACCCGAAGAGTTCCCCCGGAAGGAATCGGAAACGCTCCTCTATCTCGGCTGCCTCCCCTCCTACCTGGTGAAAGACGCCGCCACCAGCTCTTATCTCGTCCTGAAGCGGTTGGGGATCGATTTTATGATCCTAGAGGATGAGGGTTGCTGCGGCACCTATGTCTACGAGGCGGGAAACGTCGATCTAGCACGAGAGCTCTTCCAGAAGAACGTAGATAGGTTCAGGGGTCTGGGTATAAAGAGGCTGATTGTCCCCTGTAACGGTTGCCTGAAGTGCTTCAAGTGGTTTTATCCCGAGGTCCTGGGGGAGTTCCCTTTTCAGATCTCCCATATGGTGGAGGTGATATACGAAGCCTTAAGGGAGAACCGCTCCCTCCTGCAAAAGGTGACAAGAACCTTAATCTACCAAGATCCCTGCCGCCTGGCCAGGGGAGAGAAGATGACCGAAGAGCCCAGGGAACTGCTCGCCTGGTGCGGGGCCGAGGTGAGGGATACCGAGCTTAGCAGGGAACAGGCCCCTTGTTGCGGCTCAGGGGGTGGGATCAGATCCCTCTATCGTGATCTCTCGACAGAGATGGCCTCCCGGCTTCTGAAGATGGCCCCGGGTGAGATAGTAGTAAGCCCTTGCCCTTTTTGTACATTTCAGTTACGTTCTACGTCTAAGGCCAAAGAGATCGGTAAGGAGGTGGTCTATTTTTCGAAGATCGTCCTCGACTCCTTGAAGGACTGATATGGAGGATGCGATAGGTATGGAAAGGATCAAAGTTGGGGTTTTGGGGGGCACCGGGATGGTGGGCCAGCGGTTTATCCAGCTTCTGGATCGGCATCCCTGGTTCGAGGTGGCAGAGGTAGCGGCCTCGGAACGTAGTGCCGGTCGCCCCTACGAGGAGGTAATGGAGGGGAGGTGGAAGTTAGATAGCGATATCCCCCCCCTTGTTGCCCAGCTTCAGGTCAAGGAGTGCACCCCGGATTTGGACTGCCGTCTAGTCTTCTCGGCCCTTGATGCCAACGTGGCTGGCCCCATCGAGGAGGAGTTCGCCCAGGCAGGATATGTGGTGAGCAGCAACTCCCGTAACCACCGAATGGACCCCGATGTCCCCCTCCTGATCCCCGAGGTGAACCCCGATCATCTGGAGGTTATCCCGATCCAGAGGCGTCGTTGGACAAGGGGGGGTTACATCATCACCAACCCCAACTGCTCTACCATCGGTTTGGTCATGCCCCTCGCCCCCCTGCACAAGAAGTTTGGGGTTGCCAAGGTCATAGTGACGACCCTCCAGGCCTTGAGCGGTGCGGGATACCCAGGGGTGGCCTCTCTAGATATTATCGACAATGTGATCCCTTTCATCGGCGGCGAGGAAGCCAAGATGGAGGCAGAACCCCTCAAGATCCTGGGCCGTCTGGAGGAGGGGCGGTTTGTCTCTGCCGAGCTCAAGGTCAGCGCCTCCTGCACCAGGGTGAGCGTGCGCGACGGTCACCTGGAGAGCGTAAGCGTAGAGTTGAATCAAAAGGCCTCGTCTGAGGATCTGATCGAGACCTGGGAGGAGTTTGATCCCCTGGCCGGCTATGAGCTCCCATCGGCACCCTCCCCCCCTATCGTGGTGAGAAGGGAGGACGATCGCCCACAACCGCGCATGGACAGGGATGAAGGAAGGGGGATGGCCTGTGTGGTGGGAAGGGTGAGGGAGTGTCCCATCCTCGATTATAAGTTCTTTGTTCTAAGCCATAATACCATTCGGGGTGCGGCAGGGGCCGCCATCCTGAACGCAGAATATCTGTACAAGAAAGGTTATTTATCATAAATATGATGCCTGGAACCAGTAAGGAAGGGAAAAAGTGAGGTGGCCGCGGTCATAATCCTCACCTACGAGTTAAGACCTTGATGACCATCTGGGTCCGAACGCTACCGCTGAAAGCTTTTCCAAGGGGGAGAAATTCACTTTACCCAAAACAAATATAAGATTCCTTATCTGTCCCAACGCATATGGACAGAAGGAACCTTTGTGCGCAAAATAGAGACGAAAAATAATCGCTATAGATTTTGAAAAAAATGTTCAAGATCCTCTTTATAAGCAAACAAGCTGAGGAGGTTAGGGAAATAATTCGTGAACTTGGTGCACGGAATTTCATCTGTGATCAAATAGCCCCAGATGAAAATGTTGATGTAGAAATTGCCGACACAGCTCCAGACATAGTAATTCTGGTTGTAGAAAACCCAGCTGCTGCATCTTCGATAATCCGCATTATAAAAGAACTGAGAAGAGAAAGACCTATACCAGCGCTGGCTTTAATACCCAAAGAGTTTATGATAAGCGGGGAAATCCCTCTGGCGGTAGAAGATTTCGCTATAAAACCGTGTGAAGCTGAAGAAATAGCCCTTAGAGTCGAAAGGATCTTGAAGGGCACATATGCGGTTGAGAGCAAAGACCTGATCCGATGTGGGGATCTGCTGATAGATCTTTCTCGACGTGAGGTCACCTTAGGAGGCAAAACTCTCTCCCTCACCTTCAAGGAATATGAGCTTTTGAGGTTTCTTGCTGCGAACAGCGGCAGGGTCTTTACCCGTGAGGTCCTGCTCAACAAAATCTGGGGCTATGATTACTACGGTGGAGACAGGACAGTAGATGTTCACATAAGGAGACTCAGGGCGAAGATCGAGTGGGGAAAGCATGCCTTTATCGAGACGGTGAGGGGGGTGGGGTACAGATTTACACCTCCATCAGTTCCGTCGGTGCTGGAGTGAGCCTTTCTGCCCCTTCCTCACCCACAAAATAGGTATTCTCTATGCCCACAGCCCCTTCTGCGGGGAAGACCATCTTGGGTTCCAAGGCGAAGGTCATCCCCTCCTCCAAAGGGTATCCATGCCCCTGGGCGATAAAGGGGTATTCATCGATCTCCAGGCCTATACCATGGCCAATGAAACGGGTCTTGTGATCTGGGGGGCCCATGAAACATTCTTCATACCCTAATCTCTTGGCCACCTCCCATCCCTTTTGGAAAAGTTCGTGGCAGGGAATCCCTGGTCTGGTCAAGGCTACTACTTCTTTCTCTATCTGGCGTGTGGCGAGGTAGGCATCTTTGAACCTCTTTGGTAGCTTCCCTAAACAGAACATCCTGGTCTCGTCACTTTGATAACCGCGGTAACAGGTCCCGAAGTCGATAAGGATAGGTTCATGGGCCCTGATAGGTTTTAGACTGGCTCCCACCGGAAAGGCCGGGGAGAGCCCCACCCCTCCCATGGGAGCATCAATATAGCTCAACACACCTCCGGTGTATCCGCTCAGAATATGCCAGGAAAAGGCCTCATAATTGAAGGCCCTCATTCGAAGATAGTTTTGATGTCCATGGCGCATGGCTACCTCTCCCAAGATCCCAGCCAGCTCTATTTCCGTCATACCCTCTTTAAGCACCTTGGGCACCTCGGCGTATACGATCTTTCCTATCTCCCCTGCCCTTTTTATTAGATCTACCTCATAGGGCGATTTTATCGCTCTGATGCCCATGATCAAGGGTGATGAATCGCCGATTTCGACCCCGGAAAATATCTCTTGTAGGCGAAGATATGCTTTGGCCGGAAGGACATCGAGCTCTATCCCGATCCTTTCGGGGATTGAACCATGGAACTCCTCTATTAGTAAGGGGATCTCCTTCCATGAATTTAGGGGAATAACTCTGTCCACCGCCGATTCCCTTTGAGCTCGCTCCATATATTTTCTGACCATCAATATCTCCTCACCCTCCACGGGGACGAATAATACGGCGTTTTGCATGGTACCCGAGAAATAGAAAAGGTCTACATTTTGTACAACAATGGCCGCCTCCCACCCCCCTTTATTTAACTCACCTCTCAACCTTTTCAACCTTCCTTCTATCTCCTCTTTGGAGATGTAGTCTTGCTCCATAGCCACCTCTCTATAAGTCTTTGGAGATTAGAACATATCCCCTCTTCCATCTTCGTGTCAATTCCCCTTTATTAAAAAAGTAGAATTGACACACGTTTCAGGGGGGTGAACACAGGTGAACGCTTAATTGTTGACAATAAAGGGATATGATGATAAGTTACGTTACCAAGTCCTGACAATTGGTTATTTCGCTGTTATAGCAAAGAAAGTTTCATTACGGAAAGGAACCCGTGGAAACCAGAGATGAAAAGGATTTTAAGGCCTTAAGGCCCTCTGATTTTCCTGCCACCAACTTCTTTATGCACATCTCCAATGGCACACAGTTCTTCCGCAACAGGGAGTTTGGAAAAGCCATCAGTGAGTGGGAGGCGGCCGCCGGACTGCAGCCTGATTCTGTTAACATAAAGATGCCGGGCAGCGTCCATTTCCAGAGTAATATAAGCGATGTCCCGCTAACGGGCCTATTATATGCTGCATCTTCCAACGCCCAAACAGGGGTTGCCATTGTCCGCAGCGAATATGCATTTAAGGAGGTCTTTTTCAAAGAGGGGTGGATCGTCTCTGCACGCACCACCAAATCTGAGGAGAGGATAGGCACCTTTTTGGCCAAGAGAGGGCTTATTTCACCTCCCAATTTGGAGAAAATGGCCACCGAGGCCAAGAAGAAGGGGGTGAAGCTTGGCAGATTCCTGGTGACGAAGGAATTGCTCTCGGAAAAGGAACTTCAAGAGTTGTTGGATTTCCAGATAAAGGAAATCTTTTTCGACCTTTTTTCCTGGAAGGAAGGGGAGTTTTATTTCGCCGAGAAGGAGATGGAAGAAGGGGATGTGGTGGTAAGTTACACCCCCCTGGACTTGGCCCTGCTTACCGCCAGGAGGGCTCTCGATATCTCCGCTTTTAGGAAGATGATACCTCACAACAAAGTGATCTTCCGCACCTCTCCCCATACCGAGGAGCGCCAAACGAAGGTCATGGAGAAACTAGATGCCAATGAGAAGTTCATCTTCTCCTTGATCGATGGAAATAGGAACATCGAGCAATTGATCAAGTTCAGCGGAAACGATGAGACCTCCACCATAAATATACTTTATCGTCTGGTGCTAATGGGCTTGATTAAGAGATCGCGTGATATAGGCACATATAAGGATGCCGAGTTCGAAGAGATCTCCCGGGTCTTGAGGACCTTTTTGGAGATCTTTCGAGTGGTTACGGATAACTTGAATGAGGAAGTGGGGGTGAAGGCCAACGAGGTGTTGAACAAAGCTAGGGAAGGGTTGAGCAAAGACTACCAAAAGATATTCCAAGGTATACCTATGGACAGAAATACCCCCCCCGATGACGACAAGATTCTCAGAAATATCTCCTTTTACTATCCAGACCCTTCGGACAGGTTGGTCTTCATCGATGGTCTTACTGAATATATAAAGAACATCTTACAAGAGACGAGCCGTATCTTGGGAATGACCCTGACGAAGAATACGATTTCTGAGATTAACAAAATCAGGTTAAACATCTTCAGGTTTTATACCGATTCTCCCGTCAAGAGGAAAACATTGGGGGCATTGGACAAGATTGTAGCCCAGTTCCCCGGCTGAGAATATAAAAAAGACCGGAAAGGAGATTAGCTTATGAAGTTTCCCGTAGAGATGGTAGGTTTGGGACTTTCGGTATGTTTGATGTTGGCCATCTATTTGATCATCATCATCGTCTTCTTATATGCACGGGGGAAATATAAAGGCGGATTGATTGAGACAGTCATAAAGCTGATCATCTGTACGGTGGGTTTCCTCTTGGTGGCCGACCTTTCGCTGTTCTTGAGCTATACTTATGGCATTAGGACGGCCTTCACTGTCCATGTGGTGTTTAAGATCATTGCCATGCTATTCCTCTCCATAGGGGGGATGAGGTTCTTTGTAAAATGAGACTTGGTTCCTCTTCCATTTAGTATGGTATTTTTACGGTAAAATCATGTTGATTTTTCCTGCCCTCTCCCTTAACATACCCGGAGATGGTGGGTATGTCACTGGAAGGATGGATAAATTGGGTTATCTCTTGGGCCTATACCCCTTATGGGGGATTGGCCCTTTTCCTTAACTCCTTTGCCGAATCGTCTTTCTTCCCCATTCCTCCGGATCTCTTGCTCATCGCCCTCTCCTTGCTTCGCCCCCAATGGGCCCTCGGTTATGCAGCTATATGCAGTGTGGGGTCGGTCTTGGGCGGGGTATTAGGCTATCTTCTGGGGCTCAAGGGGGGAAGACCTCTGCTGCAACGCTTCGTCTCCGAGGAACGGATCAATCTGGTGGAGAGGTACTATCAAAAGTATGACCTATGGGCTGTGGGTATCGCTGGTTTTACCCCCCTACCCTATAAGGCGTTCACCATCTCGGCAGGGGTCTTCGTCCTCGATCTCAAACGATTCATCTTTATCTCCTTCGTGAGCAGGAGCGCTCGTTTCTTCCTCGTAGGGTCTATAATCTTTCTTTTCGGGGAGACCGTGAAGTTTTATCTGACCAAATACATAGACATCTTCAGCATTGCCTTTATGGTTTTGTTGATCCTGGGCTTTTTGGCCATCCGCTTCTTTTCTAAAAGAATGAGGAAGAAGAGTGAAACCTCTGATCAGAGGAGGTTAAAATGAATCCCAAGATATTCCGGGAATACGACATCAGGGGGGTTGTGGGTAAAGACCTCACGGAGGAAACGGTCCAAGAGTTGGGA
>DAOVGN010000073.1 GCA_030672385.1 Deltaproteobacteria bacterium | reverse complement strand
GTTCAATTTCCGAGGGGTAGGTGGGAGTGAAGGGAGCTATGGTGAAGGTGCCGGGGAGGTGGAGGATGTACAAGGCGCCGTGGATTTCATCGCCGAGGGGACGGATACCCCCATCTATCTGGTGGGCTATTCATTCGGGGCCTATGTGGGGGTGAAGGGGGTCTTATCGGATGAGAGGGTGAGGGCCCTGGCCTGCATCTCCCCACCGGTTGATTCCTATGATTTCTCCTTTCTCATGGGGGATAAAAGACCTAAGCTCATCGTAGCAGGTGATAGGGACTTCGTCTGCCCCTTAAAAAAATTTGAGGAATTTTTCCTTTCCCTTCCTCAGCCCAAGGTTATCCAGATTGTCCCCGGGGCGGATCACTTCTGGTGGGGGTTGGAACATCGGTTGGCGACTCAGGTGGCCGATTTTCTCCTGGGTCTTTGATGGGGGTAAAGGACCCTGGCAATCCACCACCCCCATCGATAGAGAAACCTATGCCAGCCATACCTCTCCAGATAGGACCTTATGAAGGGATGGATCTCTTTATCCCCCGTGGCGTAGGCACGATAGAATACCTCTTTATCCTTTTGTGTTAGGGGGAGTCCTTCTCCCCTGAGCTTCTCCGCTGATCTGTCCAACCTCTTCATGTTTCTCATCCTCTGTGAGGGCCGCAGAGAGGCGTAGACCTTAGATCTGTCAAAGTCTATCAAATATACTTTTGGCCCTTTTTTCTCTTCTACCAGGAAGTTCTTGAGGTGGAGGTCGGCGTGATATATTCCCCCTTGGTGCATCTTTCTTACCACCCCCCCGGCCTTCTCGATGACCGCTCGTCTCATTTTGCCATCAGGTTGCCCATCGAGGTAACGGATCAAGTCCACAGCCCCGGGGAGATACCTGGTGATGAGATATCCCCTGTACCAATCCCCCCATCTCCTCTCCACGATGGCTGCGAGGACCTCCAGGGTAGGGATGCCGGCCGATTTTACCATCTCGGTGATCTCTGCCTCCTTAAATGGGCGAGAGCCGAAGAGGAAAAGGTCGCCGGTGAGGCGGCGCAACAGGCCCCCGTGCCGATACTTCCTGACGGCTATATCCTCTTTGCCTTTGATGATGAGTACCTCCCCCCTCCCCATCAAATGTGCAGGGGAAGGAGTCTGTTCCCAGAGCCCTGCAGGGTCCAAGAGTCCCTGGTGGCGGAGATGATCTTCATATCCGTCCCGCACCATGATCTCCCTCTTTCCCTCCCGCAGGAGGCGATAACCCGAAGGAGGATCGAACCTACTCTTTGGCACTGAACTCCAGATCATATAGCCTCGCTCAAGGCTTATTTGGTCATGGTGAGGAGTTTTACCCCGGCGTGGTGAAGCTGCTGAAAAGTGGCCCCCTGGCTCACATGGCGCAGCACCTGATCTTCGTCCACCACCTTTGATCCGGAGATGGCATCTATCCCATAATCGAACAGGAGAGGGGTGAGAGGCGTTGTAGGGCCAAGGAGCATGACAAAAGCACCCTGGCACAGTTCGAGAAGAGATTCCAAGGTATGGTTAATGAAGGCGGTGCTCGTTATCCCTACTACCTGACAGCGTGGAAGGATATCCGAAGACCTATCTGCTTCGAGGTCCCCTGGTTGTGGTCTCTTTTCAATGGTCCAGAGGTTTCGGGCGATCTCCTTCAACTTGGGCACAAACGGAAAGTGGCCGACAATTGCCACATCTTTCCCTGCCCCATGGGCAGCGAGGATGTCGAAGGCATTGGCTTCTGACCACTTGTCTTCCTCAATCTCTATGAGCGAATTCATGGTAGCCATGCCTATTGATGCCTCCATGAAGTGCTCTGAGTGGGCCAGTTTCATGAGTTCGGCGGCGCCTTTTTCAGTTAATTTCCCTACCCCCCGCACACTCGGGCCTGCGTGTGGAGGGGGCTCTGCCATGGTGGATGCAAGACCACAACCACGAGTCAAGACAACTGTCCAATGTGCCCCAATTCTTACATCTCTCACCGGTACATCTTGAAGGGTGAAATGATCGAGGAGGTCTTCGAGGATCTTCATTCCACCTACCACTCATCCCCTTGTTTGGGCCTGGTAAAGATTACCTTATACTGATCCTCAACCCCTTCGAAGCAGATCCGGCACTTCTGGCACTCCTCACTACCTTCATCCGGTTCTTCCACCGCGGAGAGGGGTTCCAGATGTACCTCAAAACCTGTCTCCTCATACATCTCGGCCATCTCGCTCAACCTGGGCTCAGAGGCGACGAACCGCTTTCCCCACCCCTCTTTAATCAACTCATCTTCCCTCTTGGTCATGGGAATTCCTCTTTTCCTTAAGGGTCTCTTCTACCCTCTGCCAGATATCCCTGATGGCATCCTGGACCGCCGGACAAGGGTATTCCATCACCGTCTTCTTCTCCACCATGGCCTTAACAACGGCCACATCAAAGGGTATCTTACCAAGCATCTTGAGCCCTTTGCTTTGGCAATATTCCTCTATTGTACGGGCCTTTGACGGATTTATATCATACTTGTTGATGCAGATGAGCGGGAGGATGTTAAAGTGCTGGGCAAGCCCGATCAAGCGTTCCAGGTCGTGTATACCAGCAACGGTCGGCTCTGTAACGATAAGGACCAAATCTGCGCCCGCAAGGGAGGAGATTACAGGACACCCGATCCCCGGCGGCCCATCTATGATGATGAGTTCTAACTTCTTCTCCTCCGCTATAGATTGGGCTAATTTCCTTACCTGCGCCACAAGCTTGCCCGAATTCTCCTCACCGACACCCAGCCTGGCGTGGACCATGGGCCCGTAGCGCGTGTCGGCAATAAACCACTCCCCGCAGAGGGCATCCTCCATAGTAATGGCTTCCTCGGGGCACGCCAGCGCACAGAGACCGCATCCCTCACAATCCACTGGGTCAACTTCACCGTCCGTGATGGCTTCATAACGGCACAGCTCGGTGCATATCCCACACTCCGTGCATTTCTCTTTATTCGTCATCGGCTTACGGCCCGAGTAGAAGTCGGCCTTCTCAATGGTCTCAGGCTCCAGGATAATAAAGAGGTCAGCAGCATCCACGTCGCAGTCTGCCAAGACCTTCTTATCTGTTAAGGAGGAAAAGGCCCCTACCAAGCTGGTCTTCCCTGTCCCTCCCTTTCCGCTCAACACCACCAGTTGTTGCATCACCCTCCCTTTTCCCTCCTCATTAGGTAGTCCGCTATGGCCGTATGGAGCCCCACCACCCCAAGTAGGGAGCAGTGGGCCTTTTTCGCCGGCATACCACCTGCCGCCTCAATGACGTCGTCATCGGTGATCATTAGGGCATCGTCCAGGTCCTTTCCTATGGCTAATTCGCTTAGTATGCTGCTGCTGGCGATGGCCGCGGCACAGCCGAAGACCTTATACTTAATGTCGGCGATTTTTTCATCCTCTATCTTTATATAGAGTCGGATGTGATCACCACAACTGGGGTCTCCTACGACGGCCAGCCCGTCGGGATCATCTATCTCACCTACGTGGCGGGGGTTTTTGAAGTGATCGAGGATGCTCTCGCTGTAAACGAGATAACCAGTCGGTTCCTCTTGCACCTGATCCTGACGGTAGAGGGCTTTCCAGTCCTTGTTCATGAACTCCCTTTTTCTTTTACGATTTCCTTGATCTGCGCAAAGAGGTCGATGAACTTATCCCGGTACTCTGGGAGCTCTCCCACCAAGGGAATCCCCTCAGAGCAGAGATGGGCGATCCTGTGATCCATGGGGATCTCCAAGAGGATGGGGATGCCTTCTCGTCGGCAGTACCCATATACTTCCTCATCCCCCACGTCGGCTCGGTTGATGACGATGCCCATGGAAATAGTCAACTTCTTCAGCATCCCTACGGCCAGCATCAGATCGTTGAGGCCGAAAGGTGTGGGTTCAGTCACCAGGAGGCAGAAATCGCTCCCCTTTACCGTCTCGATTACGGGACACGATGTCCCTGGCGGGGCATCCAGGATCACCGTCCCATCCTTTTTCCGAAGTGACTTCTCCATACGTATGATGGGTGTAGCCATGGGTTCTCCCACATTTAGTCGGCCGTGGATGAATTCTATCCCATCCCTTCTTCCCGTCTCTATTACCCCTAGCTCCTTTTCCTCCTCCGTTATGGCCTCCTCAGGGCATACGTAGGAGCAGACGCCGCAACCATGACAGAGTTCATCGAAGACCAGGACGGTCTGGGGGAAGACGACCATGGCATTGAACTCACAGGCCTCGGCGCAGCGGCCGCAATGGGTGCATTTGTCCTCGTCAATGCGGGGGATGAGGATAGTGACCGACATCTTTTTTTCTATCTGGGGTTTAAGGAATAGGTGGGCGTTGGGTTCCTCCACATCGCAGTCGATAAACTGGGCCCTCTCCAGGGCAAGGGCCATATTGGTGGCGATGGTGGTCTTCCCCGTCCCTCCCTTTCCGCTGGCAACGGAGATTATCATCTTTTGTCCTCCAGAAGATCCCTTGCCACCCCTACGGGTAAGCCAATGGCCACCCTATCCCTGGTTATCCCCCCATATTTCCTGGCATCGCTGCAGCCAAAGGAGAGGGCAACTCGTTGGTTTACGAGGGTCTCCACGGCCACGTGTCCGCATACCGAGACAATGCTTGAGAGGTCAATAGTAACTTCCTCCCCGAAGTGGATCTGGTAACTCCTCAGTAGCTTCATGATCTGTCCGGGCTGAAGGTAAGACAACAATATATCGGGGCCATTTTTGACATTGAGACCGATCCCTTTGAGGAAGCCATTGATCTTCGGGAGATCTTGCACCAATTTTTCCGCCTCTATTTTGCTGAAGCCCTCATCGTGGTGAAACCTCTCAACCATCTCCTCCTTTACTCCTTTATCCCAGCCAAACACATAACAGGCCCCGTGGCAGTTGAGGCCCTCGGGGGTCAAGAGCACAGGATGGGTCAGGGACATCGTGATGGCCTCACAGAAACGCACATCCTTTATAGGAATAGTATTTAAAGGGGGAAGCTCATCGAAATAGAATTTCACCCCGATCCACCTACCCCCAATCCGCCGTTGAAACTCCTCTACTAAATCCATTGGGTTCCTCCTCATACCCCTCGCACCGGAGAGGACCTCAGGTGCACATCATCTTACAGCTATTTATTTTCTGACCATGGGGGTGCCACACTGAGGGCAGTTTATCTGGTAGCAGGGGGCCCCAACTTGGTGGGGGGCCGTAGCACCACATTGGGGGCAAACGCACTCCCCTGCTGGTCCAGCACCTGGCTTGGTGCCCCCCATTCTACCTCTGCCCATCCCTCTTCCACTGCCTGGACCCATCCCTCTGCCAACACCCCCAGGGGGACCTGTTCCATCTCCTCTAGGCATGGTCTGTTCCTCCTTTTTTATCGTTTAGTTTTCGCAACAGCGCTTCGGATTGTCGCAGGACACCCCTCTCTCGCAGCACCTAGGACCTCCCCCCTCACTGACTGCACCTTTGAAGGAGAAAGAGGTAGGTGAAAGGACCCTTTCCAGGTCGTTGCTGCCGCAATGCTTGCACTCGAGCAGGTCGTCCTTCTCACCAACACCTTGAAAGATTTCAAAGACCTCTCCACAGGCCAGACAACGATATTCATAGATGGGCATCCTCAACTCCTTTCCTACTTTTGCTTAAAACCTCTTTGATTTCCAGGGCCCTCTCCCCATAATGCTGAGGGGAAGGCCGCCACAACCATCCTCTTGTCATCGCGAAGTCTTCATAAGACAGCGATAGTAAACCAGGATTAAACCTACATCAGAATGCTACGGTTTCCCCCTTCCTTGACCCATACCACCACCCATTCCTTTTCCCATGCCACCGCCCATACCGCGGCCCATGCCGAAGTGGGATCCCACTGTTGCTTCACCCACCTCTTGGAGTTGACCGTTTTTGAATCTATTGATGGTCTCCTTGACTGTACCCGTAGCACCTACATAGATCTTGATCCCAGCGGCCATAAGGGAGGAGGAGGCGTTGGGTCCTACATTGCCGGTGATGACCGCCTCCGCCCCCTGATTGGTGATGAACTGGGTCGCTTGGGGGCCCGCCCCCCCAGCGGCCATCATGGCCTGATTCTCTACGGCCTCGAACTCCATAGTCTCAGGATCTACAAAGACGAAAAACTGGCAGCGGCCAAACCTGGGATCTATAGGGGAATCGAGGGTATTTCCTGTAGAACTGACTGCTATCTTCATATCTTTCTCTCCTCTCCTGATTTATTAATGGTGCTGTGCACAGCTAAGGGCCCCTTTGATCTCACCCCGCAGGTAGGCCAAGAGGATCTCCTCTAGGGTCCCCTGCGCCCCGGTGGTGATCGCCTCGATGCCGATCTGTTCGAAGAGCCCGATGGCCCGTGGTCCCATTCCCCCGGCAATCATCACCTGGGCACCCTGGGACTTGATGAACTCCGGCACTGCCCCTGGGACATGGCTGTTGAAATACGGGTTGGCGACCACCTTGACATCCAACACCTTATCTCCATCTCCCTCTATGTCCACCAAGGTATAATAGGGACACCTGCCGAAGTGGGCGCTCAAAAACCCCTCTACTCCTTGATTGTCGTCGCTGGCAAAGGCAATTCTCATTACCTCTCCTCCTTATTTGTAATCTTTATTTGTGGCCATTCTGGCCGCCTCCCTTCCTCAGGAAGGGGTCAGGGCGTAAACAAGGTGGCCAACACAGCCACCTGGATGTTATTTTTTATCTTTTTTCCCCTCCTTATCACGAGATTCTACAAAGGCCTTGCACTTTTTAGCTATGTCTTCAAAGACCTTTGTCACCTCAGAGTCTGGATAAGCGACCACATAGGGGGTACCGCTGTCGGACTTTTGTACCACCTCTGGATCGATGGGTATTTGACCGAGGAAGGGGACCTCTAGGTCTTGTGCCGCCTTCTTCCCCCCTCCTATCTTGAAGAGGGGGATAAGATGTCCGCACTTAGGACAGCGAAGACCGCTCATGTTCTCTACGATGCCGATGAGTGGTATCTTTAGCATCCTGCTGAAGTTTACCGTCTTTCTCGAGTCCAGGAGGGCCACATCTTGTGGGGTGGTGACGATAATGGATCCATCCATCCCCTCGATCAGGTGGGCCACACTCAAGGGTTCATCCCCTGTCCCAGGGGGGAGGTCAACGATCAAAAAATCGAGGTCACCCCATTCCACATCCCCCAAAAACTGTTTGATGGCGGTATGTTTGAGAGGTCCCCTCCACACCACCGGGGAATCGGGATTTGGGAGCAGAAGGCCCATGGAGATCAGCTTTACATTGGGAAGGACCTCCACGGGTCGAATCCCCTCATCTCCACTCTGCAGGGGTTTCCAGTCGACCCCCCACATCTTGGGGATGTTGGGACCGTGGATATCTGCGTCGAGCATCCCCACATAGTTACCATCCTTAGCGAGGATGGCCGCAAGGTTGACGGCCACGGTGCTCTTTCCAACCCCACCCTTTCCGCTCATCACCATAATTTTATAGCGGATTTTCCCGAGGGTCTGGGCCACCCGTTTCTCTCGTTTCTCTTCCTCGGCCTTCCTCTGTTCTTCGCTTGGAATGTCTGCGTGCTGTTGTGTACTCATACTATTTTTTTCTCCATTGCGTATAATTTTGTCTGACGTTCGCTTCTTCTTACAAAGGGGGGCTGGAGGGGGAGGGGACCCCCCTCCCCAGCCTACTTTTCCCCCTCAGTTGAGAGTTCCTGGAGTCGCTTGTTGATCTCCTCCATCTGTTGCCGGAGGGACTCCTGCTGATCATTTAGGAACTCAGCCTCCTGTTCCTTGGTGGGGGGCTGCCCCCAAGGGGCAGTGCCAGCCCCTCCCAAAGGGGCGGCATAGGGTGCATACCCAGCATAGGGTGCATACCCCCAGCCTCTGCCTCCTCCTCTGCCTCTGCCCCAGCCTCTGCCTCCTCCTCTGCCCCATCCGGGGACATAGGGGTTGGCGTAGCCAGGTACCGAGTAGCCGGCACAGTAACCTGCGGCTCGGCCGGTCATAGGACCAAAACCGGCTGGACCTGTTCCATCTCCCCAAGGCATAATAACACCTCCTTTCGTTTAGAAGTGAAACCCACGAAAACGCCTCCTTCTCCTCCTGGGAGGGCATGGTCCCATCCCCAGTTGGAGCCCCTTTTGTTGGTAGAAGGTTAGGACTTCATCCACATTCCCTATAATCCCCCAGGTGACATCTATGTTGTGCAGCTTGAAAATCTCCTGGAGGTGCCAATCCACGCCTCCGGCGATGACCTTTGTTACCCCCTTTGAGGCAAGGAAGTCTGGAACCTCTATGGGGTGCAGGTGGGAGATATCCACCTCTTCTCTCTCTATCTCTCCTTTTCCCTGTAGATTGACCACGATGACCTCTTTTGCCAGAGACATCCTGGGGGCAATGCGATCACCGTTTATAGGGATGGCAACCTTCATCACTTAAAATTATAGCATTTTTTGTGCCAAATTTATATCTTTTTTAACTAATTGAATTTATTGAATATTTTTGATGACGGGAAAAAGACCTCCCCCTTCTGTTTCATAATGCAATATATTTTCCGGCCCTACTAAATATTATAAGCCTTATCCCTGCTGAAACAAGTTGCAACACTATTGCAATATACAACTATTAAAGTGTCTTCATTCTCCTCAGCTTGCGCCACAAGGTGGTCCTATGTATCCCCAGCTCTCTGGCGGCCTTGGTCATGTTGCCACCGTACCTTTGCAGGGTAGATAGGATGTGCTTCTCTTCCATTTCCTTAATGGATCCATTTTCCGTTACCGGTACTTTTTGGTCGCGCAGATGGCTGGGGAGGTGTTTCCATTGTATCAGAGCCCCCTTGCAGAGGATGAAGGCATGTTCAATGATATTCTCCAACTCTCTGATGTTGCCTGGGTAGAAGTAGTTCATGAGGACGTTCATGGCCTCTGCAGAGAGGCCCTGGATCTCCTTTTCGGTCTTCTTGTTGAACTTTCCGATGAAGTGTTCTATGAGGAGTGGAATATCCGTTCTGCGTTCCTTCAGGCTGGGCAGATCTATTTTAACCACATTTAGCCTATAGTAAAGGTCTTCTCTAAACTGTCCTAGTCTGACCATCTTTTGGAGGTCCTTGTTGGTGGCGGTTACAAACCGGACGTCTGCCTTTATCGTTGAGATCCCCCCAAGGGGTTCATATTCCTTACCTTCCAGTACCCTCAGGAGTTTCGCCTGGATCCCGGGGGGGATATCCCCGATCTCATCCAGAAAGATGGTTCCTTCCTCGGCCAGCTTGAACCTGCCCGGTTTGTCGTGTTTGGCATCGGTAAAGGCCCCTTTTACATAGCCGAAGAGTTCTGATTCCAAAAGGGTCTCAGGGAGGGCGCCGCAATTTACCTTTACAAGAGGGCCGTCTCTCCTGGAGCTGAGGTTGTGGATGGCTTGGGTGAAGAGCTCCTTTCCCGTGCCGCTTTCCCCCTGGATGAGGACGGTGGCCTCGCTGCGCGCAATATCGGGGAGGATGCGGAAGATGTTCACTATGGAAGGGTGTTTGGTGATGATGTCTTGAAAGGAGTACTTTTCGTGGATCTCTTTGTCTAGCTCCTTGATCAAGGAGAGGTCGCGGAAGCTCTCCACTCCTCCGATGATCTCCCCTTTGGCATTCCGCAGGACCGCTGTGCTGATGCTGATCGGAACCTCCTGATTATATCTGTCCAGGATGTTCAATTCCTTGTTGATGATATTCTGCTCGGTCTGCATCGTCTCCCGCAGGGAGCACCTATCCATGCAGACGTTGGTGCGGAAGATCTCATAGCAATACTGGCCGATGGCCTCCTCTTTGGAGAATCCCGTTATCCTCTCCGCCGATTTGTTAAAGGAGGTTATCCGCCACTCCTTGTCCACGGTAAAGACACCGTCGGCGGTGCTGTCGAGGATGGTACTGAAATGGTCCTTCTTTCCCTCCATAAAGGTGCCTTTACCTTGTCTCCTGTACTTCTATATATTTCTCAGCGGCGGAGGCAGCGAGGGCACCGTCCCCTACAGCGGTGGCAATCTGCCTCAAACCCTTACTTCTCACATCTCCGGCGGCAAATATTCCGGCTACGGAGGTGGCGCAGTTTTGATCGGTAATGATATAGCCCTGCTCATTCATTTCCACCAGACCGCTAGCAAAGTCTACATTAGGTTTCTGACCGATGGCGATAAAGACCCCCCCAACGGCCAACTCTCTTTGTCTGGAGTCCTTGACGTTCTCCAAGACTAAGGTCTTCACCACCCCTTGCCCCTTGATCTTCCTTACCACTGTATTCCATATAAACTCGATCTTGGGATCCCCCAGGGCCTTGCTCTGGAGGATCTTTTGGGCCCTGAGTTCATCCCGACGGTGGATCAGGAATACCTTACGGGCGACCCTGGAGAGGTAGAGGGCGTCCTCCACCGCCGTGTCTCCACCGCCCACCACAGCCACCTCTTGATCCTTGAAAAAGGCGCCATCACAGGTGGCACAGTAGGAGATCCCTTTGCCAGTAAATTCCTCTTCTCCTGCCGCCCCCAACGTATTCCATTTGGCCCCACTGGCGATGATGAGGGCTGAGGCGGAGAATTTCTTTCCCCCAGCAGTGACCATCTTCTTTTCCCCTGCTAATTCTATTTTGTCCACCTTGGTGAACTGGAGGATGTCCAGGCCGAACTTTTTGGCCTGCTGTGTAAATCTCTCGATCAGTTCCCTTCCTGATATACCGTCGGGGAAACCGGGATAGTTCTCAATGGTCTCCGCCATATAGGCCTGGCCGCTGGGGATCATGGCCTCCAAAAGGATGGTCTGCAGATAGGCCCTGGAGGTATAAAGGCCCGCGGTCAACCCTGCTGGCCCTCCACCGATGATGATCACTTTATACCCTTCCATGGCATTTAATGCCTCCTCTGCCATTTGTATCCCCTAGTATTGAATTTTACCGAGGGCTTGTCAAACTTTCTATATATAATACTTCAAGAAAGATAACCATTTTGTACGCCCTGTTCAAGTGAAATTCCGCACTCCGCCACCCTATTAATCTTGACACGTGGAGGATTGTGTGGTATGCAAAAAACAGTATGTGATAATTTGTACTAAAAGTTTCTTGAAAGGGGAGGAGAAGGCAATGGTTGATAACAGGGTTGTCAAAGAGCTAATAAAGATAGTCGGAAAGGAAGATGTCCTCACCGAGAAGGAAGATCTCAGATCTTATTCCTTCGATGGGACGGCCACTTGGGCCCATGAGCCTGACGTGGTAGTCTTTCCCACGTCGGCTCAGGAGATATCGGAGGTATTGAAGCTGGCCAACAAGGAGCGGGTCCCTGTTACCCCACGGGGGGGAGGCACCAATGTAAGCGGTGGCTCCATTCCGATAAAGGGAGGGATTGTGCTGTGCACCACCAAGATGATCAAAATCCTGGATATAAATAAGACTAACCTGACAACTACTGTCGAGCCTGGTGTAATCCTCCAGGACCTAAACATGGCTTTGGCTAAACAGAGTTTATTCTATCCCCCTGACCCTCAAAGCTTTCTTGGCTGCACTATGGGTGGTACTGTAGCTGAGAATGCTGCTGGTCCATATTGTGTAAAGTATGGTGTAACCAAGCACTATCTTCTCGGCTTGGAGGTGGTTCTGGCCAATGGCTATATTATGAAGCTTGGTGGGGTGACGGT
>DAOVGN010000015.1 GCA_030672385.1 Deltaproteobacteria bacterium | reverse complement strand
CCTCAAGGTCTTCGGCGGTCTTGTGGAGGTAAGACTTTTTCAGGGTCGTAGAGGCATATATCCCCACGGTAACAATGGACAGCAGGATGATCACCAGATAAGTAAGATAAAGTTTCCAGAGGAGCCTTTTTCTGCGCATATGGTCACTCCTTGAAGCGGTACCCTACCCCCCACACGGTCTCGATATAATCGCTACAGGGACCGAGCTTCCGGCGCAAAGAGGTGATGTGAAAGTCCACTGAACGGTCGGTCACCGCGACGTCTTCCCCGCGCGCGGCATCTACTATCTGATAACGGGTGAAAACCCACCCAGGTCGCCTAGCCATAAAATGGAGGATACGAAATTCGGTAGAGGTGAGTTTGACGTGCTTACCCTTTACCATGACCTCGTAACGACCTGGATGGATCATCAGGTCACCGATCTTTATGACATCTGTTTCACCTATGGGTTCACCCTTCTTTCTTCGGAGGACGGCCTTCACCCTTGCCAGAAGCACCTTGGGGCTAAAGGGCTTGGTAATGTAGTCGTCGGCCCCAAGCTCCAAGCCAATGACAATATCGGACTCTTCCCCCTTTGCCGTTAGCATCACGATGGGGATATGGGCTGTTCGGCTATCGTTTTTTAATTGTCTGCAGACATCCAATCCATCGACACCTGGCAGCATCAGATCCAGTATGATGAGGTCTGGCACCCTCGTGCGGGTCTGTTTGAGCGCCTCTTCCCCCGAAGTAACAGAGATTACTTTATATCCCTCCTGGTCGAGATTGTACGTGACAAGCTCCAGGATATCCTCTTCGTCGTCAACTACAAGGATCCATTCACCAGACATTGTTGTCTCCACCATTGAATATTTTTGATTTTATTCTAACAGATAATCAGGGTTTTGCAAATTTTTCTGGTTGTGGGGGTTATAGAAAATGTTTGTGAAGTTGATTGTCCTAAAAAACTTAAAGATCGCTACTTATGTCAAATCTAAGCTCAAGAAAAACAAAAGGTTTGATAGGCCTCATTCGCAAAAAGATGTCATTGCAGTAGAGTTATGATTTGTTCTTCTCTTGATCTCTTCCTTCAAGATATGCATGCACAAGTTTATCGGCAATCTTTTTACAGAAGCGGTAGTAAAACATACCCATAAAAACTAAGATCATTAAAATTAGCAATCCAATAAAAAATTTCATTATGGGGCCTCCTGAAAATGGGCGATCTCTACTCCCTCCTCATCCCTTAAAAGCGCCTTGGCGTTCAGGATGGCCTTTTGCATATTCTCCTCCGGGGTCTTTGAGATCGCCCCGTGTCCGGGATAGATCTCGTTTATCTTCATCGTCTCAAGGAGGCTGATGGAATTGATATAGTCCCCCACACTTCCGGACTCACCAATATAGGAAAGCGTTCCCCCGGCAAAGACGGTATCTCCAGTGAAGAGGAGCTTGCGAGTAACCTCATAGATGCAGATGGAGCCGGAGGTATGTCCTGGGGTATGCACTATTTTAAGGATGTAGTTTCCCAGATCAAATCGAGATTTATCCTCCAGCCAGAGATGCACCTTCAGGGGTGGCTCGTTGAGATCGCTCGATTTATACATGGTGACGTATCTATCCTCCACGGTGATCTTGGTGGCGGCAAAGCGGTGGGCAGCGATCAGGGCATAATCCTGAAAATAGCGGTTGGCCCCAATATGATCGAAGTGTTCGTGGGTGTTGATCACTATGTCAATATCCCGGAGCTTGATCCCCAGCATGAGAAGGGACCTCTGCAATTTGGGGAAATTTTTATCCAGTCCCGAGTCGATGAGGACATTCTTATAATCACCCCTGATCAGATAGCTGTGGCTGCCGCTGTCCTCTCCCCTGAGCAGGAAGATGTTGGGTTGCAATTCTATAACCCGATCATCCTTGGGCATAACTCCTCCATGCGCCTTTTCTGGCTTCTTCCTCATCCTTATAGAGCTGAAAGATCTGATCCAACCTATTCTCCTTAAGATAGTTCAGTATCTCCGGCTTCAGCGAGCACAACTTCAGGTCTCCCCTTAAGAAATCGACCTCCTTTCTGATACCGCTCAAAACCCCCAGCAAGCTCACAAGTTCAAACCTTCCCAGCTCCTTCAGATCTACGATCACCCTGATGCCCTTTCTCTTGAGATAGGGGAAGAGCACCTTTTTGGCCAGAAGGGCTTCGTTTTTTCTGGTATCACCGGAGATCTTTATGAGCAAGAGGCCTTTCTCTTCGACAATCTGATATTTCACGGCCCTTTCTCGATGCCCTCCCACAGCGACGTATTGAATCATCTCGAACCTCTCTCCCTGCATCATGTCGCCTTCGTCCTTTTTCTTCCCTTGCATCAACAGGGTAACCCTCCACTGTTTGTCCTTTTTTAGGAAGATGTTAGAAAATGGTTTGAATCCCCGCCTTCCCTTGGAGAGGAAAATACATACCACGAATGGCCTCTGTCCCTTTCTTTGACTCCTCACCCGTGACGAAGTTCATCTTCCCTGCGATCCTCCAACTCCCCTGGGCCACGTTCACCTCCTTCACAATGACCCTACTGTCCTCTACTTCCATCACATTGAAGGAAGGATAGGAACGCCCCTTCAGTCTCCTGGAGGTGGCCGTGCCCGCCGTTATGAAGCAGGTATCCTCCAACATCCAGTACCACGGAAGGTGCTTGTGACCGCACAGGACGAAATTCACCCTTAGGTCCACACAGAGGCGAAGGACGTCGCCAGCATCAACAGGTATGTTCCTCTCCCTTCCCGTCCCTGGTATGGGTATGAGGTGGTGGTGGAGGACTAATATCCGCAGCTTATTCCGGGCCGAAAGCCTCTGTTCGATCAAGGGATAGTTTTCACGCCCTATGTGTCCGTCGTCTATGTCGGGTTCGGTGGAGTCTATCCCAAGGATTGCCACCTCCTCGTTTTCAAAATAGGGAAACCTCGTGCCAAAGATCTCCTCGAAGATGGTATATCCCTCGTTCCTCGAATCGTGGTTCCCTGGCACGACGATCATGTGAGGGACCTTTATCCGGGCGAGGAATTCCTTAGCCTTCTCAAACTCGTGTTCGTAGCCGTCGTCAGTGTGGTCACCGGAGACAAGGACGATCTCCGCTTCTATTCGATTTATCATCTCAATCATTTTTTCCCCCCAGTCGGGGACGAAGTTCGTTCCGCCTATGTGGATATCAGAGATGTGCGCGATCCTCATTTATTCCTCCTGTTTTTTGAAAAGATTAGCGTCCTCCGATTAGCTTCAGATGAGGGTTCTGTTAGTTTTTGGCGAGAAAAATACTTCACGGTAAAAGCGAACTTGGAAACCATCCCTATGGGAGTTTAATAGAAGGCCAAGGCCTTGCAGATTTTTCTTGGTTGTAGGGGTTAAAGAAGATATAATTGGGGAAAATGAACTTTAAAGCGAAGGAGAAGGCCCTATGATCATCAAGATCAACCCGGAAAATCCTCAACAAAGACTCATCCGCAGGGTAGCAGATGTCCTAACAAAAGGAGGGGTTATCGCCTATCCCACGGATACTATTTATGGCCTGGGTTGCGATCTGTATCAAAAGGATGCCATAAAGGGGATCCATAACTTAAAGAGACACCACAAGAGCAAACGTCTCAGTATTGTCTGCGCAGACCTCAAGGATATCAGCAATTACGCCCATGTCCCCGATTACGCATATAGGATCATGAGAACACTTGTCCCAGGTCCCTATACCTTTATCTTGGAGGCGACCAAACTGGTCCCCAAGATCATGCTCACTAACCAAAAGACCGTGGGAATCAGGGTTCCTGATAACAATATCTCCCTTGCCCTAGTAAGGGAACTGGAGCACCCTATCATCACCACCAGCGTTACGAAACCTGATGAAAGCCTCTATAGTGATCCTGAAGAGATTGCTCATATGTTTGGCAAGGCCCTAGATCTGGTAATCGATGGTGGGATCATTGTCGCAGAGCACTCCAGTATCATCGATTTTACTGGTGACCATCCTCAAGTGTTGCGGGTGGGGAAAGGTGATGTGAGCTTCATCCCTGAAGAAACATAAAGAGTGCAGTCAATGGTGGGTACCTCCACAAAGGTCTCTCTTGTCATTCTCCTGCGGAACGCGATGAATGACCCATGAGGTATCTTCTCACCCTATCCAGGGCCACTTCAGAGGTCATTAGTTTTACCTGATGGCGATCGCCGAAGAAATCGTATTTTTTTATCTCGATCATATCTTCAGCGGCGATAGCGATGAAGACCCTCCCAACAGGGGTCTTGGGGGTGCCTCCTGTGGGGCCGACAATGCCTGTTGTAGCTATACCTAAGGTAGTTCTGCTCTGTTCCCTCACTCCCTTGGCCATGAGCTCCGCTGTCTCCCTGCTCACCGGGCCAAATCTTTCTAATGTGGAGTGCGGCACACCCAACAGTTTTTCCTTCGCCTGGTTGCTATAGACCACCACCCCCTGGAGGAAATAGTCTGAGCTTCCTGGGATCTCGGTGATGCGATGGGCAACGAGGCCTCCTGTACACGACTCTGCCACAGAAATGGTCGCTCCCTTCTCCTTGAGCAACCTCCCTACCACCCCTTCCATCACTTCATCGCCTTTCCCGAAGAGATAGATCCCCAATCGTTCGGATATCTTTCCTTCGTATCTTTGGTGTCTCGCCTCAACCTCTTCATCATCTGCTCCCCGCACAACCAATCTTAGGCGGATCTCAGGAAAGGAGGGTAGATAGGCCAATTCGAAGTCTCCCTCAATCCCCTGGAGAAACTCTTTTACCCCCGCTTCGGTGGGGCCGAATACCTTTAACAGAGAAGCTCTTACTATCTCCTTTCCCCCCTGCATCTTTTCTCTCAAGAAGGGAAGAAGAGATCTTTCCACGATCTTCGCCAACTCACGGGGCACCCCGGGAAAGAAGAAGATGCTCTTACCCTCCTCTTCTAATTTAAAACCACATAACCCGATAGGGTTCGGCAGCGGTTCAGCCCCTTCAGGCACAAAGGCCTGTCTTTCGTCGGAAGGGGTGAACTTAAGATTCCATCGTCGGAATTTCTCTTTAATGGTCTCTAAGTACCCGCTATGCAGGATAAGTCCCCTGTCCAAGGCATCGGCTGCCGCCTGGGGGGTGAGGTCATCTGGGGTAGGTCCTAATCCCCCGGTTACCAAGACCAGGTCGGCCCTCTTCATGGCCTCACGGAGGGCTCCTGCAATGACTTCCACCTCATCACCCACCGAGACAACCCTGGTGACCTCTGCACCCAGAGAGAAGGCCGTATGTGCCAAAAAGGCGGCATTGGTGTCCACAATGTGGCCGGAGATAACCTCGTCTCCTACCGTTATGATCTCTACCCTCAACGATCTACTCCTTTGTCCCCTAATCCTACCATTCTGAAAATCTAATAATTCTCCATGACGGTACCGTTACCCACGAACGATGAAAATACCATCTACTCCCTCTCCTGCTGGCAGGAGAGGGTTGGTGTGAGGGTGGAATGAAAGCCCTTTACCTCTTCAATGAGCCTATCCACTAAAGATACCCCCATATAAGCCTTTGTTACAGAAGGGGGAAGGGCCTTTAAACTCCCCCGCTCGCCCCACTGACCACACATCTTGCAATGCAGATTGCACCGATAGGTGAGCAAAAGAGAGATGGTCTCAGGGGGAGCGCTCTTGCCTCGGAGAAAGTGGTAGCTTAAAAAGGATAAAAACCGCATCTTGCCTGCCTGCAGGGCATAGGCCGGTTGTTGAGAGGCCTTGGCAATAATCCTTTTCCAGTTCTTTAAGGGCAACATAAAATAAATAATAATCTTTTAGGTGCAAAGCGTCAAGCTTTTTGGAAACCTTACCTATCCTTACCTTAAAATAGGCGCAAAATCTTTGCCATTCCCACCCTGATCTGGTATAAAACCCCTGGAAAAAGGGATGAAGATCAAGAGTGCGGAATACCTCAAGAGCGTCTATCCCAAGGATGACTATCCCGCAGGCCTTTATCCGGAGGTGGCCTTCGCAGGGAGGTCTAATGTGGGCAAATCCTCCCTCATCAACACCTTGGTAAACCGCAAGGGCCTGGCACGTACCAGCTCTGCCCCGGGGAAGACCCAATCCATAAACTTCTATCTGATCAATCGGGCCTTCTACTTAGTGGACCTGCCCGGGTACGGGTTTGCCAAGGTCCCCTTACAGGTACGAAAGAGATGGAGCCCTATGATAGAGGAATACTGTCGAACGAGGGAAACCCTCCGTGGGGTGGTGGTCATCCTTGATGGGCGAGTAGGCCCCACCCCCCTGGACCTCTCCTTAGTAGGATGGTTGAGGGAACTCTCCCTGCTCCCCATATTCGCCATGACAAAGGTCGACAAGCTCTCAAAGAACAAGTTAGGCAAGGCCTTAAAACAGACGGCCCAGACCCTCTCCATCGCTCCGGAGCAGATCATTCCCTTCTCCGCCCTGACGGGGGAGGGGAAAAAGAGGTTATGGCAAGAAATTTTAAACCTCTCGGGCCGTTGAACCATTGACATAAAGATGGAAATTGTGATATTCTGCACAAAGCAAATTATTTCTAAGGAAGGGGGGAAGAAAACTTGTTTAAGATATTGAAAAAAAGGGAAATGGCGGACAGCACTGTCTGCCACTTTAATGTTGAGGCACCTCTGATCGCCAAGAAGGCCAGACCAGGTCAGTTTGTGGTACTCAGGCCCAACGAGACCGGCGAGAGGATACCGCTGACCATGGCGGGGACCGATCCGGAGAGGGGTACCATCGACATCATCTTTCAGGTAGTGGGAAAGACCACGGCCCTGTTGCGCACCTTCCGAGAGGGGGATTACATCCTCGATGTGATCGGCCCTTTGGGCAGACCGACCCATTTGGAAAAGCTGGGGACGGTGATCTGCGTGGGAGGTGGGACAGGGATAGCTGTATTGTACCCCATCACCAAGGCATTAAAGGAGATAGGCAACCATGTCATCTCCATCATCGGGGCCAGGACGAAGGACCTCCTTATCCTGGAGGAAGAGATGGGGAATGCCAGCAATGAGCTCTTCATCACCACCGACGACGGCTCCTATGGGAGGCATGGTTTTGTCACCGATGCCATGAAGGACCTACTCGAAGAGAGGAAAGATGTCAAACTGGTGGTGGGAATCGGGCCGGTCCCCATGATGAAGTTCGTCTGCAAGACCAGCGAACCCTATGGGGTAAAGACCATGGTGAGCCTCAATGCCATCATGGTGGACGCCACAGGGATGTGCGGCGCCTGCCGTGCCACGGTAGGCGGGAAGACGCAATTTTGCTGCGTGGACGGCCCAGAATTCGACGGGCACCAGGTCGACTTCGATGAGCTGATGAAGAGACAAGCCGCCTATCTGAAGGAGGAGAAGGTCTCCTACGAACTATTTCTGAAAGAACATGGGCAATAGGGGGAAAAAGAAAATGGCCGAGAAGGAAAAGAGAGAAAAGATACCCAGACAACCGATGCCTGAACAAGATCCCAAGGAGAGAGGCAAGAACTTTAACGAGGTCCCCTACGGATATACCCCTGAATTGGCCCAACGCGAGGCAAAGCGCTGTCTCCAGTGTAAAAAGCCCAAGTGTATCGAGGGGTGTCCTGTAGGGGTGAAGATTCCTGAGTTTATCGAGATGGTCGCCGAAGGGAACTTCATCGCAGCAGCCAAAAAGGTGAAGGAGGACAACAGCCTGCCCGCCATCTGCGGCAGGGTGTGCCCTCAGGAGGTTCAGTGCGAGGTCCTCTGCGTCCTGGGGAAGAAGGAGGAGCCTGTAGCCATAGGGAGGCTGGAGCGGTTTGTGGCCGACTATGAAAGGGCCCAGGGGGTTGTGGAGCTACCCGAGATCCCCCCACCCACGGGAAAGAGGGTGGCCGCGGTGGGCTCAGGACCAGCAGGTCTTACCCTGGCCGGTGACCTTGTCAAATTGGGGCACCAGGTGACCATCTTTGAGGCCCTCCATAAGCCAGGGGGGGTGTTGGTGTATGGGATCCCGGAGTTCAGGCTCCCCAAGGCCATCGTGGAGGCCGAGGTAGACTATCTCAAGAGGATGGGGGTGGAGATCAAGTACAACTACGTCATCGGAAAGATCCTCACCGTGGACGAACTCTTTGAGATGGGATATGATGCCGTCTTTCTCGGGGTGGGTGCGGGACTGCCTGTCTTCATGAACATCCCCGGGGAAAACCTCTGCGGGATTTACTCTGCCAATGAGTATCTGACCCGCTCCAATCTCATGAAGGCCTACCTCTTTCCTGAATATGATACCCCTATTGCCAGGGGAAGAAACGTGGCGGTGATCGGGGGTGGGAATGTGGCCATGGACTCCGCGCGCACCGCCTTGAGGCTGGGGGCGGATAATGTCTATATCGTCTATCGACGCTCTAAGACGGAGCTGCCGGCCAGGGCCGAGGAGGTCCACCACGCCGAGGAGGAAGGGATCCAGTTTAAGTTCCTGACCAACCCCGTACGCTTTATCGAAAATGAGGATGGCTGGGTGGTGGGCATGGAGTGCATCCAGATGGAGCTTGGGGAGCCCGATGACTCTGGCCGCAGGAGACCGGTGCCCATAGAGGGCTCCAACTTCACCATGGATATGGACCTGGTGGTCATCGCCGTCGGCACCGGGGCCAACCCTGTGATCACCTCTACCGTCCCCAACCTGGAGTTGAATAAACGGGGGTATATTGTGGCTGATCCTGAGACAGGCAAGACCTCGCGAGAGGGCATCTATGCCGGCGGCGATATAGTGACTGGGGCAGCCACGGTGATCCTGGCCATGGGGGCAGGGAGACAATCGTCCACGGCCATCCATGAATGTCTAATAAGCAAGGGCTAAAGAAAAAGGGGGCCAAAGCCCCCCTTTTTAATCGGCGGGAAAATGCTCGAGTGAAAAACCCCTCTCCCCGCTGTACCGTATATAGGAAAAGTCCCTCACCCAGTTTCCTACGTTAAAGTAGTAGCCCATCTCCTTTCCCCTCTCCACAGCCATCGCCTCGGGGATATGGGTGTGAGCGAGGATCACTGCGTCAAAGCCCTCGTTCAACTTGTGAAGGGCAAACTTCCTCAACCGAGAGGTGATCTTGGGAAACTCCTTTAAACCCTGCTTCCTGCTACGGGCGCTCAACCCTCTGGCTATGCCGATGACGATCTGAGGTCCCAACCAAGAGATAAACCGATAGGCAAACCCGTTTTTTAAGAGGCAAGAAAATATCCTATGGCGTAGCTTCGGGTGGGCCAGGTCACCATGGGCAAGGTAGAGCCTATTTCCATCAAGATCTATATCCGCATATCGATCGTAGACCTGAATCCCCAGCTCCTCGCTCATGTAAGGCCCCAGCCTGAAATCATGGTTTCCCTCCAGATAGATCACCCCTATACCTTCTGATCTGAGCCCCTCCAGCAGATCTAAGATGTCTCCATATTCCTTCTTAAGAAGCGTGAGATCGCGAAAACCGAACCAAAAGTCGAAGAGGTCTCCCATGATTACCAAGGTACCCAAAGAAGACCTATTTGCTTGAATGAAGCGTATGAAGTGCTCCCTCCTCCTCCCATCTCCAAGGGCAAAATGGGCATCTCCGACAAATATCCAATCCATTACCTCCCCACTCCGCAGTAGGTAAATCCCAGCTCCCGCATATGGTGAGGTTCATATACGTTTCTCAAATCAATGAAGATCGGCTCCTGTAAGAGTCCCTTGATCCGTTCCATGTCCAAGCGGCGGAAGCGGTTCCACTCGGTGATCAGGACCAGGGCGTGGCTCCCCTCCGCCACCTCATAAGGTCCTTTGCAGTAATCCACATCTTCTAAGATCTTTTTTGCTTGCTCCATGGCCTCTGGATCGTAGGCCTTAATCCGCGCCCCCTTGGACTGCAGACCTTGGATGATGGCAATGGAGGGGGCCTCTCGCATATCGTCGGTATTGGGTTTGAAGGTGAGGCCCAAAATACCTATGGTCTTGCCCTGTAGATCGCCCACTATCCCCTCGATCTTCTCTATCATCCTCTCCTTCTGCCTTTCATTGACCTTGATGGTGGATTTGACGATCTCCATCTCACAGTTGTGCTCTTTACCAATGTGTACCAATGCCTTGGTGTCCTTGGGGAAACACGACCCACCAAAACCAGGTCCCGGGTGGAGGAACTTCCTCCCTATCCTCCCATCGAGACCCATGGCCCTGGCCACATCATGGACATCTGCCCCCACCCGCTCACAGAGGCTGGCTATCTCATTGATGAAGGAGACCTTGGTGGCCAAAAAGGCGTTAGAAGCATATTTTATCATCTCGGCCGTCTCTATAGTGGTGATGACAAAGGGGGTCTCGATGAGGTAGTGGGCACTGTATATCTCCTTCATCACCTCGATAGCTCCCCCGCTCTCTGCCCCGATGACGACCCTATCGGGCCTCATAAAGTCCTCCACCGCGGCCCCTTCACGCAAGAATTCGGGATTTGAGACAAGGTCAAAGGGGACCGCCGCCCTTAACTCCTCCCCTATCACTCCCTTGATCCACCTACCTGTCCCCACGGGGACGGTGCTCTTGAGAACGATAATCTTATATTCTTCCATAAAACCGGCGACCTCCCTGGCAACCGCCTCTACCTGGGAAAGGTCAGGGGAACCATCGTTGTTGGCGGGGGTGCCCACCGCTACGAAGACCACCCTGCATTCCCGTACCCCTTTCTGTGTGTCGGTGGTAAAAGAGAGTCTCCCTCCATCAATGTTTTTTGCTACCAAATCCTCCAGGCCCGGTTCATAGAAGGGGATCTGTCCCTTCTGCAATATCTCTATCTTACGCCTATCTTTGTCCACGCAGATGATCTCCATCCCGAACTCCGCCAGGCAGGCACCAGTCACTAACCCCACATAGCCGCTGCCGATAATGCAGATCCGCATCCTACCCCTTTCTGTGGTTAAAATAGTCCTGCAATGCCTCTTGCCAAGGGTTCATCTCGATCCCCGCCTCTTTCTGCAGTCTTTGACAATTGAAGATAGAGTAGAGGGGCCTCTTGGCGAGCCGATTCAGGGCGTCAGAGGATATAGGTACTATCTCTAACCCCTCTATACCCGCAAGTCTCACTATCTCCAAGGCGAACTCGTGCCAAGAACAAGACCCGCTGTTGCTGATATGAAAGATGCCCTTTAAACCCTTGGATATGAGGGCCAAAATGGACCTGCTAAGATCCACTGTATAGGTGGGGGAACCAATCTGATCGTTCACAACCTCAATCCTCTCATTCTCCTCAGCCAAGGCCAGGATAGTCTCGACAAAGTTGTCTCCATGCCTCCCGTAAAGCCATTGTGTCCTAATTATAAGGTAATCATCCAGCAAATCTTCGATATACCTCTCCCCTAACAATTTGCTCTCCCCATAGATGTTTTGGGGGTTAGGAAGATCATCCTCACTATACGGACTCCACTTTCCCCCATCAAAGATATAATCGGTACTGATATAGACCACCTTGGCACCGCTGTATTTACACCCCTTGGCCACGCTCTTGGCCCCCTCCCCGTTTATGGCAAAGGCCTTTCGCATCGTCTTCTCACACCCATCTACATCGGTATATCCTGCAGCATTAATAACCACATCAGGGGAGATCTCCTTTATGACCCTTCGAGTTACTTCCTTGCGGGTGATGTCCAGATCCTCCCTTCCCAACCCGATCACTTCATACCTCTCCCCCAAGCACTCCAACAGATCATGCCCGAGCATCCCTTGCGCCCCTAAAACCAAGACTTTCTCCATGGCCTCTTCATCCATGAAAGGTGAGATCAAGAGGATGATAAACAAAACCTCCTCAAAAATCAATCCTCTTGATCCTCTTGATCTTAAATAGTCTTCTTCAACCTTGGCAACTCCTTGATTAGTCTGCAATTTCGACTGCTTGGATAAAAGGGGAAACACTAACGGGAAGGAGCTAAGTTTAGCTCTCTTATCAGAAATCAGCTAAGAAGGCCCTATTACGACCCCTTTCCTCCTGTATGTTTGTATGAAGGAAAAATAGCTGAAAGGCTGCATGCACCAAGGTTGAGAATGAAGATCGGCAAAAAAGCCAGTACGAAATAGGAAAGGGCCCCATACTATGGGGGCCCTTCTTCTCAAATCACGCCCTTTTGAAACCTAGCTTTTCTTATTGCTCATCACTCCACTTACCATACTGCTCCCGCAGTATCCGATGTAGGATCTTGCCGGTACCGGTGCGGGGCATGTCCTCATCTTTAATAAAGTCCACAGTCTTAGGTCGCTTATAGCCGGCGATCTTCCCCTTGGAAAAATCCATGATCTCCTTGGCCAATTCGTCGCTCGGCTTATACTTGTCGTGCAGGACCACCACCGCCTTGATCGCTTCTCCCCATTTCTCGTCAGGTACTCCGATGATTGCAATGTCCCTGACCGCTTCGTGGGCCCCCACTACGTTCTCCACCTCAGAGGGAAACACGTTCTCGCCACCGGTGATGATCATGTTTGCCTTTCGGTCAACCAAGGTGTAATATCCATCCTCGTCTATTCTGCACATGTCACCAGCGGTAAACCACTCTCCCTGAAAGACCTCTTTCGTCTTCTCAGGATCCTTCCAATATTCCTTAAAGATCTGGGGAGTCCGGGAATAAAGTTCACCAACCTCGCCCTCGGGTACCTCCTTGCCCTCTTCGTCCAAGACCTTTATACGGTCTATTCCAAAGATCTCCTTGCCGATGGAACCCAGTTTCTTGAACTGATCCTCAGGACGCAACAGCGTTACCAGGCCAGCCTCTGTCGATCCATAGGCCTCCCAGAGTTCGGCGTTCTTGAAGTAGTCCATGATGGCCAACTTGAGATCCTTCCTGGCTGGTGCCGATGAGATCAGCAGCTGCCGCATGGAACTCATATCGTACTTGTTCTTTACCTCATCGGGCAGGGCCAACATCATGATGTAGTGGGTCGGCACCAGGGAGGTAAAGGTAATCTTATAGTCAAAAAAGGTCTTTAACATATCCTCCGGATCAAAGGTGACAATGTTGTAGACCATCACCGGCGCACCTACTGTTGTGTAAGGACCAAAATAAAAGATGGAGTTGACGTGACACATCGGCATCACCAGCAGCACCTTATCCGTAGGCAGGACCGCCATGTTGGCAATGTCAAGCATATATTGGGCGGTGTAGCTCTCATGGGTCCTGACCACCCCCTTGGGCCTCCCCGTGGTACCAGACGTATACATGAAGGTCCACGTATCATCGCCATCTACCATCATATCGGGTTCATCAGGGGAGGCGCTGGCTAAAAAATCCTCGTAATGGACATAGCCATCAGGGGCCTTCCCCTCACCCATATAGATGTAGTTCTCCTTGGGGATGGAAAGCTTATCGCGTATGCTGTTAACGGCTTCAACAAAAGGCTCTTCCACGATGAACGCCTTGCTATCGGAGTGATTGACGATGTATTCAAAGTCAGGAGGTGCTAGACGAAACATGAGGGGTACCATGACCTGCCCCCCTTTGGCACAGGAGACATAGATATCCAGCCACTCGACCCTGTTGTAGGCGAGAATGGCAAAGCGATCCTGATGTCCAATCCCCAACTTTGTCAAGGCATTGGCCAGCCGACAGCTCCTCTCATTCCACTCCTTGAAGGTGAAACTCTTGCCCTTATCCTGGCATCCGAGTTTGTCGGGGTAATTTATGGCGTTCATCTTCAATACAGTCCCCATCTGCATCCATTTACTTACTGTCATAATAAACCCTCCTTATCTTTGATTATTATCCTTCCATAAACTCTATTCTAGTACTTTTCCCATAAAGGAGAGCCAAAAATCTATGCCTCAGCCTCCTCCCAAATCTTGCCCGGATTAAGAATATTGTTGGGATCTACAAGCTTCTTGATGCCCTTCATCAGATCAATGGCCACAGGATCCATAGCCTCCTTTAGGAAACGCTGCTTCTCCAAGCCAATGCCATGCTCTCCAGAAAGCACCCCACCTAATTCCAGTGCCGCTCTAAATATCTCAGCCATGGTATCTTGAGCTCTGGCAAACTCCTCTTTATTCCTCATATCAGTGAATATAGATGG
>DAOVGN010000023.1 GCA_030672385.1 Deltaproteobacteria bacterium | reverse complement strand
ATGATGAATCAGGGCTCCACCAGGACTACAAGGACTGGCTGGAGGAGTTGGCCCCTCATGAACCTATCTCTCATTACCGCCACAACCGAACCGGGGAGGACAACGGTGATGCCCACCTGAAACGTCAGGTCATGGGACGTGAGGTAGTAGTAGCCATCACCGATGGAGAGCTTGACTTTGGTCCATGGGAGCAGATCTTTTACGGTGAATTCGACGGCCGACGCAAAAAGCGCGTGCTGGTTAAGATCATAGGAGAATAAAAAGAGGCATTTGATTAATCATCCCTCTCATAGCACACCACAACTGGCTGTGTTCACCATAGCAGACGAGGTCGTTGACAAGCCCTTTGTCTACCGTTATAATTTCTTTTAAGAATCATCCAAAAATTTTTAAAGGGTGCGATCAGCTTATGGCGAAAAAGATTTTAGTGAATGCCTCATATCCGGAAGAGGTTCGGGTGGCGGTAGTAGAAGAGGGGGTGTTGACCGATTTCAGCATAGAGACCTCCACGAAAGAGAATATAAGGGGAAACATCTACAAGGGGGTCATCACTCAGATTGAGCCCAGTTTTCAGGCCGCTTTTGTCAACTATGGGGGCAAGAAGAACGGGTTCCTCCCCGTTGATGAGATCCATTCTGACCTATGGGCACGCAAGGATTCCCCCCCAGACAAAAGACCCAAAAGACCAAAGATCCAGGACATCCTGACGAGGAAACAAGAGGTCTTGGTTCAGGTCACCAGGGGGGAAATGGGGAACAAGGGGGCGGCCCTTACCACATACCTATCGTTGCCCGGAAGATATCTGGTCCTCCTGCCCGGGAGCAGCAGCAGCGGGGTGTCGCGCAGGATTGAAGATGAGGACCAACGTAAGAGGTTGAAGGAGATCGTGCGCCAATTCGATCTGCCCGCCGGGATGGGCTTCATCGTACGAACGGCCGGGATGAATCTGAGCAAAAAGGAGTTGTCGGCCGACTTCCAGTACCTCATGCGCCTCTGGGAGGCCATCAAGACTCGCAGCGAGGAGCTTTCCACCCCCTCTTTTATTTATCAAGAGAGCGATGTGGTGGTAAAGTCGATCCGGGAGTATTTCGACCCGGAGGTGAAAGAGTTGATCATGGATGAGGAGGGGTCCTATAAGAGGGCCAAGGAATTCTTTAAGGAGATCATGCCCAAGTATCGCCGAAGGGTCAAGCTATATCAGGACGAACAGCCCCTCTTCTCCCGTTTCCAAGTAGAGCAGCAGATAGAACAGATCTATTCCCGTGTGGTTCCTTTAAAGTCCGGAGGGAGGATATGTATTGATATCGCTGAGGCCTTGGTGGCCATAGATGTGAATTCTGGCCGGGTCCCCCAGGCCCAGGATATCGAGGAGGCCGCCCTCATCACCAATTTGGAGGCCGCAGAGGAGATCGCACGCCAGCTGCGCCTCCGGGACATCGGAGGGTTGATTGTCATCGACTTCATCGACATGAGGCCCTCCCAGCACAGACGTGAGGTGGAGAGGAGGTTTCGCAACGCCTTAAAGAAGGACAAGGCCAAGATGGATCTGTCGCGAATATCCAAACTTGGGCTCTTAGAGCTCTCCCGCCAACGCCTTAAATCTTCCCTCAGCGAAGGGGTCTACTTCACCTGTCAGTATTGCCAGGGGAGGGGAAGGGTCAGGTCGCCTGACTCTATGGCCCTTGCCGTCCTGAGAAAGGTCCAGGAGAGGGTGATCCAGGATGACCTGCAGATAATCAGGGGAACCCTCCCCAAGGCGGTCGCGGAGTATCTCTTAAACTATAGGAGGGATGACCTCAACGCCATTGAGAGGAGATATGGCCTGCAGATCGTCATCATCGGGGAGGAGGATGTGTCGGCGGAGGAGTTTCAGCTTGACTTTATAAAGGAGGAAAGGCCCCCGGGTGCCCCCATGGAGAAAGATGATGAAGGTGAAAAGGAGGAGAAGGGGAGGGCATGGTATAAGAAATTGTTGCCCATCTAAGGGTCAAAAAAGAGGGCTTGACAACAAGGAAGTGGTAATCTAAGTTATAAAATTAGCTAATAAAATTTGACGGATGGGAGATGTTCGAAAATCTCACTGAGAGGTTAAATCAGGTCTTCAAAAAGTTAAAGGACCGGGGCAAGCTGACGGAAAAGGAGGTCAGGGAGTCCCTGCGAGAGGTCCGTCTTGTCCTCTTGGAGGCGGATGTCAACTATAAGGTGGTGAAGGATTTTATCAAGGAGGTAGAAGAGAGGGCCGCAGGTCAAGAGGTTATGGAGAGCCTTACCCCTGCCCAACAGGTGATAAAGATCGTCCATGAGGAGCTGATCAAATTGATGGGTGGTGAGGAGGATAATAGCCTGCGGTTAGCAGGTCCTCCACCTATTTCCATAATGTTGGTGGGGCTTCAAGGTTCAGGTAAGACCACCACGGCGGGCAAGATGGCCGGATATCTGCGGGAGAGCAAGCGAAGCCCCTATCTCGTCCCTGCTGACCCCTATCGACCAGCGGCTATAGAGCAGTTGAGGAAACTGGGGGAGATCTTAGGGATCGACTGTTATGCCCCCGAGCCTGGGGATGACCCGGTGCAGACCGTGGGCAAGGCCCGAAGAGAGGCCGAGGCTCAAGGCCTTGACACCGTCATCCTTGATACTGCCGGCCGTCTCCATATCGATGAGGAGTTGATGGGGGAGCTGAGGGAGATAAAGAAGTTAGTGAACCCTCAGGAGATACTCCTCGTAGCCGATGCCATGACCGGTCAGGATGCGGTCAACGTGGCCAAGGGGTTCAACGATTCCTTGGGCATAACAGGGGTAGTTCTGACAAAAATGGATGGAGATGCCAGGGGGGGAGCTGCCCTGTCCATAAAGGCGGTTACCCAGAGGCCGATAAAGTTCGTCGGCATCGGGGAAAAACTCGACGCCTGGGAGGGATTTCACCCTGATAGGATGGCATCTCGGATATTGGGGATGGGAGATGTGCTTTCCCTGATAGAGAAGGCGCAGGCGGCCTTCGACGAGCGCCAGGTCGAGACCTTAGAGAGGAAGCTGAAGAGGGATGAGTTTACCCTGGAGGACTTCCGGGATCAGCTATGTCAGATAAGGAAGATGGGGCCCCTGGAGGATCTTTTGGGGATGATCCCAGGATTGGGCAAGTTGAAGGGGGCCAAGGCGTTCCGTCCGGACGAGAGACAACTGGTGTATCTGGAGGCCATTATCAACTCCATGACCAAGGAGGAGAGGAGAAATCACCAGATTATCAATGGTAGCAGGAGGCTTCGCATCGCCAAGGGGAGTGGAACCAAGGTTCAGGATGTCAATAGGCTCTTGAAGCAGTTTGCGATGACGAAGAAGATGATTAAGCAGTTGGGCAAAAAGGGAGCGAAGGGTATTTCCCCTAATATGTTCCCCTTCTGATTATCCCCTTTGTCCATGGCCTACAGATCTCTAAATCGGGAAGGGAGGTGAAAGTAAAGAGATGGCGGTGAAGATTAGATTGGCGCGATTTGGGACTAAGAAGAAACCTTTTTATCGCATTATCGTGAGTGATGTGCGGGCTCCAAGGGATGGGAGGTTCATCGAGAGGGTTGGCACCTATGATCCCAAGCAAGATCCACCTAGTATCCACATCGAGAAGGACAGGGTAATTGAGTGGCTTCAAAAAGGGGCGCAGCCTACTCCAACGGTAGTCCGATTGCTGAAACGGGTGGGGATCAGTACAGTCGCCAAGAAGGTGGCGTAGATCTCAATGGGTGATCTAAGAGGTTGAACTGCAAAAGGAGGTCGGAAGATGAAAGAGCTAATTGAATACATCGCCAAGGCATTGGTGGATAATCCTGACGAGGTGAAGGTGAACGAGATCGAAGGTGAGAGGACATCCGTGATTGAGCTTTCTGTGGCTAAGGAGGATTTGGGGAAGGTCATAGGCAAACAGGGCAGAACAGCCAGGTCCATACGGACCATTTTGAGTGCTGCCTCCACCAAGAACAATAAACGTGCCGTCCTTGAGATCATAGAGTAGCCAGAAGGCTGTGGGGGAAGACCTCATCGTCATCGGAAGGGTCTCCAGGCCTCACGGCGTGAAGGGGGAGATCAGAATTGAGTACTTCAATCCTGAAGATCCCCATTTTTTCTCCCATTATTATATGATCTATCTCCAGCGAGAGGGGGAGCCTCCCCGACCCTATCGGCCCATCAAGGTACGTCCGCACAAGAAGTTCATCCTGGCCACGTTGGAAGGGGTTCGGACCAAGGAGGAGATAGAGGGGTTGAGGGGGGATTGGGTCTTGGTCGATCCCACGGAACTTCCCCCTTTGGGAGACGACGAATATTATTGGTATGAGATCGTGGGAATGCAGGTATTTACGGAAAAAGGGGGGCATGTGGGGGAGATAAAGGAGATTTTGCCTACAGGGGGTAACGACGTCTATGTGGTGAGGAAGGGAAAGAAGGAGTTTCTGATACCCGCCATCAAAGATGTGATCGTTGAGATAGACAAGGACGCCCGCAAGATGGTCATCCACCCCCTGGAGGGGCTTTTAGAGGAAGATGATCTTTGACATCCTCACCCTCTTCCCCGAGATGTTCCACTCCCCTTTGGAACATAGCATCCTCGGGAAGGCCCGCGAAGAGGGGTTGATCAAGGTCGATCTTATCAATATTAGGGACTATGCCGAAGGAAGACACCGGGTGACCGATGATTACCCCTACGGTGGTGGGAAGGGAATGATCATGAAGCCGGAGCCCATCATTAGGGGGGTGAAGGCTATCAGGTCAGAGGATCCCGGGGCATGGGTCATCCTGATGACCCCTCAGGGGATATCCCTTAATCAGGGGGTGGCAAAGAGACTTGTAAGGCTGTCCCACCTCGTCTTGATATGTGGGAGATATGAAGGGGTAGATGAGCGGGTGAGGGGCCTTGTAGACGAGGAGATCTCCATTGGTGATTACGTCCTCACGGGGGGGGAGCTTGCGGCTTTGGTGCTGATCGATATGGTCTCCAGGCTCATCCCCGGAGTCTTGGGTGATGAAGGGGCGCCTGAAGATGACTCGTTCTCGCAGGGGTTGCTCGAATATCCCCAGTATACCCGACCAAGGGAGTTCGAGGGGAGGGGGGTGCCTGAAGTATTACTATCCGGCGACCATCAAGCCATTGAGAGGTGGAGGAGACGCGAGACCTTACGCAGGACCTTACAGAGGAGGCCTGATCTGCTGGCCAAGGCCGATCTTTCCAGAGAGGATATGGAGATCCTTGAGGAGCTGAAGGAATCATCGGGAGGCGGTTGAGGAGTCAGGGAATTCCTTGGATCATATATATATCGCCCTTATTCACTATCCTGTCTACGACCGACAAGGGAGGGTAATCGCCACCGCCCTGACCACCATTGACATACATGACCTAGCTCGTCTGGCCAGAACCTATGGGTTGGCAGGGGGGTATGTGGTCACCCCTTTGCAATCGCAGCAAGAATTGGCCAGGCGGCTTACAGATCACTGGGTGAAAGGCAGGGGGGCGGTATATAATCCGACCAGGAAAGAGGCCCTTTCTCTGGTGAGGATGGCTGACGATCTGGAGGGAGCCCTGGATGGGATCGAGGCGGAGAGAGGCCGGCGGGTGAGGACGGTGGCGACAGCGGCTAGGCGTTATGCAGGAGCGAGGTCCTATGAAGAGATGGCCGGTCTCCTCCAAAAGAAGGAGGATGGCCCCTATCTTATCCTCTTCGGGACAGGTTGGGGGCTGACGCAGGAGATGATCGAGGGGTCCGATTATATACTGGAACCAATAGGGGGAAAAGGGTATAATCACCTGTCCGTCCGAACGGCAGCTGCCATTATCTTGGATAGACTCTTAGGAAGGAGAGTAAGATGAACGCCATAGAGAGTATAGAAAAGGAACACCTGCGCATGGATATTCCGGACTTCAGGGCAGGGGATACAGTCAAAGTACATTTCAAGATCCATGAGGGGGATAAGGAGAGGATTCAGGTATTTGAAGGGGCTGTCATTCGCAAACGGAGGGGAAACACTAGGGCTACCTTCACCGTAAGGAAGGTTTCCTATGGGATCGGCGTAGAGAGGATCTTCCCTTTATACTCCCCCAATATTAACAAGATAGAGGTGGTGAGCCGTGGCCGGGTCCGCCGTAGCCGCCTCTATTACCTGCGCGAGAGGAAGGGGAAGGCGGCCCGGATTAGAGAGAAAAGATAGCAGAAAGGGAATGGACGAGGGACATCCAGCGATCCCCGACCAAGAATCAGCGGAGGAGTTCCTCAGCACTCAGGGTTATAGATGGATAGCGGGGGTGGATGAGGCGGGCAGGGGCCCCCTGGCTGGTCCTGTGGTGGCGGCAGCAGTCATGATCCACCCGGGGCAGGATATCCCCGGTGTGCGGGACTCCAAGAGGCTTACCCCTGGCCAACGTGAGGAGCTTTACGAGTTCATCACATCCCGTGTCCCCAGCTGGGGGGTGGGAATAGTGGGTCCCCGGGAGATCGAGAGGTACAACATCTTGCAGGCTACCCTCAGGGCCATGCAGGAAGCCGTCCAGTGTCTGGATCCATTACCCGATTTTCTCCTTATAGATGGTATCTTTCCCGTCCCCGTTGATATCCCCCAAAGGTCTTTAAAGAAAGGGGATGATCTTTGTCCTTCCATCTCTGCGGCCTCCATCTTGGCCAAGGTCACCCGTGACAGGTTGATGTTGGAATACCACCGTATCTATCCCCAGTACAATTTCGCCTGCCACAAGGGGTACCCCACCAGTGAACACCGAGCGGCCATCCGAAAGTACGGATGTTGTGAGATCCATCGAAGGACGTTCAAGGGGGTAAAGGAGCATATAAAGGGGTAGGAATGGAAGACACAAAGAGGGACTTGGGTGGAAGGGGAGAGGATGTAGCTGTTAGGTATCTCAAAAAGAAGGGCTATAAGGTTATCGAGAGGAATTACCGCTGTCTGTGGGGGGAGGTCGACCTTGTAGCCCGTGACAAGGGAACCCTGGTTTTTATCGAGATCAAGGCCCGCACCTCATCAGGGTTCGGTCTTCCCCAGGAAGCGGTGGACATATTCAAGCAGAGGAAACTAATTCAGGTGGCGAAGGCATATATGGCAGAGCATCATCTGACAGAGGCGATCTCCACCCGCTTCGACGTTGTGGCCGTTCAACTTATCCCTTCCGGTCCTGAGATAGAGTTGATCAAAGACGCCTTTCAGGTAGGATGATCAGGCCCTCACCTATGTGCTCCATGACCCCTTTATTTTTCCCAATAGGGCAGGGAGGATCTCCCCAGCCTTGCCCAGGAGTGATCCATTCACTAAAGAGGAGATGGGAGAGGAGTCTATATTTACCTCCACCACAAAGGCCCCCTGGCGTTTGGCCTCCACCGGGAAGGAGGCCACAGGCTGGACCACGGCAGATGTTCCCACCACCAGGAGGAGATTGCATTCCTCTATTAGGCGGTATGAGCGGGCCAGGTCTTCTTGGTCCAGAGATTCTCCGAACCAGACCACGTGGGGGCGCAACAGGGCCCCGCACTCGCACTTAGGAGGGATCTCCGGCAAGGGGACGCGGTAGTCCTCCCCCACCTTCCCCTCTCTGACGCACCGCGTCTGCCAGAGGTTACCGTGGATCTCAATGATCTTCGTGTTTCCTGCCCGACGGTGCAGGCCATCTACGTTCTGGGTAATGAGGGAGAAGTGAGGGAAGACCTGTTCCATCTCGGCAATGGCCGTGTGCCCTGGGTTGGGTTCGGTCTTGGCGATGATCCCCCGACGCCAATCGTACCATTCCCAGATCAGCTTTGGGTTGGTCTGAAAGGCATAAGGGGTGGCAAGTTCTTCCGCCCGATGTTTCCTCCAGAGTCCATCCTCTCCCCTAAAGGTAGGGACACCACTCTCGGCAGAAATCCCTGCTCCGGTTAGGACAACGAGGTTTTTAGATGGCTGAAACTCCTCTATCAAACTGTCAGAAAACTCCATCACTCCCTCCTTATGGCTTCTATATCACCCCTTTCATCTTGATGTCAATGGGCCTTTCGTAGTGTTCAGCATTCATTTTCTTGGTAAAATATGCAACCATGCGCTTCACCTCAGTCAAATCACTGGCAAGAAGTCCGTCTTCTGAGCTCTTAAGTAAGCTGATCGCTGTGCGCTTACGACTTTTTCTTATTCCCTTGACGGCAAAGGGAAAACTTATGATGATAATGGAACAGACGATTGCCAATGCTTCTTGTTTCTTCCAGATCCCTCTTGACCCAGCGGGGTGCAGGGTTGACTTTTGGGGGCAATAAAAGTAGAGTGATTAATAATAATAGTAGGGCGAAAGAGGTCCCCAAAGGACATGGTTTTTTGATCTTTTTTAAAAAAAGCTGCTGACGGTTTCAACAAAGGGGGGGAGTTTTTTATGACAAAGTATGAAGTGGAAAAGATCAGGAATGTCGGGATCTTCGGTCATGGCAGCGATGGCAAGACCTCTCTGGCAGAGGTGATCCTCTTCGATACGGGGATGAACACCCGCATAGGTAGTGTGGACGATGGGTCTTCCATACTCGATTACGAACCTGAGGAGATAAATCGCAAGATATCCATCAGTGCGGCTATTGCCCACTATGAATGGGACAAACATCGGGTGGCTCTATTGGATACCCCAGGGGATGCCAATTTTGTCTTCGATGCTAAGGCATGCATGCATGTGGTAGACGGGGGAATCATCGTCATCGGGGCCAACTCTGGGGTCAAGGTCCAGACCGAGGCAGTGTGGGGGGAGGCCAACGCCCTGCATCTGCCCCGTATCATTTTTATCAGTAAGATTGATATGGAAAGGGCAAGGTTTGCTGAGACCCTTAAAGATATCAGGGAGAACTTGGATGGCCTCCAAGCCCTTCCCCTCCAACTACCCCTCGGAGAGGAGAAAGACTTCCGTGGGGTGATTGACCTCCTGCACAACAAGGCCTATATCTACAACGGGGATGGAAGTGGAAAGTACCGCGAAGAGGGGGTCCCTCCGGAGATGGCCGCAGAGGTGGAGCAGCAACGGGTGAAGGTTATAGAGACGCTGGTGGAGATGGATGACGAGATCATGGAGAAGTATCTTGAAGGGGAGGAGTTGAGCCTGCCGGAACTCTACCGTTGCTTGAAGAAAGGGACCTTGGAGGGAAAATTTGCCCCTGTGGTGTGCGGTTCCTCCATCAAAAACATAGGGGTTCAACCCCTTTTGGACTTGATCAACACCTGTCTCCCCTCTCCTTCGGAGGTGGGGCCGAGACAGGGTAAGAACCCCCGTACTGGGGAGGTTGAGACCAGAGAGGTCAAAGAAGAGGGCTCGCCCTTCTCCGCCTATGTATTTAAGACCATCGCCGATCCCTTTGCTGGCCGGCTGACGCTGTTCCGAGTCTATTCAGGGAGCATCAGCGCTGACTCCACCTTCTATAATTCTGCCAAGGATGTAAAGGAGAGGGTGGGGCAGATCTTCATGCTCCAGGGGAAAAAACAGGAGCCAGTCGGCTTCGCAGGCCCTGGGGATATAGTGGCGGTGTCCAAACTCAAGGAGACCACCACCGGGGATACCTTTTGTGACGAGAAGAATCCCATCCTCTTCGAAGGAGCGTCTCCTCCACCCCCGGTCATCTCCTATGCCGTCAGGCCCAAGGCCAGGGGGGATGAGGAGAAGATAGCTGCTTCCTTGCAGAGGCTCATGGAGGAGGACCCCACCATAGGTGTCTCGCGGGATGAGCAGACTAAACAGATCATCCTTTCCTGTATGGGGCAGGTTCATGTGGATATGGTGGTGGAAAAACTCAAGCGCAAATTTGGGGTGGAGGTTGATCTAGAAGCCCCTAAGGTGCCTTATAAGGAGACAACAAAAAAAGTGGTCAAGGGCGTCATTTACAGACATAAAAAGCAGACAGGGGGGCGAGGGCAGTTCGCCGAGGTCCATTTTGATATCTCACCACTGGAACGAGGAAAGGGGTTTGAATTTGAGAATGCGCTGGCAGGCATGAATGTACCGAGGAACTTTGTCCCGGCCGTAGAGAAGGGAATCGCCGAGGCCCTGGCCTCTGGCGTCTTGGCAGGCTATCCTGTAGTTGATGTAAAGGTCCGGTTTTATGATGGAAAATCCCACGAGGTGGATTCCTCGGAGTTGGCCTTTAAGATTGCCTCGATAATGTGCTTCAAGAAAGGTGTCCGCGATGCGAATCCTGTGCTCTTGGAGCCTATTATGAAATTAGAAATTATTGTCCCGGAGGAGAACGTAGGCGATGTAATTGGCGACCTCAACGGCAGGAGGGGCAAGATACTCGGGGTAGAGGCCAAAGGAAATAACCAGATTGTCAGGGCCCATATCCCCATGGCGGAGGTTTTGAGGTACGCCCCTGACCTCAGGTCGATGACCGGAGGGAGGGGGAGTTTCACCATGGAGTTTTCCTACTACGAAGATGTCCCGCCCCATATCGGTGAGCGGATCATCGCAGGGACCCAGAAGGCGAAAGAAGAGGAATAGCAGACATATCCCATTTGAGGGATGCGCGCCGTCGTACAAAGGGTAAGGGAGGCAAAGGTCTCAGTCAATGGCAAGATCGTTGGCGAGATCGAGAAGGGTCTACTCGTCTTCCTGGGGGTGGGAAGGGGAGATAGCGAGGAGGATGCGGATTATCTTGCCGCCAAGATCCCCCAGCTCAGGGTCTTCGAGGATGAGGAGGGGAAATTTGATCTCTCCTTGGGGGAGGTAGGGGGAGGGATTTTGGTGGTTTCACAATTCACCCTCTTAGGTGACTGCCGCAAAGGGCGCAGGCCCTCCTTCACCGAGGCTGCCGACCCCCAGCGGGCGCGGGAGTTATATCAACACTTCATTGCCAGGGTCGAGGAGAGTGGAGTCTCCGTGGACACGGGCGAATTTCAGGCCATGATGGAAGTGGAACTGATCAACGATGGTCCTGTAACCATCCTGCTAGACAGCAAAAAACTTTTTTAGGGCCAATGATGATAGATGCCTTTGTACTATACTTAGAGAAAGGAAGATGTAAGGCCTTCTGGGGCCTGAAAATAGGGGTTTTGATTTTAGTTTTATCCATCATCCCTTATGGAGCATTATGGGGGGGAGACAAGGGGGGAGGAGCAGCTAAAAGGGGGAAGGTCATGCTCGGGAAGAATATCAGGGAGTCGGTCATCGCCGGTTCTTGGTACCCAGGGGACGCGGCGAGGTTGACTAAGGATATCAAGGGATACTTAGGGCGTGTCCCTAAGCCAAAGATAAAAGGGGAGTTGGTTGCCCTTATCGCACCACATGCGGGCTATATGTATTCTGGGCAGGTGGCGGCCTATTCTTATAAGCTCTTGGAGGCCAAGAGCTATGAGGTGGTAGTCATCGTTGCCCCCACCCATAGGGCTTACTTCAGTGGGGTCTCGGTCTACCCCCAAGGGGGTTATCGCACCCCACTGGGTGTCGTCCCGATTGCGGAGGAACTCACCGAGGCCTTGATAAAGAGGAGTCCTCTCATCAGTTATGTTCCCCAGGCCCACGCCGAGGAGCACTCTCTGGAGATTCAGCTTCCCTTCCTACAGGTGGTCCTGAAGGACTTTCGGCTAGTCCCCATCGTTATGGGTGAACAGGACTTCTATGTTTGTGAGGAGCTGAGCAAGGCCATCGTGGAGGTGATCGAGGGGAAGGAGGCCCTCTTGATCGCCAGCACCGATCTGTCGCACTTTCACCCCTACGCTAGGGCGGTGGAGTTGGATCAGGTGATCTTGCAGCATGTAAACGCATTTGCCCCCGAGAAGCTGAGCAAAGACCTGAAGAGGGGCCGGTGCGAGGCATGCGGCGGTGGCCCCACTGTAGCGGTGATGTTGGCGGCCCAGGCCTTGGGTGCCAGCCGTGGTGAGGTTCTCAAATATGCCAACTCTGGCGATGTCACAGGGGATCGCAGCAGTGTGGTGGGGTATATGGCAGCTGCTCTTTATCGCAACACCAATCCCGAAAGAGGGCAAAAAAAGGAGAAGGTAGGGGTAGATCTCGGTCTTAGTGAGGAGGAGAAAAAAACCCTTCATGAGATAGCCCGGACGGTTATCTGGAACAAGGCATCAGGAAAGAGGGTCCCGGAGTTTAAGGTAAAATCCAGAAGGTTGAAGGAGCTCCGTGGAGCCTTTGTGACCATTCACAAACGAGGGGACTTGCGGGGGTGCATCGGATATATAAGGGGGAACAAGCCCCTTTATAAATCAGTGGAGGAGATGGCCGAGGCCGCAGCCTTTGACGACCCCAGGTTCCCCCCGGTCACTGAGAAGGAGCTGAAGGACCTGGATATAGAAATTTCGGTCCTCACCCCCCTTAGGCAAATAGATGATATCAACGAGATCGAGGTGGGGAAGCACGGAATCTTCATCGAAAGGGGGTTCTATTCGGGGCTCTTGCTTCCCCAGGTGGCCACCGAGTATGGTTGGGACAGGGAGAACTTCCTGGAGCAGACATGCCTCAAGGCAGGGCTTCCTCGCCATGCCTGGAAGGACAAAGAGACCACGATTTACATCTTCTCAGCGGATATCTTCTAGAGAGGCTCTATTTTTTGATAGTCTAAGATGCCGCAATCCAGGCCTTGCAAGACACCTTCGAGATACCCTTCTTTGATGTAAAGAAACGCCCGCGGGATTATTAGACGAGAGGGGTTTCTGACGTTATTATAAGTGGGGTCGGGTTGTGATGAAAGGGCATCGGGTTTTGCTTTTTGCCTAAAAGCTGTTTAAAAACCAACATTCCCTTATTTAAGTAATTCTTTATCAGAGAAGAAAAAAAGTGATAAAAAGCACTTGACTTTTTGTTTATAGTTGTTAAAATTTATTTTAAAGGGTTATTTAGTGACAATAAGCACTATTGAGAAGAATACAAATGTATTAAAAAAGATTTCAAAGCTTGCGAAAAAACATGATAAAGTAAAGTGGACAGAAAGAGCAATTAATGATGTCATTAATACTCCAGGTTTAACCTTCGATGGAGTACGAGAAGGTATAGTATGCCATATAGACCAGGATGGGGAAGTTCATAAAACATTAACTCGTGACCCACCTCATACAGGAAACGTTGCTTTTGAGATGCTTCCTGTTATCGACTGCATAAACCGATATATCAAAGTCA
>DAOVGN010000083.1 GCA_030672385.1 Deltaproteobacteria bacterium | reverse complement strand
GGTAAAAACCTTGGGAGCCCCTATGGAGTTTTCAGGAGATCAATTAAGCTACACAAACTATTGGTTTCGCCATCTGTGGGAATACTGGTGGCCCCTTTATCCGGGGGTACTGCTTACCACAACCTTGGCTGAATTGAATCTCTGGCTCTTTGTGCTCTTCCTCTGTCCGCTAACTGTTATCGCTATATATTCAGGCTACCTGGTTTTAAAAGGGTTCGGAGATGATCTTCATCAGAGAAAAGACAACTCAGTAGGGCATGACCGCCCTCCGATAGGGCCATTTATAATAGAGCTGATCCCCATTCTAATCGTGATTGGCCTGGGCCTCGGCATGGGCACAATCTTCACTTTTGCCTTTCGATCTTACGGATTATTTAAATTAATTGCTCAAGAAACCGGACTGGTTCTGGCTTTGTTGGTTGCGATAGGATGGGTTTGGTGCCGAAATGGATTATCCGCAGCCCAGAGATGGCAGGTACTCAGCAATCGGCAACTGCTCCGCATGGCTTACATGGTCGCCTCTATTTTGATCTTCAAAGGCATTCTGACGGACAGCCACGCAGTCGAGACCATCAGCACCGAGCTGCTTCGTTGGCATATTCCATTGATGCCTATTACAGTGATGCTTCCTTTCTTCGTGGGAGGTGTTGTGGGAATTACCATCGCCTTTGTTGGCACCACGTTCCCTATCCTGATTGCACTGATCCAATCGTTTGGTGAAGGTCATTTTATACTCGGTTATATGATGTTAGGCCTTGCCAGCGGTTTTGTAGGAGTTTTGTTTTCTCCCTTGCACCTCTGTCTTCTTTTATCAAATGAATACTTCGAAACTTCACTGGGAGCCGTCTATCGTCATTTATGGTTTCCTTGTACGTTCCTCCTTGTTTTCAGCATTGCTTACTTTTGGACATTACACTGGCTGAATCCGTTTTGATTTATGAAGAGAGGTGGGGTTGGAAGATTGGGGCAGCCCGTGATGCCACCCACTTTCCCGTGGGTCAAGTATCAACAGGCTGTCAAGACCTTATACCTTTATGACTCGGTTTCACTTGACTTTATAATGGCTAAAAATTTATACTCTTTTTGGAAGATAGTAGTGCATTTTTTGACTTTCTTGGTAAGGAGGAGCGGTTATGGAAGTAAAATGGTATGGGCACGCTTCTTTTTTGATCACCACGGATCAAGGGATAAAGATTATAACGGATCCTTACGAACCAGGTGCCTACGGAGGGGGCATTTCTTACGGACCTATCCCTGATGAGGCAGACATCGTCACGGTAAGCCACGATCATGCCGATCACAACTATGTAGAAGGTCTCCCTGGAAAGCCCCAGGTGATAAAAGGGGCGGGCAGACATGAGGCCAAGGGGATTATCTTCGAGGGGTTGCCCACCTACCATGATTCCTCCAAGGGGTCGGAGAGGGGGGATAACACCATCTTCACCTTTATCGCGGATGGTATTAAGGTCTGCCATTTGGGAGACCTAGGACATCTCCTCACCGATAAGGAAATAAATGCGTTAGGGCAGATAGATGTCCTCTTTATCCCCGTGGGAGGTTTCTATACGATTGACCCTAAGGAGGCGACCACGGTAGCCGGCCAGTTGAGGCCCAAACTAATCATTCCCATACACTTCAAGACGGAGAAGTGTGGTTTTCCAATCGAACCAGTGGAGAGTTTTATAGAAGGCAAAGCTGATGTAAAAAAAATAGATGGGAGCACCTTCTCCTTTACGAAAGAGGATTTAAGGGAGGGATCTACGATAGTCGTCTTAAAACCAGCCTTGTAAGATCGATATGGGAGAAGAATTAAAACCCCTGTTTTCTCGAAAAGAGATAGCACAGAAAGTGGCCTGGCTGGCCAGCGAGATATCTGCGGATTACGCAGATAAGAAGTTGCTGCTCATTGGGGTGTTAAAGGGGGCCTTTGTCTTTTTGGCCGATCTAATCAGACATATGACTATCCCTGTGGAGATCGACTTCGTGAGGATAGCGAGCTACGGTTCGCAAAAGGAGTCTTTGGGCGAGATCAAGGTGACAAAGGAATTGGAGACCTCCCTGGAGGGGAAAGATGTCCTCATCATCGAGGACATCGTTGATACAGGGTTAAGCCTCAAATTTCTTGTAGATCATATCTCTACCAAAAATCCATCCTCGCTGAAGATTTGCGCCTTGATAGACAAGAAGTCCAGGCGAGAGGTAGAGATTCAGGTGGACTATGTAGGGTTTGATATTGAAAAGGGATTCGTTGTGGGCTATGGCATTGACTTTGATGAAAAGTATCGATATTTGCCCGAGATATCTGTCGTAGACTGAGATCCTTCTTTTTCGGCCAGAAGGAGATAGGAGGTAATCTAAGTAGTGTTGCGCAGAGCGACCATTTTGTTTTTCACCTTCGTCTTACTCTCACTTCTGTGGTCAGGATGTGTCCCAAGACCAAGTATAAAGGAAGATAGAGCGCGAGAGGTAGTTCCCGCCCCAGATACCATCAAAAGAGAGTATAAAACTGCCTGGGATGCATACGAGAGGGAAGAGTGGAAAACTGCGGCCAGGTACTTTCAGAGATTCATAACCCGATATCCCCGTTCCTCACTCACCGATGATGCCCTTTACTACATAGGTGAGATTTACCTAAAATGTGGAGACTATAGCGCCGCTGCCGTCCAATTTGAGAGCCTCTTACAGCACTTTCCCTCCAGCTCTAAATATCAAGAGGCTCAATGGTCCCTGGCCAATTCCTATTTCGAAATGGGCAGGCATAAGAAAGCCCTGAAGACCGCCCGCCAGCTTTTCCCCTCTGTAGAGGATCGACCTCTTTGGCGGGGTCGACTTCTGGTCTTCTTCGGTGATTGCCATGCTGCCATGGATGATCCCATGGCCGCCCTCTCGTGGTATGCTCGCGCCCGTAGGGAGCTGCTACCTGAAGAGAGAAAGGTGGCAAGGGAACGGATCTTCACCCTCCTTGATAAGGATCTTCCCCCTCATAGATACAGGGAGATCGACGTTATCTATCGAGGCACTTTTATATCCACCTATGCCAGATATAGGTTGGCCCAATTGCGTTTCCGTGAGGGTAAGGTAGAAGAGGCCAGAGATGTGTTACGGGGGGCCTTGAAAGAGGCCTCTGGGGAGGAGTTTTACCCCCTATTAGAGCATCTCTGGGGGGAGATTCAGAGAGGTGTCAGGGCGGAGGAGGTCGTTCTTGGCTGTATCCTCCCCTTACATGGAAGGGCCAAGCCCTTCGGCATTAAGGCACTACGAGGTATACAGTTGGCCATGGGGGCCTTCCGACCTGAAAGATGGCCGTTTAATGTAAAGTTGGTCATCTGGGACTCCCAGGGTGATCCGTCCCGTGCCAAAGAGGGGGTGAGGATGTTGGCAAAGGAGGGGGTAACAGCTATTATTGGTCCTATCCTCAGCCACACCGCCCGGGCGGCTGCTGGGGAAGCAGAGGACCAAAAGGTCCCTTTGGTGACCTTAAGCCCCCTCAAGGGGATTGCGCAAAAGGGGAGGTATATCTTTCAGAATTCCCTCACCCATGCATCTCAGGTGAAGGCTTTGGTCAGATATGCCTTCGAGGAGCTTGATATCGTTACCTATGCCATCATTTATCCAGAAAACCCCTATGGCCGCACGTTCAAAAAGCTCTTTCAGCAAGAGGTAGAGAGATCCGGGGGCGAGCTGATTGTGGCAGCCTCATACACCGATGAGCAGACGGATTTTGGCGATCTGATAAAGGGGATGGTAGAATACCAACCAACTGAAGATCCAAAGGAAAAGCCAAAGCCTATCATCAATTTCGGGGCCATTTTTATACCTGATGATTTCAAAAAGATAAACCTTCTAGTTCCCCAGCTGGCCTATTATGATATAGTAGATGTTAAACTATTGGGGACCAACGGATGGGATTCGCCCGAACTCGTTCGCGACAGTGGGAAATTTGTGGAGGGAGCTGTCTTTGTGGATGGCTTCTTTAGAGATAGTTCCCTTCCCCGGGTAAGATATTTTGTGAGGGATTTTGAGAAGACCTTTAATACCTCTCCCACCCTGCTGGAGGCTTTAAGCTTTGATTCCACCATGGTTATGCTGGAGGCCATCAGTAACACGGGACTCCCGTGCCGCGAGGCCCTTTTATCTTTACAAGGATATGCCGGCGTCTCAGGACTAAAGGGCTTCGACCATGATGGTGAAGGGATAAGAAGACTCTTTTTGTTAACGGTATCACATGGGAGGATCCGTCAGATCTCGCCAACGGAATGAAGGGCCTTTCCCCCTCCCACCCCTGGGATGTTACTCCTAAAGAGGCTGTTGAGATCCAAAACAAGCTCAGGGAATTTTTGCAATTAAGATGGTGTAATCCAACCATCAGGCGGGCGGGTGGGATGGATGTCTCTTACGCCAGAGGAAGTAAAGATGGGTATGCCGTGGTGGTGGTCATGGGGTGGCCAAATTTAGCAGAGATAGGTATAGCCTGGACGAGGAATAAAATTTCCTTTCCCTACATCCCGGGACTTTTGACCTTTAGAGAGGCCCCCTTATTGTTGCAGGCCTGGGAGAAATTGAGGCATTATCCTGACCTCATCTATGTAGATGGACAAGGAATAGCCCATCCCCGATCTATGGGCCTGGCTGCTCACCTTGGGGTACTCCTCAATATACCCTCTATTGGCTGTGCCAAGACCCCGCTGGTTGGAGGAGATCCGGTTGTGGGGGACAAAAGAGGGGATTGTGCTCCACTTGTATATCAGGGCAGGAAAGTAGGTGTGGCCTTAAGGACACGGCCGGGTATAAGACCTCTCTATATTTCTCCAGGTCATCGGATAGACCTCAAGACCTCTATCCATTGGGTATTGGGGGCTTGTCGGGACTATCGACTCCCCGAACCCCTAAGACAGGCCCATATCAAGGCGAACCAGATTAGATCATCCATGGGCCGTTAGCCAACTCCCATCCTCTTTGGGAGAAAGAGCCCCCCAGGACGATCCCGGTGAGGATGATCAGGACGTAAAGGCGAAAGGTGGGTCGAAAACCAGACCCACGATCTCTTTTGTCTTTCCGCTTGACAATTAGGCAATTAGTAAACTAAGCTGTTATATGTTGAAAATAAGATGGGATATAGTTCAAGATAAGATTTCTTCAATACAAGTTCAGGTTAAAAGCAGAAAGAAAGTAAAATGAGGGGAGGTGAGAAAGGGCATTATCGTGGAATTAGGTTGAGGAAGAACTAACCATAAATAATTGGGGAGGGGAGGAAGATGGAACGGAAGACTGTTTTAAGATTATTTGCAATAGCAACAATATTTGTGGCCATAGGGTTTATCGTTTGCAGTTCATGCAAAAAGGCCCCTAAAATTGAACGTCCTATCAAGGTGGGGATAATAGATTGCTACAGTGGACCACCGGCAGTTTACGCCAATGATGCCCTCAACGGATTTAAACTCGCCTTGAATGAGATTAACAAGGAGGGCGTTCTGGGGACGAAGATCGAGTTTACCAAACGCGACACAAAGTTTAAGGTGGACATTGGTCTCAGTATGGCCAAAGAGCTGGTAATGAGGGAGAAGGTGGACCTCCTTGTCGGCACAGTCAATAGTGGTGTTTCCTTAGCTGTCTCCGATTATGTAAAAGGGGAGAAGGTACCATTTATAGTTTGGATCGCGAAGAGTGATAGGATAACTGGGGCGAAAGGGCACAGGTATGTTTTCTGCACCGGTGAAAATACAGCCATGATCGGCAAAGCTGCTGCTGTCGGCCTGGTCAAAAAACCATATGTAAAATACTGGATAGCTGGTGATGACTACGAATATGGACATGCCCTGGCAGATGGTATTTGGAACAACCTCAAAAAAACAAAGCCTGATGTAAAGTTGATAGGACAATCTTGGTGGAAGATCGGTGAACCTGAACTCACTCCTTATATTACCGCTATATTGGCGGCCAAACCTGACGCCGTTATATTTTGCACCGGTGGTGCCAGCATGACCAATATTCTAAAAACAGTTAAGACAACGGGAATGTCTGAAAAAGTTCCCATTTTCATTCCCACCGCTACAGATCATGCCGTGCTCAAGCCCCTTGGTCCTGAAGGCCCAGAGGGTGTAATGGGTACCAGCGACTACCTTTTCTATTATCCTGATACACCAGCCAACAAGACATTTGTCAAAGCATTTAAGGATGCATACGGAGAACCCCCTGGGTTTCCCGCTTTTCACGCTTATATCACAGCCCATTTCATAGCCGAGGCATTTAGGAAGGCTGGGTCGCTGAATATAGAGAAGTTCATTGATGCGATGGAAGGATTGACGATAGATAGCCCTGTGGGCAAGGTGGAGATGCGGGCTTGTGATCATCAGGCTGTGCTCCCGGAGTATGTGGGCGTGACCAAGAAGGTGCCCAAATACAATTTTGTTATCGCTACCGATATTATAACCATTCCTGGACCGGAGACTATGCCCACCTGTAAGGAGATAATGAAAGAGAGGGAAAAGTAATAGTGATCAGCTGATGAGCGGCCTGTCGGTAAATATATCATGAGGGTTGGGGAGGTTACCCCCAACCCTCATGCAGTTGGGTTTTATAGAAGAGGATGGTTTTCAGATGGAATATGTGCTGACCTTTGGTCCATCTGAGTTGGCATGTCAGTTGCTAGTTGGGCTCAGTCGTTCGATGCTCTTATTCATCGTTACCGCAGGTCTGAGCCTGGTCCTTGGAGTACTCCGGGTCCCAAATATTGCACATGGCTCGCTGTACATGATAGGGGCCTTTACAGCCTTCACTGTATCGACAGTTGTGGGCGGAGCTGGCGGTTTCTGGCTATCGTTGATTGTAGCCCCCCTTGCTGTAGCCCTCGTAGGCCTGGTAGCAGAGAGGATACTGTTCTGCCATCTCTACGAAAGGGAACACCTGATGCTGCTCCTATTCACCTTTGCCCTCATGCTCATCCTCGGTGATCTGGTAAAGATTATCTGGGGGGCAGAATACAGGTCAGTTACGACAGCCAGCTTACTCCAGGGCTCATTTATGATATTTGGTTTGCCCTTTCCTCGCTATAATCTCTTTTTGCTAATTATGGGTCCTTTAGTAGCCGTTGCCCTGTGGCTGTTTGTAAGCAAAACGAAGATTGGCAGGATCTCACGGGCAGCAGCGGTTGATCGGGAGATGGTAGGGGTGTTAGGTATCAATGTGAGCTGGGTATTTGCCACAGCATTTGTGATCGGTTGCTTGCTTGCTGGGCTGGGCGGGGCCTTGATTGCCCCAACGGTAAGTATCACTCTGGGGATGGATCATACCATAATCATTGAGGCCTTTCTTATTGTCACTATTGGGGGATTGGGTAACATGTGGGGCGCTCTCATTGGCTCTCTTATCTTTGGCATAACCCATTCCTTTGGCGTAATGTTCTGGCCACAGTTCGCCATAGTATTTCCCTATGTTGCGGTGGTCATCGTGTTGCTGCTGCGCCCCAGAGGTATGCTCAAATCGGTTTGGTGACAAGGAGCCGACGTTGTTCAGAGGAATTATTGATCTAAAATCGCTGTGGCTTATAGGGGCTATTTTTATCATTCTGCTTATTTTGCCACCAATTATTCCCAGATTTTACACCTATATACTTACCCTGATTTTCGTGACTGCCTTGTTAGCCATGAGCCTCAACTTATGCGTCGGCTACGGTGGGATGTTTCAGTTTCATCATGGCGTTTTTTACGGTGTAGGGGCCTATACTGTTGCCCTGATGCTGACCAAGACCTCCTTGCCTGTGTGGGTCGGTTTTATCGCTGGCCCTATTGTGGCGGCGGCAGTGGGTCTGCTCATAGGCTGGTTTTGTGTAAGGCTGACCAGGCTGTACTTCGGCATGCTCCAGATTTCTCTGGGTTCGCTGATTTGGGCGATTGCCTTCCGGTGGTATACGCTTACCGGTGGCGATGACGGCATCCACGGCATCCCCATGCCCTCGCTCCTCTCTTCTTTGAACAGCTCATACTACTTCATCCTGATTATCCTCGTAATTTGCCTAATAGTCCTGTATCTGATTGTGAAATCCCCATTTGGGCGCACGCTTCAAGCTATCCGGGACAATCCGGAGCGATGTGAGGCGGTTGGTGTAAACGTTAGGCGCCACCAGCTTATCACTATAGTAATTGCTACGTTCTTCGCCGGGATTGCCGGTGTCCTCTTTGTGGTGCTGGAGCATTCCGTTTTTCCAGACTTGATGTTCTGGGTTCTATCCCTTGAGGCATTCATTATGTGCCTTTTGGGCGGATGGTTTACCTTTGCCGGACCTGTGTTGGGGGCAGCAATAATGATATCTCTACGGACTTTTGTCGGTATCTATACAGAGTACTGGACCTTGATTTTGGGGATTGTTCTGATCCTGTTGATCTTTTTCCTGCCAGAGGGAGTCATGGGATATTTCCTAGAGAAGTTTAAACCTCGGGCTAAAGAAGTGGTGGAAAGGAGTAGCGAATTAAATGTTGCAGGTTGAGGCTGTAGATAAGTCGTTTGGCGATTTCATGGCGGTAAACAGGGCTAACCTTACTGTAGGCAAGGGTGAGCTTGTGGCGGTGATCGGCCCCAACGGGGCTGGAAAGACCACCCTATTTAACCTCATCACCGGCCAGCTAAAGCCGGATAGGGGGAGGATAACCTTTAAGGAGGAGGATATCAGTGGATTACCTCCTTATCATATCTGCAAAAAGGGGGTTGCTCGATCGTTTCAGATAGTCAACATCTTCCCCCGCCTCACTGTCTTCGAGAATGTTCAGGTAGCTGTATTATCCCAGCAGAAAAGGAGCTCTAATCTTTTCCGCCCGGCTCAGAACCTGGCCGTGGAAGAGACGAACAGCATTTTGGAAGACGTAGCTCTTTCAGATAAGATCATGGACATAGCTGGTTCTTTATCCCATGGTGACCAGAAAATACTGGAGATAGCTATAGCGTTGGGCAATGAGCCAGAGCTGTTGGTTTTGGATGAGCCTACGGCAGGTATGTCTCCCGAAGAGACATTTGCGACTATGGGACTAATTAAGAAGCTGGCCAGCACTCGGGGTTTAACCATCTTATTCTGTGAGCATGACATGGAGGTGGTGTTTTCCTTTGCCCAGAGCATCATGGTCATGCACCAGGGGCGAACCCTCATTCAAGGAAAACCGGAAGAGGTAAGAAGAAACAAGGAGGTACAGGAGGCCTATCTAGGGGATTAGTGATGCTTGAGGTGGAGGGAATTCACACCTTTTATGGTTTGAGCCATATCCTATTCGGGGTCTCCCTCAGGGTTGAACAGGGGGAGGTGGTCTGCCTTCTGGGCCGGAATGGGGCAGGAAAGACCACAACCATGAAGAGTATAATGGGTCTGACGCCGCCCAAGCAGGGGGGCATTAGGTTCAAGGGGGAGGGGATTGTCGGCAAAGAACCTTATCTGCTTGCCCGCAAAGGTATCAGCTATGTCCCCGATGATAGGAGAATATTCGCTGACCTCTCGGTAGGGGAGAATCTAGAGATAGCTATGCGGAAGGCCAGGGTAGGGGAGGGATGGAACAAAGAAAAGGTCTACGAGATTTTCCCCGCCTTGAAGGATATAGAGAGCCGCAGGGGTGGCTGCCTCAGTGGGGGTGAGCAGAAGATGTTAGCCATTGCTAGGGCATTGATGGGCAATCCAGAGCTTCTACTCCTGGATGAGCCCACTGAAGGGCTGGCACCGGTGCTGGTGCATGCCCTGGAGGATCAGATAAGAAGGTTGAGGGAAGCTGGATTGACCGTTTTGCTGGCCGAGCAGAATGTGAGATCTGCCCTGAGGCTAAGTGACCGTGGCTATATCATAGGTAACGGGCAGATCCGTTACCAGGGAAGTATTGAGGAATTAAAGGAGAATGAGGAAGTAAGAAAGAAATATTTACTTGTATAGTTTTGATAATTGCTAGGGCCGCGCCTTCACGGGCTCCATCATGCATTGAGTTTTATTATATGCCTTCAGGCCGTTTTCTCATCATCAATGCCGATGATCTCGGCATCTCCCCAGAGGTCAACCGAGGAATACGTATCGCGCATGAAAAGGGAGTGATTACAGATTCATCCCTGTTGATACGAGGTCCCTGCAACAAAGAGGCCATAGAGATGATCAAAGAGACCCCCTCCTTGCGGGTGGGGCTCCATATAGACCTGGATTTACTGCTGGGTTGGGAATCCCCTGGAAAGGAGAGATTATCCCGTAAGGAACTCCTTTTGATGATGAAAGATCCTTATTTCTCTCAGAGGGCCACTGAGGAGATAGCTGGCCAGATCACGGCCTTCCTGGATGAAGGATTGACACCCTCCCATATAGATACCCATCATCACATACACGGTTTCCCCCAGATCTTTGTGGTTCTTCTTGAGGTAATGGAGAGATATGGGATTAAGGCCCTCCGTTTCAGCCGGAGGGGTTATCACCTCATAGGCAGGGAGGACATTTTGTTAACCTCAGAAACTGCTCGCTGGATGGAGAGGATGCTTCATGGAAAAGGAATTTTTTGTCCCCATTACTTTATTGATCCCGAGTTCCCCTTTTCTTTCAAAGAGCTCCCTGAAGGGATCACGGAGTTGATGGTGCACCCCAGTACGGGAGAGGAGGCATGGAGGAAGAGGGACTTCGAGATGCTCATTGACCCCCTCTTCATGACCACTTTGGGGGAGGAGGATATTGAGCTCATCAGTTTCTCTGGGTCAGGATTTCCCCTTTCTTCCTTGACATAATCCTCTAATTGTGATAATAGGAACAAAGTCGTGTCTCAGATTAACAAGGAGGTGAAAAGGCAATAAAACAAAAGAAGGGCCTGAGTTTTAAAGAGAAAACGAGCAGAAAAATAGGGGGTGAAGATGAAAAAGATACTTTCAGGAAATGAGGCGATAGCGAGGGGTGCTTGGGAAGCCGGGGTGCTTTTTGCATCATCCTATCCCGGGACGCCCAGCAGTGAGATCTTGGAAAATGTTGCCACGTACAAAGAGATCAAGGCCGAGTGGGCCACCAATGAGAAGGATGCCCTCATGGCGGCGGCTGGGGCAGCCTTGACAGGGGCAAGGGCCATGGCCTCCATGAAACACGTGGGCGTGAACGTGGCAGCAGATCCCTTTATGACCCTGGCATACACCGGCGTCAACGGAGGTCTGGTTCTGGTCACCGCCGACGACCCGGAACTGCACAGCTCCCAAAATGAACAGGACAACCGCCACTATGCCAAATTCGCCAAGGTACCAATGCTGGAGCCGAGTGACAGTCAGGAGGCCAAGGACTTTGTAAAGAAGGCCTTTGAGATCAGCGAGCAGTTTGATACTCCGGTCATGCTGAGGACTGTCACCAGAATCTCCCACTCCAAGACTCCGGTGGAATTGGAGGAGCGTAAAGTGCCGGACCGCCCGGTGGAGCTTAAGAAGGAAGAAGCCAAGTACGTGATGCTGCCCGTCTACGGACGTCAAAGACACAAGGCAATAGAAGAGCGTTTCTTGAAACTCAAAGAGTTTGCTGAGACCTTTGAAGAAAACCGCTTGGAGATGAATGACACTTCAGTGGGGATCATCACCGGAGGCATCTCTTACCAGTATGCAAAAGAGGTCTTTCCCAACGCCTCATTTTTAAAGCTGGGTATGACCTGGCCTCTGCCCGGGAAGATGATCGGAGAGTTCATCAGTAAGGTCGACAAGGTCTATGTAATAGAGGAACTGGATCCCTTCTGGGAAGACAATATTAAGGCCATGGGCTATAAAATAGATGCAGGTAAGGATAAGGTGCCTATCTGCGGTGAACTCAGCCCGACCATATTGGCCGAGACCTTTGAGCCAGCCTACAAGGTGCCGGGGGCTGTTTACAGCAACCCGATCCCTCCCCGTCCACCGAACATGTGTCCTGGGTGTCCTCATAGGGCTGTGTTCCATGTGCTGAAAAAGAACAAACTCTTTGTCCACGGCGATATTGGCTGCTATACCCTGGGAGCTCTTCCCCCGCTCAAATCTCTGGATAGCTGCATTTGCATGGGGGCAAGTATTGGAGTTACTGAAGGAGCTACTCAAGTCTTGGGTGAGGAGGCACTGGGCAAGATGGTCTGTGTAATAGGCGATTCCACCTTTCTCCATAGTGGAATCACGCCTTTGTTGAACATGGCGTTCAACAAGTCAAACGCCACGGTGATTATACTCGATAACTGGATTACCGCCATGACCGGAGCCCAAGAGCATCCTGGCACAGGATATACCGTCAGGGGTGAGGAGGCCTTTTGTGTAGACTACGCAGAACTGGCGAAGGTACTTGGTGTTAAACCAGAAAATATTCGCAGGGTGGATCCCTACAACATCGAGGAGTTGGACAAGGTTGTGAAAGAAGAGGTTAACAAGAATGAGACCTCGGTGATCATTACGAAGGATGCTCCCTGCGTGTTGTTGCGTCGGGCGATTGCCTCTTTTAATAAACCGCTCGTTGTGGACCAGGATGCCTGCACCGGATGCCGTCAGTGTGTTGAGATTGGATGCCCAGCCATCAGTTGGGATGTGTCGAAGGCTGGGGAGTACACGACGGCCGAGGGTAAGACAAAGAAGAGGAAAGGGACAGCGGTTATTGATGCTACGCTCTGCACCGGCTGTGGGCTGTGTTACCAGGTCTGCAAGTTCGGCACTATAAAGGGAGAATCCGACGAAGTACCCTTTGGTTTAAAGCTGAATCGATATCGGCCTACTGACGCTGCAGCAGCGAAGTCCTAGCGAAAAACCAGTGATAAAGGAGTAAACCATGGAAAACAATATAACCAACATCCTTGTAGCAGGTGTGGGGGGGCAAGGGGTAATCCTTGCCAGTGACCTCATGGCCGATACCTTCCTGGAGGCCGGCTATGATTCTAAAAAGAGCGAGGTGCACGGGATGGCCCAGAGGGGTGGATCTGTCAGCAGCCATGTCCGCTTCGGAAAAAAAGTTGACTCCCCGATCATTAAGATGGGGGAGGTGGACTATCTCTTCATGACTGAAAAACTGGAGACCTTACGCTGGCTAAGCTACTGTAACCCCGACACGGTCTTTCTGATCGACCCGCTCGAGATTTACCCCCCTGCCGTAAACCTGGGGACAATGGAATACCCTGACGATGTAGAGGCGACTCTCAAAGATAACTATAAAAACGTCCACTTTATCAAGGCTACTGAAATCGCTGCTGGGCTCGGCAATGCGCGGGCCGGCAATGTGGTGCTCTTAGGCACCCTCTCCAAGTTGCTGGATATTGACGAGGATGTCTGGATGAAGTGTATTCTAGCACGCCTCCCCCAGAAGCTCCATGATTTAAATAAAAAGGCCTTCACCGAAGGCAGGAAGGCCATTTAGGATCCGCTTTCCTGGGAGGGGGTCCTTCTGAGGCCCCCTCCTATCTGAGCTTCTCAATTACTTTTCTTTTACTCCGAACGATAAGGGTGTCACTGTCTTTCAGCACAAATTTGGCGGTGGAGTTGGTAATCATCAACCAGATCCCTTTTTGAGATATATGGTGAACTCAGAACCCTTACCCCTTTCACTCTCCACCTTTATCTTTCCCCCGAAATCCTCGATGATCTTTAAGGAGATGGAGAGCCCAAGCCCTGTCCCCTTGTCAGGAGACTTGGTGGTGTAGAAGGGATCAAAGATCTTATCAAGATCCTCGGCGGGGATTCCTTCTCCTGTGTCCTTTATGGAAATAGTTACCCACCCATTTTCCTGCTCTGTCCTAATGGATATGGATCCACCTTGAGGCATGGCATCGGCGGCGTTTATCAATATATTGACTAGGACCTGCTGTAATTGATCGCTGTTCCCCCTGGCGTGTGAAAGGTCATCTCTTAAAGAGAGGTCGATTGCTATATCTTTAAAGGCCTTTTGAACGGTTACCAGATTCAAGGAGTTTTGCATCACCTTATTCGCATCTATATCCTCTATCTGCGAGGCAGGAGATCTGGAGAATTGCAAAAGATCCTTGATGATGCGGTGGATCCTCTCCGTCTCTTTCATTGTCCTTTTTACTAGGTCCAAAAGGGTTTTATCATCCTTTACCTTCTTGCGTAAGATTTCCGTGTGACCCAATACCGAGGTCAATGGGTTTCCTATCTCATGGGCTACCCCAGCAGCCAGCCTCCCTACTGAGGCCAATTTTTCAGAAACCAAAAGCTCCTCTTGCGTCTCCTTTAATTTTTTAATTGTAGCCTCCAGATCTCCCTGTTTTTCAGCCAACTTCTCTACCATCTGATTAAAGGTCTTGGCCAACTCTCCTATCTCATTCTCGTATTCCACTTGCGCCCTTTGGTCCAATTCCCCCACTCTTATCCGCTGCACCACCCTCACCAATCTCTTCAAGGGGTTCACCACCACCCGCGCTAAGAGAAAACTCCCAAAGGCGACCAAGACTAGGGAGTCTACCAGGATCAATATGAAGACCAATCTCCGCAAGACCACCAGTCTGGCCGTTACATCAGCCAACGAAAAGGAGACCTGCATCGCCCCAATCACCTTTCCCCTCTTTATGAGGGGGGCTGTCAAGATGAGCCTACTGTAGAAGGACCACCAAAGGGTTCCCTTTCTCTGAATCCTTACCTCCTCCCTGCCATGAGTCATAGCCTTGCGCAGGTCTTCTCCATACCTCTCTCCTCTCCCCCGGGTGATCAGATTTCTCAGGTCTCTATCCACTATCCAAATCCCCTCCACTTCGCTCAGCTGGGTGAAACCAACAAGGATCCTCGACAGATTGGGATCTTGGTACCAATTATCTCCATGTAGGGCGTTAATTCCCCTCTGCAGGTAGGAGAGGGTAATGCGACCCCCCGCTATTTTCTGCTCAAGAATCTCATTCTCGCTCACCTTGAGGATGGTGAAGCCGATTAACAGGAAAGAGGCCACCATCAAGATGGCGATGTTGAGTATGATCTCAGTTCTCAGACCTACCTGGATTTTTCGCAAAAGCCACTTCATACCCAAACCTCAGACAGCAACTCTTTGCAGGAACCCACAGTACCAATTGATCAAGACTCCTCCCCAAAATATGTAGATGATGGCACCCAGGGAGAGGAAGGGGCCAAAGGGGACTGCGTACTTGCTGTCCGCCTTAGAGGAGAGAAGGATCAAGGTCACCCCCACCACGGCCCCTAAGAAGGAGCTGCTGAGGATGGTGAACAAAACTCCTTTCCAGCCAATGAAGGCCCCGATCATGGCCAGAAGCTTTATATCTCCTCCCCCCATCCCCTCCCTTTTAGTTATCAGGTGATAGCCGCTGGCTACTAGATAGAGCGTCCCTCCTCCCAGGAGAACCCCAATAATGGAATCCATGAATGACATCTGAGGGTGGAGCCAGGAGATAACTAAACCTACCCCGATTCCTGGCAGGCTGATCATATCTGGGATGATCTTGTGGGAGAGATCAACGAAGCTCACCACAGTGAGGGAGGAAAAAAAGGCAAAATATATCAGATAAAGAAGGGAAATACCGTAACACAAAAGTAGGATGAGGGAAGAGACGCCCGTGAGGAACTCCACTAAGGGGTAACGGAATGAGATAGAGGTCTTACATGCCCTGCACCTTCCCCGCAGCAGGATAAAACTCAACAGGGGGATGTTGTCGTAGAAGTGGATGGGGGTTCCACATTGGGGGCAGTGAGAGGAGGGGCAAACGATGGATTCTTCCCGTGGGAGTCTGTGGATGCAGACGTTGAGGAAACTCCCGACAATTGTCCCGAAGACAAAACCTACAAATAAAACCATCACGTTCATGTAACCTCCATTTCTTTCTCCTTAAGCAGTTTCTGGTACAGTCCCTCTTGTTCCCTGACCATCTTATGGATGTCGAACTCATCCACCATCTCCCTTCCTCGCTCACCCAGCCTCCTCGCCTCATCGGGGTGATCTAGGAGATAGATTACCTTTTCTGCTGCCCCTCTTAAGTCCTTGGGTTCAACCAGAAAACCATTCACCCCAGGGACCACCGCTTCAGGGGTTCCATCGACGCTGGTGGCGACAACAGGTATTCCCATGGCCATGGCCTGGGGTAAGACGCGTGGAAGCCCCTCCCACAAGGAGGTTAGGACGAAGATGTCGGTAGCGGCCAGGATTTCTGAAATATCCCTTCTCCATCCTAGGAGTCTGAACCTCTTACCTAGACCCAATCCTTCCACCTTCCTCTGTACCCTCTTCTTTAACACTCCATTCCCCACAAGGACGAAGCTGGCCTCCTTCTCTTGGAGGACCAGGTGCGCCACCTCTACATAATCTAGGGGGGCCTTTTGGGGCTTAAGGGGTCCGATCATGGTGACCAGGGGTAGAGCAGGCTCCACTCCGAGTTCCCCTTTCTTCTTCTGCTTTTTGACCATTACCCCCGTGAACTCTTCTATCTCTATCCCGCTCCTGATCAGGACCGCCTTCTGGGGGAGAAAAATTCCCAAATCCACCCCCGTTTTTATGTTAGCTCTGGAGACGGCTATGAACTTATCGGTGATCCTTGCAGTCAACTTTTCGAGGAAGATAAGGAAATTCCTGACGGGGGAGGGTTGGTAGTCGTGAAAGCCGAAGCCATGGATGGTGTGGATTATGATGTCCGCCCTTGCCCACCTCGCCGCCCACCTCCCCACGATACCCGCCTTGGAGCTGTGGGTATGGACAATCATAGGAGATGAATCCCCTCTCTTTATATCCTTTAAAATTCCCTTTATCTTGAACAAGGACATTATGTCCGTAAGAGGGTTTACCTCCCTGATGAGCTCAGGAATCAGAGATGTCCGCACTCCCTTTAGGGCCAGTGCCTCCGGCACTAAAATTCCCCCATTGTTGGTGATCAGAAAGGGTCGAAAGAGGTTTTGATCAAGATGCCCGAGAGTATAGAGGGTATTTTGCTGGGCCCCTCCCAATTCGAGCTTCGTGATGATATGCACCATATTAACAGGGCTCATGGTAGATCTTCCACTATATCCCTTCCCTGCATGATGGCATCCTCCATGGTTGCATATCCCCAAAGTCCGTATCTTCCGATAGGATAGATATGCTGGGAGCGTAGGAATTGGAGAATGTGAGGAAGGTGTTGGCGTCGAAATGGATCATAGATCACATAGGCATGTTTGATCATCAGTATTTTCTCGGCCACTATCTCATCGTCATCCCTCAAGATCCCACAGGAGATGAGAGCGGAAAGGGTTTCCTCCCGCACCTGTTCTACCGAGGGAGGGGTTGAGTGGAGATAGGATATCTCTACCGAGAGGGAGCTGGTTCCTTCCGGAGCCATATAATGGGAGAGATTACTCGGAATCCCTACCCGGTAGAAGGGATATGGAGCTTCAGGGTAATATATCCAGTGATAGTCAGATAACCTATCTCTCTTCACCCCCAGGTTTATGTTGAGGACAGAGACATATCTGAGGTACCCTATTAGATCATTTATCTCCCCGGGGAGAGGTACGATGTGATGCAGGAGCTCGTCCAGAGGGAGGGAGGAGATTAAGGTACTATATGCGACCTCGCCTCCATCCTTAAACACTACCACGCTCTTCCTTGTATCGATGGATTCAACCTCCTTGTCGAGATGGATATCTCCGACCCTGGATGCGAGGGCCTGGGGTAGGATCTTTATTCCCCCTCGGAGGGGGTAGAAAAACTCCTGGTTATAGCCGAAGCCTTTAAGTTTGATACCCAAGGCCCCATTGATCACTTCTTCGAGGGTAGGGCGGGGAATGAATTTCTCGACCCACTCCAAGGAGATATCCTGCAGGGGGACCCCCCATAGTTTTTTATTGTAGGGGATCATAAAATGTTTGGCGATCCCCGAACCGAAGACCTGATATATCCAGCCCAGGAAATCATCCGCTGCATTTGCCTCACCACAGTAAGCTTGGATGTATCCGAACAAACACTCTTTGGTTATTTCTTTTGGTAAAGCCCAGAGGTTTGCCTGAAAGGGATAGGGGATATATTTCCCTCCAAGGTATATGGCAGAGCGACGTTGGTGACTGACGAGCAAGTCCGGAAGCAATTCCTTCAGCAACTCCTGGGTGTAGGGGTGAAGGAGGTTCAGGAGATGGCCGGTGTAGTCAAAGGTAAAGCCATCTTGGGTCACAGAACGACACAACCCTCCCACCTCGTCTTCTCGCTCGAATATTTGATATTCCTTTCCCTTCAGATGAAGGGCGGCGCTCAACCCCGCGAGCCCGGCCCCCAGGATGACGATCACTTAACCTCTACCTTTTGTAACAGAAGGATGCCTACCAACCCCACCCCGGCCAACAGCCCCACCAGGGTGAGCACCTGATAGGGAGAGGGGAGCATCATGACAAGAAACCCTAGTCCCCCTAGGACGGTGGATGCGCCATAACTCAACCAGATCACCCCTTTTACGGAAAAACCCGCGGCCCTAAGGCGCAGTGCATAATGGTCGGGACTCCCCAGAAAGATGGGAATTCCTTTGCGCCAGCGGGCGAACATGACCAGGAAGGTGTCAAAGATGGGTATCCACAAGATCACCACTGGAGCCAAAAAGCCTAAGGTGTTCTTCTCGGTGTAACTACCGATCATCGCCAGGGCCCCTATCATCAACCCCAAGAACATGCTTCCCGTATCACCCATATAGATCTGGGCCGGGGTGAAGTTGTATCTGAGGAAACCCAAGAGGCTGCCGGCCAATGTGATGGCAACAATAGCGACCATTACCCTTCCGTTGAGAAGGGCAACGAGGAAGAAGGCCACGCAGGCGAAAAAGGCAACGCCAGCGGAAAGCCCATCCATGACGTCGATGATGTTGAAGGCATTGGTCATACCCGCCAACCAAAGGAATGTCAATGGGATGCTGACATAAGTGGGGAGAAAGGTCAGTTTGATAAAGATACCCGACCTGACCAAGACCAAGACCGCAACCATCTGCCCGATGAATTTGACCCAAGGCTTTAGAAAACCAAGGTCATCGATGAAGCCCAACAGCAAGACGATGGTCCCGGCAAGAAGTAGCCCTAGGACCTCCCGATTCAACTCAAAACTGAATGACAAAGCGAGCAAGAAGGAGAGGTAGATGGCAATTCCCCCTAGATAGGGAACAGCTTTCTTGTGCCTCTTCAATTTTCCATTGGGCCTGTCCACGATGCCGAACTGCAAGGCTGCCCTGCGCATGACATGGGTGAGGTAGAGCGATAAGAGCAAGGAAATAACAAAGGTAAAGGGATATATCCACATCGCCATTACACTTACTTTGAGGTTTGTTTTTTTATTTTGCTAAGCAGACCACTGACATAATCCACCATCTCTTGAGCTAATCTGGCAGCCTCTAACGCTGCTTCTTTTGTGTAGACTTTAGCAGGTATGCTATCGGGAAGGCTATTGGGGTAACGCGTGGGGACATAATATCCATCGAGGATAGACCATCTCTTCACTTTTTCATTAAAGTTTGGTTGCCACTGTGTAGCGGCTGCGCAGAGCCTCTCTATCGAATGTCCAAGGACGATCTCTTCCCCTTGGGCATAGAGAAAGGCCTTGAGGGCCTTTTCGCCCACTTGTTGGGCCAAAAAACAGGCGATATGATAGCCGCCTCGCTGGGCAAGATCCTGTGTCCAGTATAGATCTTCAGAGGCTTGTTCCAGCCATCTCAATCCTTCTTCGAGAGCGCTTTTTCTCATAAAGGACCACCTCATTTAACATGAGTTGTTTAAAAAAGGACCTGTCTTTACACGCCTCTATTTCGCGAGGTGTATAACAGAAAAGGTCATAATCTACAGGGAGGTTGAGCATGGGATAAAGGGTGCGCAGTCTCTCCAGCACACCCTGATCTGTCCTCATGATCACCACGATGTCGAGGTCGGTGAAGAGATCTGCTCGCCCGCGGGAAAAAGAACCCACCAGGCTCACCTTCTCCACCTCATCAAGGCAGGAAAGTACGTTAACTACTTTTTCAAGAGACTCCTTTAAGGATTTACTATAACTAATGCGCTCCGATTTTAGATCCTTCATCCTTCTCCCAACCCATACAATTTTCTTTTATAACTTTTGAAATATCATAGGATTACTCCCCAGACATTCTAAATCTCTTACATTATAAACACATTTTTTGACCATTGCAAGAAACACTTCTTATCATAAGCAGTGATGGTGGCAGTTTAACAGGGGACCCTAGTCCTTTATACAATCTCGCCACTTTCGGGCCCTAGAACTTAAGGGAATAACGATCATCTACGGTCCTTCTCCCCAGCTGGCCCAGCTCCTGGCGCAGCTCCTCATCTCGCACTAAGAGGACGAGCTTCTCCAGCCACTCATCCTCCGTATCGGCCAGGAAGCCATTCTTCCCATCCCTGATGATCTCTTTGTTCACTCCTACATGAAGATGCCACCACTGGAACCCCGCAGGCAAGATATTCAGAAAACTTCGTCAGGGAAGCTACGTTATTAAAAAGATACAACATTTGACCTAAAAACTCATTTCTTTCAAAAAAGCCACCAATCTTTTCATCTTTACTCTCCAATCCATATTTCTTTGAGCGTAGTCTCGCATCTGCACTGGCAAGTCCTTCTCCTTTAAGACTCTATCTGCAAAGCAAACTATCTTGTCCACATCGACAGGTTCATCGCTCTGATGAAAATTTAAATAGAAAGGCAAACCATCAACTAAATCAACATCCTTATAAGAAATGACGAAGGGGATACCCCTTGCTGTATACTCTCTAACCTTGAGGGCACATGCCTGTCTTAGTCCTTTTCTATGTACCCCCAGGCTTCCTATGGCAATGTGCATCTCATCGAAGAGATTGTCCAAGTCTTTGTTGTGCAGCGGACCATGCAAAATGATTCTATCTTCGATGCTTAAATATTTTACGGAGTCAAGCATGCCTTTTGGGACATTTCCAACGAGATGCAATCTAATTACTGGCTTCTTTGAACCATACCTCCTTATCCCAGAAAACAATCTGTCCAGACCATGCCATTTGCTAAAATAATTTGCAACAAATATCAGATTCAAGGCTTTGTCGTCGTATTGTACAGGTTTTTTTAGGGAGATCTTTCCAACATTCACCCCATTGGCTATCGTGACGGAATGCTTGTTTTCCTTAAATCTTGCAAGTTCATATTCTCTAATCTCATCAGTAACCCCAATAATGCCCTTTACATTTCTCAGGCAGTTTTTTGCAAATGCCCACTCAAAAATAATCATCGCCTTCGCCAATAAATTTGTGTCCAATCTCAGTTGAGGGATTTCCTTAGAGTGATGTTCCGTGATCACATTGAATCTTCTCGCAAAGCTTGCAAACCAGGGGTCGGCACCTGGGTATCTAAGAAGGATATAGTTATAATTCTGCTCTGCTGCTATCTGTTCAGCTACTTTCCAACGCAAGAAAGATGCCTTTAATATATCTACAAGCTTATGTTTTGAAGATATAATCGGATAAGAGTTTACATTGGGAAGATCCGAAATTACCTCTGTACTACAGATTATAGCTGTTTTAATATTGATATTAAACTCAGATAGTATTTCGCTTTGATACCTTATCTTGTCTAGCACTCCTATAAATCTTGAAAAGATGAAATTGAGGTAAAGGAGTTCCATAATATATCGCTCGGTGAAGTTTTATTTACCGCTGTGGTTAGGACCTTTCCCCTGCTATAGTTAATACCCGCCAGCTCCTAATGTTTTGTGAAAAAGATCATCCGATCAGATCTCTCACGATCTTCAAAAAATTAAAGCAATTGTGAGGATGAAGAC
>DAOVGN010000079.1 GCA_030672385.1 Deltaproteobacteria bacterium | reverse complement strand
TGGTCCGTGTTGAGCCCATTAACAAAATTTATGTTGAGATTGACCAGGATGTCGTCAGGCCCCAAGTGCATGGTCAATATATCCATGACCTCCTTTACCTCGGGCACAGTGGCTATGGCGCCTTTTATCTTTTTCAGATTCTCTTCAGAAACACCCTCTCCGATCAGCAGGCTCTTGGTTTCATAAGAGAGCAAAAGGGCTACCAGGGCGAGGGTGATCCCGATGATGATGGAGGCTGCACCGTCGAAGATGGGATTGCCAGTAAGAGAGGAAAGAAAGATGCCTAAAAAGGCTATCGAGAGCCCGAAAAAGGCAGCGGTGTCTTCTAAAAAGATGGTGATGATGGCCGGGGACTTGGATTCATGGATGGTCCTGAAAATCCCCCGTTTTCTTATCGTCCCCTTCAATTCCCTGAAGGCCAGAGACCAAGAATAGCTCTCGAAGATGACAGAGAGGGCAAGTACCAGATATCCCCAACCCTGATGTCGTAAGGGCTGAGGGTGGAGGATTTTGGTAATCCCCTCATGCACGGAGAAGACAGCGCCGATGGTGAAGATGGAGATGGAGACGACAAAGGCCCAGAAGTACCTCTCTTTGCTGTAGCCAAAGGGATGGCTCCGATCAGCGGGCCTGGAGCTCAATTTTAACCCGAGGAAGAGAAATGCTTGGTTACCCGTATCGGCCAGGGAGTGGAAGCCTTCGGCCAACAGCGCGGAGCTGTTTATAAAGATGGCGACGGCAAACTTCATCAGGGCGATGATACTATTGCCGACCAGGGCCGCTATTACCGCCCTTTTCGTCTTGAAACCGGATACAGGATCCATTAATTGGTCTTCAGAGTTCTTCCACCTTGATCAAATTGGTAGTCCCTGGAAGGTCTACAGGGGTACCTGCAGTGACCACCACCCGCTGGCCCTTTTCTACCCAACCCCTTTGGAGGGAGGCGGTGATCCCCTTGCCCACGATTTCATCAACATTGGTGAATTCGGGTACGAGGATGGGATGCACGCCCCAGGAGAGGATAAGCCTCCTGACCGTGGATGATTTGGGACTGAAGGCGAGGATGGGGTAGCGTGGTCGATAACGTGAAACCAATCTGGCCGTCCTTCCGGTCCTGGTCGGTGTAATGATGGCGGCCACTTCCAGGTCCTCTGCCATGAGGCAGGCGGCATGGCTCATGGAGTCTGCGATCTCCCTGCTCTGGTATGGCTTAGGGGGAAGAAAGGCCTCATGGGGAAAGGTCCTTTCCGTCGCTTTCGATATCATGACCATGAACTTCACCGCCTTTACGGGATATCTCCCCGTGGCAGTTTCCTCTGATAACATAATAGCATCGGTACCATCGAGGATGGCGTTGGCCACATCAGACGCCTCCGCCCTTGTAGGACGGGGGTTTTCAACCATCGATCTCAACATCTGGGTGGCCGTGATCACAGGTTTTCCAGTACTGTTGGCCCTCTTGATCAGCTCCTTCTGTACCAAAGGGACCTCCTCTAAGGGTATCTCCACCCCCAAATCACCCCTGGCTACCATGATCCCGTCCGCCGCTTCCATGATCTCATCAATATGCTTTAGGGCCGCATGTCTCTCAATCTTGGCGATGATGGGGATATCGGCCCCCTTAGATTTCAAGGCCTCCTTAGCCCCCAAGATGTCCTCTTGGTCTCTGACATAAGAGAGGGCGATGAGGTCTACCTCCTGCTCTACACCGAACAAAAGGTCTTCTTTGTCCTTGTTGGTCAAGGCCTTCGTCATTAACTCCCCACTGGGCATATTGACCCCTTTATGGGAGCTTAGCTCTCCCCCCACTACCACCAGGCACCTAACCTCTGGGGGTTCAACCGCCATCACCTTGAGCTCTAGTGTACCATCTGCCAGCAAGATGGTATCCTTTTTGCTTACATCCTCCGCCAGTCCAGGGTAGTTTACGGATACCTTATTTGCTGTTCCCTTTGTTTGTTCGGTGGTCAAGGTGAAGGTCGTCCCGCTCTCCAGATATATTACTCCCCCCTCGATCTCCCCCACCCTCACCTTTCCACCTCCGATGTCTTGGAGGATGGCCACAGGCCTGCCTAACTTTTTGCTCAATTTTTTCAACTGTTTAATCTTTTCCTCATGTCCCCGATGATCTCCATGGGAGAAGTTGAGCCTAGCCACATCCATTCCCTCTCTGATCATCTTTTCCATGATGGCGGGGTCGCTGCTTGCAGGTCCGATAGTACAGACTACCTTTGTCCTCTTTATCCCCCTGATTTTTTTTGTTGTCCTTACCAAGCTTTGTTACTCCTCCACAAAGGGGATCTTCTCATCCTTTCGGTATACCAGGGCCTGACAGGTAGCTATCAGGTTTCCTTCTGCATCGGTCACATTGATGAGGTAGGAGGCGGTGCGGCGGGTTAGACTTATCTCTTGGGCCTCGGCACGCAGGCGAGACCCTGGGTGAGGAGAGCTTATATAGGTGATGTTCATGTTCAAGGCGACAGCTACTGTCCCGTGCGAGTTGGAGGCCGTTTCAAATGCCTCATCGATGAGGGCGAATATTGCCCCTCCATGGGCCATTCCATAGATGTTCCCCATCTCTGGACGGAAGGTCATCTCCACGATGGAGTGTCCTTCCCTGATTTCCTTCAACTCCAACCCCAAGAGTTGAGCGAAGGGTTCCTCTTTTACCCTATGGGCGATCTTCTCCAGCGCATCTTTCATTCTTCATTCCTCTTGGTCAAAAAAGTGCATAAAAAGGCCTATTCCCTCCTTTTGCGAATAGGCCCTGCACTCTTCATCTCCGATCAGATTGTCCTTCACAACTTCGAGATATCTCTCCCTTCTTCCTCTTCTTTTTCTTCCTTTTTCTTCTCGGCCCTTGCCTCCTTGCTCCTCAAGGCCACCTCCATTTTGTCTAAGACGTCGGCCGTCTTTTCCCGTAGGGAATTGGTAGCCTTGATGATGGCATCACCGATGTTGGTGAGGATCTCGGTCTGCTTCTTCAGGTCACCGAGCCCGCCCACCTTTTGATAGGCCAAAATGGCGACGATCAAGGCAATGATGGAGAGAATCAATGCTAAGGCAGACATATTTTCTCACCTCCCTTCACCCCCCTATTTTTTGTACCGTCCTTTTTTGCCTCCCTTTCCTGAACTGGTCGATCTTGGCCACGACCAATCCCAGGATTATACCCGCTAGAAATGACCCCAAGGTAATCAGGGCCTTGGATATCTTAGCTTCCCAAAAGAGGAACTTTACCTCAACTGGTTGTGTATTGTACAAGACATAGATGAGAATAATGGCGACAAGGATGATGAGGGTGATGACACGTGCGGACATGGCTATTTACCTATTGCTCCCTCAGGAGAATAAAATACTCTTTTAATTATTTTATTAACATATCTGAGCTGGGTATTCAAGTCGAAAATAGCGTTTATTTCTTTTTCGCTCATAATGTTTACGATATCTTTATCCTTTGCAACTAGGCTCCGAAAATCATTCCCTTCCTTCCACGCCCGCATGGCATTCCTCTGTACCCATTGGTAGGCATCATCACGTGAGATCCCTTGTCTGATGAGGGCTAGCAGGAGCTGTTGAGAGAAGATAAGCCCCTTAGTCAACTCTAAATTTTCCCTCATCCGCTCGGGGTATACCTGGAGCCCCTTTATGATATGTGTGAGCCGATCCAGCATGTAGTCTACCAGGATGGTGCTGTCCGGGGCGATCACCCTCTCCACCGAGGAGTGGCTGATGTCTCTTTCGTGCCAGAGGGGGACATTCTCCATGGCGGCCAAGGAGTTAGTCCTTACCAACCTGGCCAACCCCGAGAGGTTCTCCGTCCCGATGGGGTTTCTCTTGTGGGGCATGGCCGATGAGCCCTTTTGCCCCTCGGCAAAAGGTTCTTCGGCCTCCAAGACCTCGGTGCGTTGCAGGTGTCGGATCTCCAGTGCAAACTTCTCTATGGAGGAGGCGAGCAGAGCCAAGGTCGTGAAAAACTCGGCATGTCTGTCCCGCTGGATGATCTGTGAGGAGACAGGGGTGGGTTTCAGGCCCAACCTCGCACATACATATTGCTCCACCGAGGGGGGGGTGTTGGCGTAGGTACCTACAGCGCCTGATATCCTTCCAAAGCTTATGTTCTCTTTAGCCCTTTCCATCCGTTCCCGGTGCCTGTGCATCTCCTCGTACCAGATGGCCATCTTCAGGCCGAAGGTGATGGGCTCGGCGTGCACCCCATGGGTCCGCCCGATCATGATGGTTTCCTTATGCTCAATGGCCTTCTCCCTTATCACCTCCATCAGGTCCTTGATATCTTCGATGATGATTTCCGCCGCCTCACTGAGCAAGAGGGAGAGGGCGGTATCAACGATATCATAAGAGGTGAGTCCCAGGTGGATATATTTACCCGCCTCTCCTACCACCTCCTCCAGTTGGCTGACAAAGGCTGCCACGTCGTGTCTGGTCTCTCTCTCGATCTCCTCGATGCGTTGGGGGTCAATCCTCGCCCGCTCCTTGATCTGCAGTAAGGCCTCCTGGGTGATCTCGCCCAGCTCGGCCCAGGCCTCGCAGACCAAGATCTCCACCTTCAGCCAGGTGCAATATTTATTTTCCTCGCTCCAAAGCTCACCCATCCTCTCTCTTGTATATCTTTTGATCACCTTTACTACTCCTTATTAATCTTTCAACATAACTCTAGGGGAGAAGAAGGGAGTTGTCAACTTCAAAAACACAATCAACTATGCAATGAAGGAGGGAAACTTCTATGAGAAAACAAGGGCACGGGGATCTCACCCAGCAACCTTGACACCCTTGAATTACCCTGTTAGATTTTAGCGTACCATGCTGAGGGAAATGGTTTTTGCTTTCAGAATTAAGGGGGGAAGATGGGGGTAGAGTTCAAGAGAAAGATGCAACAGGCGAAGATCTTAGATCCCCACAGAGGGTATCAGGAGAGAGCTTTAACATTGGAGACGAGATGGGACCCGCTGACAAAGATGACAGTTAGGGTCCTTGATCTCCCCATCAAAAAGTTGGATAAGCTGGATATGGAGGAGTATCTGGCGAGGATAGGAGATGTCAAGTGCCCTTTTTGTCCTGATTCGTTGGAGGAACTTACCCCTAAGTTTACGGATGATTTCATAAAAGGAGGGAGGCTCCGCTTTGGTGAGGTATGCTTGCTGCCCAACAGACTTCCCTTTGATAAATTCTGCGCTGTCTCCGTTCTCACCCAAAGACATTATGTCCCCATCCCCGATTTTACCGAGGAGATCCTCTTTAACGGTTTTTCCACCGCTTGTGTCTTCCTGCGGAGGGTGGTGGAAGTGGATCCCATGGTAAGATTTTTCTCCATCAACTGGAACTACCTCCCTATGTCCGGGGGAAGTATTATCCATCCACATCTTCAGATCATCGGTGGTGAACTGCCCACTAACTATCAAGGGGAGATGGTCCAACGTGGGAGGGAATATCAGCAGAGGTGGGGGAAAATTTTTTGGGATGAGTTGATCCTTAAGGAGAAAGAGCTAGGGGAGAGGTATATAGGGGCAGTCGGCAACACGGTGTGGCTGGCGAGTTATGCCCCGCGAGGGTTTGGGGATATCATGGCCGTTTTCCGCGAACGGACCTCCATCATCGATCTCTCCGATCAGGACCTAAGGGACTTTTCACAAGGTTTAGTCAAGGCCTTTCATTACTTCCATGACTTCAATCACTACAGTTTCAACCTGACCCTCTACTCGGGCGAATACGGTCAGGATGGTTCCTTTTGGGTAAATGCCAGAATGGTTACTAGGAGATTGTTACCTCCGGTGGGAGCCAGCGACGTAAGTTACTTCGAGAAGCTCCATGGAGAATCGATAGGATACAAAAAACCGGAGAGGCTATGCGAGGAGATGAGGGGATATTTTTAAAGGCCTGTTTCTTGTTGGGGTTTGCCTCCATCTGTTTTTTCTTTACTGGCCTCCCTCCGGGAACAAAGGGTGGAGAGAAGATGACTAGTTTACCAAGGCCAGAGTTAAAGGGGAGTATGTCCACAGAAGAGGCCTTGACTATCCGCAGGACCGTGAGGTCTTTTGCCCCCACGGCACTCACCCTGAGCCAACTCTCCAAACTCCTCTGGGCAGCCTACGGCATCAGCGATTCCCGGGAGGGTAAAAGGACGGCCCCCTCTGCAGGGGCATTATACCCCCTGGATATCTATGTAGCGGTGGGAAAAGGAGGGGTAGGTGGTTTGGAGAGTGGGGTGTACCATTATCTACCCGTCCGCCATGCCCTGGAGATTATAGTCTCAGGTGATAGAAGGGGAGAGGTGGCTCAAGCCTCTTTGTGGCAGATGTGGATGGCCGAGGCCCCGATTATGGTGATTATCACCGCAGAGTATAAGAGGACTACTGGAAAGTACAGGGAACGGGGGATCAGATATGTGCACATGGAGGTGGGCCATGCAGGGGAGAATCTCTTCCTCCAATGCGTTTCCATGGGGTTGGGGGCGGGTATAGTGGGGGCCTTCAATGATGATGAAGTGGCCGAAATATTGGGAGTTCCCCCTCGTCATGAACCTCTCCTAATTATGCCTGTTGGTCATCCCCGATGATCTAGCTGAGATGAAACTTTTGCTCACAGGTCCACCCGGCATTGGGAAGACCACGGTTATCCAAAAGGTGCTCAAGGGGATTGACCTCAAGGCAGGGGGCTTCTTTACCCAAGAGATGAGAAAGGGAGGGAGAAGGGTCGGGTTTTCCCTGAAGACCTTGGAGGGGGAAGAGGGTGTCCTGGCCCATATCGATTATAAGGGGAGGTATCGGGTGGGCAAATACGTGGCGGATCTTCCTCTCTTTGAGGCCATGGCCCTTTCGGCCCTGGACAGAGGTTTGCGGGGAAAGGAGCTCATCGTCATCGATGAGATCGGCAAGATGGAGCTTTTCTCTCAGAGATTTCAGGAGATGGTCAAGCAGGTCCTGGATCGAGAGGAGAGGCACCTGCTCGGGGTAATCCATCAGGGGAGTGGGGTCTTTGTGGATGCAGTCAGGAAGAGGGGAGATGTGGAGGTTATGTCGGTTACCTATGAAAATCGGGATGACCTCCCTTCACAGATCATCATACGGTTGCAAGGGAGATAGAAGGTGATACCTTTAAAAGAGGTCTATTTGGAACCCTCGTTAGAGGGCCACCCCTTTGTTCAAAGGATCCTGCAAGGTCTAGGCCATCTCCCTTCGGTGCATATAGATGATCTTGATTCGTTGATTAATGAACTGACCTCCTATCAAGAAGATCCCTGGAGGGAGGGGAAGACGACCCTCCTCATCCGTAGCTATCAGGGGAGGCTGGTTAAAGACTGCCCCGGGACGAGGGATCATATCTGTTGCGGCTATAAGGTCATTAACGTCATGACTAATTGCCCCATAGATTGTTCTTATTGCATCCTTCAGGTCTATTTAAATAACCCCTTTTTGACCCTTTACCCGGAAATAGACAAGATCTTTCAGGAGATAGAGGAAATCTTAGACAGACACCCCCATCGTTTCTTCAGGTTTGGCACGGGGGAACTGGGGGATAGCCTGGCCTTTGATGGAATTATCGGTTTTTCCTCGGAGGCCGTCCCCTTTTTCGCCAACAAGAGGAATGGGATCTTGGAGCTAAAGACCAAGGCGGCCGAGGTGGGCCACCTCTTGGCCCTGGACCATAAGGGCAGGACCGTCGTCTCCTGGTCACTCAACCCCCCCAAGATAATAGAGGAGGAAGAGCACATGGCCGCCCCTTTAGGAGAGAGATTGGGGGCAGCACGTCTCTGTCAAGATGCGGGTTATCATCTGGGGTTCCACTTTGATCCCCTCATCCATTATCCGGGGTGGGAGGAGGACTATCGCAGGACTGTTGACCTCCTCTTTGAACAGATCGACCCGGGCAGGGTGATTTGGGTGAGCCTCGGTGGACTTCGCTGTCCTCCCTACCTGAAGCAGGTGGCCCAGGAGAGGTTCCCCAGCACAAAGATATTCTCCGGGGAGTTGATCTCAGGTGAGGATGGCAAGTTACGCTACTTGAAACCGATCAGGGTGGAGATGTACCGGAAGATGATCTCCTGGCTGCAGGCCTACGATGAGGATCTTTTTGTCTATCTATGTATGGAGAGGGACGATGTCTGGCAGGAAGTGTTCGGCAGCAGTCCCAAGACCAGGGAGGGGTTGAACAAGAGATTTGAGGAACGCATCGCCCACTTCGTGAGGGAGGAAATATGACCAAGGCGACCGGGCTCATCTCAGGGGGTCTGGATAGCATCTTGGCGGCCAAGATCATCCTCGAACAAGGAGTAGAGGTAATGGGCATCTCCTTTAGCACCCCCTTTTTTGGCTCACAGGGGGCGGAGCGAACGGCCAAGGCATTGGGGGTTCCTCTGAGGATCTTGGATATAACAGAGCTTCATCTGGGAATGCTTCGCCAACCCAAGCATGGATATGGCGATAACATGAATCCCTGCATCGATTGTCATACACTCATGTTGAGAGAGGCGGGGAGGGTGATGGAGGAGGTGGGGGCTGATTTTCTTTTTACCGGCGAGGTATTGGGACAACGCCCTATGTCTCAGAACAAGGCTGCCTTGAAGGTGGTGGAGAGGGAGTCGGGCTATGAGGGGCACATCTTGCGCCCGCTGAGTGCAAGACTACTTCCCGAGACCATCCCAGAGAAGGAAGGTAAGATAGATAGGGAGAAACTCTTGGACATCAAAGGTCGCTCCAGAAAGAGGCAGTTGGAATTGGCAAAGATATACCATATAAGGGATTACCTCTCTCCTGCCGGGGGATGTCTTCTTACTGATCCGGTCTTCTCGCGTCGCCTGCAAGACATTTTCCGACAGCGAGGTCGTTTCGAGGTCAGGGAGATAGAGCTCTTAAAGGTGGGTAGGCACCTCCGGTTTTCCCCCCTTGTGAAGGTAATAGTGGGGAGACATGCAGAGGATAACGAAAAGATCTTGAGGATGGCTGCCAAAGGAGATGATATCCTTAAAGTGGAGGGATATCCTGGGCCGTTCCTCCTTATTCCCTGCGGTGGGGACTTAGAGGACATTAAAAAGGCTGCTTCTATATGTGTCAGGTACAGCGATGCACCCAAAGATGAGGTGGTAACGGTGATATGGAGTAGAAATGGAAAAGAGAAAAAGATCCAGGTCCGATCGTGCCACAACTCCCTTTCCACAGAGTTGATGATTTAGGTAAAAAGGGGCATTTTGGTTATCTCCTTAACCCCTCCTCGGGTTTTTATGAAATCGAGGCGTACGAGTAGAAATAAAAAAGGAGGTGCAGCATCTTGGTAAAAAGGATTATCCATGGATACCTCTTTGTTATATTTCTTTTGACCTTCTCTTGTTTCCCTGCCTATTCGACCAATGTTGGTCCCTGTTGTCCCCAGAATCAGGAGTTGAGATATCTCCTCCAGCCCCCATCAGAGGCCGAGTTTAAGTATCAGATCCGCCACGGGTCTTTCTCCTCCTCTTGTTTGGGGAAGACAAAGAACTTTTTTCTCATCCTCCCCCCTGATTTTGATACCAGCTCCCCCCAGAGATATCCCCTTCTCATCCTCTTGCACGGATACAATTTTCACCGAAACGGGTCAGGGAGGTCGGTCTGCAATCCACAGGTCGCCCTCGATATCCTGTGTCGGGAAAGGGAAGAGGAATATCACTGGCTCCTGCTGGAGGACATCGCCCCTATCGCCGGGGCCATGATGGACTCGCGGAACAAGAGCTATAGAGACCTGAAGGAGAATCTAAGGAGGAGATTTAGTGAGCTTGCCGAGTATGGGGGTCTGATAGAAAAAGACTACAAGCCGTCTGAGATAGCGACCTCCCTGGTGGAGCACAACCTCCATCCCGATGGGGGGCTCGATGAGCCCTTTCAACCCATCCGCAAGATGATCATCGTGCTACCCGACGGAGAGAACAGCTTTTATACTGACGAGGATGAAGGAAAGAGACTCTTTCCACCCACCAGAGATGAGGGCGGGTGCGACGCCTTCTCGCCTGTGGAGTGTTTGAGGATTTCGCGCTTTCGCCCTCAATACATGAAGCCCGGGGCCTTGGGGAGATACGAAAGCTATATCCTCGAGTTAATGGAATACCTTCGCCAAGGGTCTCCTGTTAAGGACAAGATCCTTCCCCCTCCTTGTACGGGTATTGGTGGGTTTTCCATGGGGGGGTTTGGTGCGCTGAAGATCGCCCTGCGCCATCCTCAGTTGTTTTCTTCGGTGAGCAGCCAAAGTGGATTGGTCGATATAGAGCTCCTCACTAACAAGTTGGTCCTCAAGACCATGATGCCCGAGTTCTTGGAGGTCTTCGGCCATCTGGAACCCATGGCCCTGCCGAGCAGTTCCATCATCAATGAGGCCTATAGGAGGGCGCACAACCCCCTGCGCTTGCTCAGGGAAGGAAAGGGGAGGGGATTATTACGGGACAAGATATATTTTGACTATGGGGCAGGGGAGCGCTTGAAGTCAATAATGGAAGGAAATAAAAGGTTGGATGCAATCCTCGGCGGGTCCAGCCGTATGATCTCAGTCCAACCGTATAACGGGAAGGCGGGCCACAATCACTTCTTTTGGAGATCCAGATTGGGAAACATCCTCGAACATCACTCCCGGTGTCTCAGGTAGTTTCTTGCAAGAGGGGGAATATAGGATATCCCCCTTTGGTTTCATAAAGATCAAGGCATGTGGTCCAGGTGAGAGAGCCGCTCAGAGAGGAAAGATTGAGCTAGACTGAAGAGCGGCCTTCTATTTTTTCAACGCGGAGTTTAAGACCAAGAAACTCTTTTTCGAGGGTCGTCAGGCGTTTATCCAATTCAGCATAAGAGAACTTTACGGCAGCTAAAATCTCTTGTCTTGTCTCTTGAATTTCTGATGTTAATTCCTTATGGATTCTATCAACCTTCCCATCGAGAGCGGTCACCTTACCATCGAGGGTATTGACCTTCCCATCGAGAGCGGTCACCTTACCATCAAGAGCAATCACAGCTTGGGCAATTGGTTGAGTCTTGTTATCTATCTCCTCCTTTAATTCCAGGCGGGTTCTCTCTACTTTTTCATCCACGTTTGCAACACCTTCGGCGACTTGTTTCCCTTGAGTGATGACATCCTCAGAGATGACGTGGAATTGGTGAACAATCTCTTCTTTGAAATTTTTCAGATCCTCTTTGGTCACGTCACTCTTTTGATCAGACATATTGAATTTACCT
>DAOVGN010000031.1 GCA_030672385.1 Deltaproteobacteria bacterium | reverse complement strand
CAACCTCGCCCTGCAAGTCTTGTGGAAGCTGGCGTAATTTTTTTTCGGCCTCTCCCATACTACTCCTCTCTCATTCAATTTGGTTTTTATTTTAACAACAGAATACTAAAAAGTCATCCGTTTTGTTCATTCTCTCCTTTTCATTAATCTGTCTTCCGGGTAGGGTTGTTGAATTCCTTCACTTTTTTTAAGAAACATCGAGGGTCAGGTTCAACATGTGCTATTACCTGTCCCTTCACCCTTCTCCCTTCCGTTCGTGATAGTGCACCGCTCAGCTACCGCCTTGTTTTCTCCAACCAAAAAAAGGGGCTACGTGCCCCTTAAATTCTGTACCGTACATCTCCTACCCTTTCCTGACGTGTCATGCCCCCACCCCTTGACCTCGAGGCTTCACGCCTTGAATTAAAAGCGCCCCCGGTACGACTCGAACGTACGACACCAGGATTAGGAATCCTGTGCTCTATCCACCTGAGCTACGAGGGCACCTCCTGCTCTCTTTTCTCAATCTTTAACACCATCAAACCCCTCTGTCAAGGTAAGACGCTGCAGAATACTTTCTCTGCCCTGATGTATCCCCTCTCTTTACACCCTTAATAATCTTCGCTGTTGGGGTAAGGGTAGAAATAGCATGATTTTCCCCCTCACCTTTATCCTCTCCCCAAAGGGGAGAAGAAAAATTAAGGATAAAAAACACCCCCATTTTATCTGTAAACTTAGTTTCAGACCTTTACATCCTCTAACAAAATCAAATCCCGCTCCTCCATCACCTTGCGCAGGCGCAGGAGGGCCTTGACCTCGATCTGCCGAATACGTTCCCTGGTGACCCCAAAGACCTCCCCGATGGCCTCTAAGGTTTTGGGCTCACCGTCCCTCAGGCCAAAACGGAGGTCGATCACCATCTTCTCCTGTGGGGATATGAGGTCCAACCAAGAGCTGATCAACTTAAAGAGCGCTGTATGTTCGGCGATGGAAAAGGGGCCTGATTGCTCCCCTACCTTTAGGGTATCTGACAGATGATAACCTTCCTCTTCATCCAAAGGCGTCTCTATAGATGTAGCCTTGCGCACAGCCATCATCAAACGGCTTACATAGTCCACCTCTACTCCCATCTCCTCTGCCACCTCTTGGATGAGGGGCTCTCTACCTAACCTTTGGGTTAAAGAACGGCTGGCACGAATCATCCTCTTCATATCGCTGGCCACATGAGCCGGGATTTTCACCGTCCTACTCTGGTTTACCAAGGCCCTCTCAATGGATTGCCTGATCCAGAGAATGGCATAGGTGGAAAAGCGACAGTTTTTCTCAGGCTTAAATTTCTCCACCGCCTTAATAAGCCCAATGTTACCCTCTTCAATCAAGTCCAGCAGGGGAAGACCCCGTCCCGTATATCTCTTGGCCACCTTGAGCACCAACCTTAGATTAGACTCGATCATCCTCTTTCTCGCCCCCTCGTCTCCTTGCACTATCCGTAGGGCCAGCTTCCGTTCCTCTTCAGGGGTGAGAAGTTCAAGTGACTTTACGTCTTGAAGGTACAGGCGTAAAGAATCGATGGCCTCATCCTCAGGATAGATCTCCTCTTTAGTACTCATGACACCTTCTCATCTAACTTCATGACTACACTTTTCTAAGGCAGAAAATGCAGGGGATCTAAAGGCTTACTCCCCTTGCGGATCTCAAAATGGAGGTGATGACCAGTGGCATCTCCCGTATTCCCAACCCTGGCGATAACCTCTCCCTTCTTAACCAACACCTCTTCTTTCACCAAATTAGTCTGGTTGTGGGCATAGAGGGTAAAGAATCCGTCTTTGTGCTCGATGATGATGAGGTTTCCATACCCCCTGATTTTATTATCGCTGTAAACTACTCTGCCGCTATCCGCCGCCCTAATAGGGGTGCCCAAAGGAACACAGATATCTATTCCATCATGCCTCCTCTGGACATCCATATTGAACTTGGCCGTCACCCTCCCCTCTACCGGCCATATAAACTTCCCCTTTTCGTGTTTCACCACCGCACGTCTCTTCCTAGCGGTGACATCCTCTATATAAACGCCCACCTCCAAGACCTGCTCGGCCCCTGGGATGAAGATCCGCTGTCCCACCTCTATCTTGCTCTTATCCCTGATTTTGTTTGTCCTTGCCACCTCTTCCATATCCACCCCATAGGTCTTACATATGCGCCAGAGGGTCTGATGGGGTTCTACCTTATGGTAGACACCCTCCATGTGTCTGCACCCACCAAAAAGGACTAAAAGGATGACAAAAAAGACAGGGATAAACCGCATCATTTGAGCATGTTAACAAGTGTTGTTATTGCCTCTCGTCCTCCATCCACCATAGGTAGCCTCCCTTCCAATTCCCAGGTCCTGATCCCCACGATGGGTTTTCCCACTTTGAGGGCAATGGCAATCTCGGAGAGAGTACCAGCCCCCCCATCGATGGCGACCAGTGCATCCGAGGCATGGACGACGATGATGTTCCTGGCATGACCTAGACCCGTTGGTATGACAATATCGACGTATGGGTTGGCGTCCCTCCTGTCGCTGGCGGGCAGGATACCAATGGTGATACCTCCCACCTCCTTGGCCCCCCGGCAGGCCGCCTCCATCACCCCACTCAGACCACCGCAGACCAGGGAAAAACCCCTCTTGGCGATCTCGCCCCCCACCTCCTGTGCGATCTCGTAGAGATCAGGAGGGCACTCCCCTCCGCCGATGACCCCTATCTGCCCCTTTATCCTTCCACCTTCCATCCGTGATCTCCAATCAACTTCACAAACCGACACCCCCCCAAATCTTCTTCCTTGTATCCCTTCTTTTTTTTCACCACCCTGAGGAGGATCTGGGAGTACTCATCACCTACAGGTATCACCAGCCTTCCACCTACTTTCAACTGCTGCAAGAGGACATGGGGAACCTCAGGGCCTCCGGCAGTAACGATAATCCCATCAAAGGGAGCCTCTTCCTCCCATCCATAAGTGCCATCTGATACCTTTATCACGACATTGGCATAGCCCAGCTCATCTAATATCCTCCTGGCCTTGGTTGCCAGTGAACTGATCCGCTCGATGGAGAAGATCCTCTCTACCAGTTCCGATAGAACGGCCGCTTGGTACCCAGAGCCTGTCCCAATCTCCAAAATCTTCTCATCACCCTTCAGCTCCAATGCCTCGGTCATCAGGGCCACGATATAAGGCTGAGAAATGGTCTGCCCCTCACTGATTGGCAAGGGGAAATCGCCGTAGGCCTGAGGCCAAAACCCCTCTTCTAAAAAGAGATGTCGAGGGACCTTCCTCATGGCCTTCAGGACTTTTTCATTCTTTATACCCCTAGCTATAAGCTGCTCTTGGACCATCTTCCTTCTGGCCAAGGCAAAATCCGTCGGTTTCAATCCCCTTCCTTCATTATCTTTTTCCATTTATAAAGGAGATGAAAGGCCTCTAAAGGGGTCAGGCGGTCGAGATCAATACCTTCAAGCTCCCTGTACAACAGACCATCCCTCCCACCAAACAGGCTCAACTGACCTTTGTCTTGATTTCCTTCCACCCTCTTGGAATGGGCCAGCCTGGGCAAACCCTCCTCATCCAACTCCCCCTTTTCCAAATTGGCCAGGACCTCTTTGGCCCGCTCCACCACCTCCTCAGGTAGACCGGCCAGTCTGGCCACCTGAATACCGTAGCTACGGCTCGTCCCTCCCTCTACTATCCTCCTGAGGAAGATGATCTCCTCGTTCCACTCACTCACCGCCACATTGTAGTTCCTCACCCTGTGTTTGGTCATGGCCAGCTCTGTGAGTTCATGGTAATGGGTGGCAAAGAGGGCCTTGGGGCCTTTGCTGTCATGCAGGTATTCTGCCACTGCCCAAGCGATGCTAAGTCCATCAAATGTACTGGTGCCCCTGCCTATCTCATCCAAGATCACTAAACTCCTGGGGGTGGCCTCCTTCAAAATATCAGCTGTCTCCCTCATCTCCACCATAAATGTACTCTCACCCATGGCTAGATTGTCTGAAGCCCCTACCCGGGTGAAAATCCTATCCACTATACCAATGGTCGACTCTTGAGCAGGCACAAACCCCCCCATCTGGGCCATCAGGACAATGAGGGCCACCTGGCGAATATAGGTTGACTTGCCTGCCATGTTGGGACCGGTGATGATGATCAGCTGGCTCTCCCCGCAGTCCGAGCGGGTGTCATTGGGAACAAAAGGTTCGAGATGGCCCATCCGCTCGACGACGGGATGTCTCCCCTCTACTATGACAATCTCGTCCCCCACCGTTATTCGGGGCCTGGTATATCCATACTTATCAGCTACCTCGGCCAAGGATAGGAGGGCATCATGGGTAGCCAGGGCAGATGCGGTACCCTGGATCCTGCGGTTCTGCCCTGCCACCCGCTCCCGGAGGCGTCGGAAGAGCTCATATTCTAAAGATTTGATCCTCTCCTCTGCCCCCAAGACCTTGTTCTCATATTCCTTCAGCTGCGGGGTAATAAACCTCTCGGCATTGGTCAGGGTCTGCTTGCGTATGTAATCCTCGGGAACCAGCTTCAGGTTGGCCTTGGTGACCTCTATATAGTAGCCAAAGACCTGATTGTACCTCACCTTTAAGGAGGGAATCCCTGTGCGCTGGCGTTCCTTTATCTCTAATCGGGCAATCCACCCCTTGCCATCCCGGCTTATCCCCCTCAGCTCATCGAGCTCCTTTTCATATCCATCCCTAATGATCCCACCCTCGGTGAGAGCAGGGGGGGGGTTATCGACGATGGCATCCTCTATCCATCCCACCACCTCACCCAGCTCATCTAAATTTTCCCTAATCTCCTTAACCAGTTGGGAGGTAAAATCCGATAAGCCCTCTTTTATCTTTGGGATCACCTTCAAGGTAGTCTTCAAAGCTACCAAATCCCGGGGGTTGGCCCTGCCCATCGTCACCCTGGCGTTAAGCCTCTCCAAGTCATAGACATCCTCCAGGAACTCCCTGAACTCGGCCCGCACCAAGGGGGCCTCCTTAAGCTGGGCTACTGCCTCCAGCCTCCCCTCGATCCCCCCTACATCCATTAAGGGATAGGAGAGCCACTCCCTCAGCCTCCTACCCCCCATGGCAGTTTTCGTCTCATCCAGTACCCCTAAAAGGGTGCCCCCCCTTACCCTCCCCCCCAGAGAGGTGAACAACTCAAGGTTCCTCTGTGTCGTCTCGTCCAAGATCATATAATCCTCTACCCTGTAGATGGAGAGGGGTTTGATATGTCCTACATCGGTCTTCTGGGTTTCATGGACATACTGCAAGGCGGCAACGGCGGCATGAAGGGGTTCATCCATTACCCCTGATGGGATTAATCCACCGATGAAATCATCTGTCTGATCACCCTTCGCGCTGGGCCGAAAATAGGCATCGGGTAAATAGTTTACCAGCATCGAGGGAAACTCCCTCCTTAGATCCTCCAGCAATGCCACCTCCTTCAAGTCTTCGGGAATAAGGACCTCCCGGGGGCTGTTCTTTGTCACCTCACTCAGGAGGAGCCCCTCCCCCTTAACCTGAAAACCCTTAAAATCGCCGGTGGAGAGGTCCAGAAATGCGAGGCCGTAACCCCTTTCTCCCCGGCAAAGGCTCATCAGGAAGTTATTCTCCTTCTCCTTGAGGTTTTCCCCCTCCACTACCATCCCTGGGGTGACCACTTGGGTAACTTCCCTCCCCACCGGCCCCTTAGAGTCCTTTGCATCGCCCACTTGTTCGCATATGGCCACCTTGTAACCCTTCTCAATCAGCTTTGCAATGTACGGGGCGGCAGCATGGCAGGGAACCCCACATAGGGGTATCTTGTCTCTATCCCCTTTCTCCCTGGAGGTGAGGGTGATCTCCAAGATCTTGGAGGCGATCTTGGCATCTTCGAAGAACATCTCGTAGAAATCCCCCATACGGAAAAAGAGGATACAATCTTGATGCTCCCCCTTTATCCGCAGATATTGCCTCATCATGGGGGTGAGATTATTCATCCCGGAGACCTCTAAGACTACCAAATGGTAGCAAAATGGGGGGGGAAAGTAAAGCTCACCTCTGTTGTATTAGACGCTCCGCCAGCTCCAGATCAACCGGGCCCGTGATCTTCATGTTGCTTGGGGCTCCTTCTATTATCTTAACCTTATATCCCGCCCTCAGCACCAACCCGGCATCATCGCTGACCTCCCTGATACCTTCCTCTATGGCCTTTAGGTGGGCATCCCACAGGATGCGGAAGGGAAAAGATTGGGGGGTTTGGATCTTGTAGATCTGTTCACGAGGGAGGACCCTGGTAATCTCCCCATCCAGGCATTCCACCAAGGTGTCCACAGCCCGCAGGCCGAAGGTCATCCCCTCACGCCCTTCCCGAACTGCCACCTCAACCATTTCCTCGGTTACCAGGGGGCGGACGGCATCGTGGACGATCACTATCTGAGGGGGGTTGCTCTTCAGCTTTTGCAAGGCCTGCCAGCAGGATAGCTGCCTAGTCTCCCCCCCCCTGATCACCCCGTTCACCTTATGGAAGGCGTAGGATTTTAGGTCCGCAGTACACCTCTGCACCCACCCTTCAGATACCACCACCAAGATGGCGTCAATGGAGGGAGAACGTTGAAAGACCTCTACTGTGTGGGCGATAATGGGCCTCTTGCCCAGGGGGAGAAATTGTTTGGGGATCTCCCCCTTGAACCTCTCGCCTGTCCCTCCCCCCAATATGATGGCTGTATTCTTCATGAAGCCAAGATGCGGGCAATCTCGGGGAAGATCTGCCTTGCCACATCTGCACGGGCTCCCCCATGGGTGATCACGATATATCTCCCGCCACAGATCTCCTCCGCCACATCCTTTACGAGCTTCGCCAAGACGGGAAAGAAAACAGGGGTAAGGCCGCAATCGCCATAGTCCCCTTGACAGGTGTCGTGTCCGAAGTTATGAAAGATCAGTTTGGGGCGAAACCCCCTCACCCGCGTGTCAAACTCCTCCCTTACCTGCTGCAGGTACTCCTGGTCGGTGGTCCTCCATCCCACATCCACATCAACCTTAGTACCGTCTTCTGATACCCAACTGGTCTGGCAAAAACAGACGTGTAAGATGTCCTGATCGTCCTCAAAGACCGCCCTCGTCCCATCTCCGTGATGGCAGTCGGTATCGATGATGGCAACCCTTTCCCAACCGTAGCTTTCACGCAGATGGGCCACAGCCGGACCCGTGCAGGAGAGATACGTCCCCCCCCATGCTGAGGAAGGACCGGCATGATGACCAGCAGCGACGGAAAAGACCAAGGCGTTTTTTAGACAACCCTCCGCTACCCCTTGGGCGGCTGCAACACACCCCCCCACGGCTCGCAGGGCAGCCTGGTAGTACCAAGCATCTTTTACCTGCCTCAGGAGGGAGGAGGTGTGGACCTTTTGCAAAAGCTCCTCTTGAACCGGCTCAGGGGTATAGAGCGTGACGTTGGGCAACTCAAGGACATCCCCCAAGGCCTGGGGGAAATCCCTGAACTTGTTCCCTATGATGGGCCAATCTCCCTCTGACATGAGGGGGTGGAAGAAGAGACCTGTAATCATAATTTCATCCCGGAAAAATCGACCTCGAAGCGGGCTCTGATTGAGGCTTTTTTAATATGATCATGGTCTGGGCCTCAGGGTCAAGAACGGTGAAAAGAAATTCCGTCGCAAAAGATCCTCGCTTCCTTATAGGAAAAAGAGGGTGAATAGTCAAGAAGGAAGTGAAGGGGCTTCAAAGGGGGTATTTTCTCAAGAATTCCAGATACCCCTTCGCCTCCTCTTTTTTTCCCCTCTTGCGATAGCCGTTGATGAGGACTCGACACTTCCGGTGGAACTCTTCGGAGGTGATCTTCTGCATCTGAGGGTTTAAAACCCCACTTTCCAGGATCTTTACCAAAGCCATCACCCGGTATCTGTCGTTCCCCCAACTGCGCTGGGAGAGTTGATCGGGATGCCCTCCCCTCTTGACGATCAACCTTTGGGGGATGAGGAATACGGGAAAGCGGGAGGCCACCCTTAACCAAAGGTCGTAGTCCTCACAGACAGGAAGTCGGGTGTCAAATGTACCGACCTCCTCAAAAAGACCCCTGCGCATGAGGGCCGATGATGGGCTGATAATACAAAGGGGGAGACAGTAAGGGTAGATCCATCCTGAATATTTGGCGTGTTTCTTCTTGGGATTGACCCTCACCCCTCGCCTGACCCAGATCTCATCGGTATAGCAAATCTGGGCCTCAGGGTGCCGGTCCATAAAGGCGACCTGTATATGGAGCTTTTTCGGCAACCAGAGGTCATCAGAATCCAAGAAGGCGATGAATTCCCCTCTGGCAAGCTCTATGCCCCGGTTGCGGGCCACGCTAACTCCTCGATTGGCCTGATAGGTATAGATCAACCTATCTCCATACCTCTTGAGGACCTCTGTTGTACCATCGGTGGAGCCATCATCCACCACTATCAGCTCAAAATCACCATAGGTCTGGGCGAGGACGGAGTCCAACGCCTCCAGAAGGAGCTCTCTCCGGTTGCAGGTGGGGATGATCACCGATGCCCTAGGCATACACCTCCTTCCTCCCCTTTTGCCCCTCCTTTATGTATTCTTCCCAAGCATTGTCAATTTGTTTACCTTGAAAATACACGATATGGAGAAATACTGTGTTATATTTTAGCCTTCAATCCTTCCTTCGACCCTACTTCGGGGGAACTTACCCCCCTGAAATTCCTGACAGGCTATTGCCTTTTTAGGGGCACGGCCCTCCCCTGCGCTGAGTAAAAAGAACCTTATCCTAATTTTACTACCGCCCCTTAAAGAACGGGCAATGGAAGGGATACATGGGGACTCTAATTAGCTAATTATATCGCCCAATAAGTCCAAATAATCTGATAAAAGCCTTGTTATGAGAAAATTTTTCCTGACCTTCTCTTTCCCCTTTTTACCCATTTCTTGTGCCATAGAAGGATCTTGTAAGATTTTTATTGTCCTATCTGCAAATTGCTCTGTATCATAAGGCTCAACTAAAAAGCCTTCTTCACCGTCCCTTATTTGTAGAGGAATTCCTCCCACATTTGTAGCCACAACCGGCTTTCCCTTCCATAACGCCTCGGTTATAGCAAGGCAGAATCCTTCCTTTATGGATTTTTGTACCAATACAGTAGAAAATCTTTGTACAGCATTAACAAGGATTTGACTCTTGCCCACAACAAATATGACTTCGCCCCTTTCTATGAACTTTCTGGCCTTACGATATACCTTGGAATATATCTCAATGCCCTGTGGATCATCCAATGCTATGTCATAACAATAAATCAACCTACAATCGATCACTTCCCTTACAAGTTTAAATACCTCGAGTAAGCCTTCTGGGTCTTTCCAAGGGTCCATTCTTGAAACTTGTGTTATAACTGGTTTATCGTTTGGAATACCTACCTTTTTGAGATATTTTAATATATCTTTTTCAGAGAGCTCCTTGTTCTTAAGTGACAGAGGGTCAATAGAGGGAGAAACAATCCTATGTTCCACCGGCAGATCTTCCTTTTTATATTTTTCGCTTGAAAAAACAACCATGTCATATTTAAGTATGAAACTTTTCAGAAATTCCCATAGTCCTTTATTTGGATCTGTTAGGTCTATATGACACCTCCAAACCCACGGCTGCCTTTTCTTGTAGAATTTTATGAGGGGCAGGGGCTGCGGATCATGTACAACTACGCAATCGGCATCTATGCGGCAATAGATGGAAAAGGCCTCATTAGCTCCGACATAGAGCTGTTTCTTTATCTCGGTGAGGTTTACTGAGTCGCCCTGAAGCGCATTGTGAAATTTTTTAGTTATAGTAAATAGATCTGGCGTACCAGGAAGTGTCCTCCAGTCTGCCTCTATTCCTACATTATTCATCAGTGGCACAAGGGATTCCAATATCTCTGCTACACCACCACCATAATAAGTAGAATTGATGTGTAATATACGCTTTCCGTAAATCCTCCTTACCTTCTTGTATATCGCTGATATAACTTCATCCCCGACAATTTCTCTATAATCCTCTAAGGTACGCAATTTACACCTCCAATTCTTCTAATAAAGGCTTTACTTCTATCGAAATATATTATCCCCTTGAATCTTGCCATTATCATAGCACATGACTGAACCCAAAAAAACTTTTTTGCCGCCGCCTTCAACCGAGCTTAACACTTTCCTTTTTCCTTGAATTATCGGCAAGTTGTCTTATAAATTTAATATCTTGAGTGGTGATAATCAATAAGTGTTATGTAACTAGTGAATGCCCCTATGGTGCAGGTCAAGTCATCAGAGGATGAGATCCACAAACTCCCTCTTGCGAATATCAACGAGACCCCGATCGGTCAGACGGAGGTATGGAAGACCTGTAAACACAAGGGTCTGCAGTGTAAGAAAGGGGCGAGGTACGGTACAACCAAGGGCCCTGCACCCCTCCTCTACATCGTTCATCCTCTGGGCGATCTCTTCCAACCGCAAATCGGAGATGATGCCACAGATGGGCATGGGAAACTCAGCAATTACCCTTTCACCCCTCACCACAATAAACCCCCCTTGATGCTCCAGGAGGCGGTTCACCGCAAAGGCCATCTCCCGCTCAGTAGCCCCCACAGTCAGGATGTTGTTGGTATCCCAGATGAGGCTGGTGGCCACCGCCCCTTCCCTGATCCCCAAACCATGGACAAAACCCAGGACCCTTTGAAGCTGGCGGCTGTGCTTGTAGATATGGGCCATCTTGAGGATGTCCTTCTCTGGATGGGGGGGAAGATTTCCGCCATTCACTTGTAATTCGGCCTGCATCTCCTTGGTGATGGTTTCGTTAATGACATCAACCACCCTCACCTGGGCCTTCTTCCCATGGAAGGAGATACGGAAATCGTTCTCTTGCACCCTTTCCAGGGCGAAGGTGTGGTAGGCGGGCCCAGGATAGCGATGGCGAGGGGGTTCTTCGACCAACCTTCCATCTTCTGCTACCACCATGCCATCCTTGATCACCCTTGTTACCACCACCTCCCGCAGATCAGACAGAATGAGGAGATCGGCGACCTTGCCGGGGGCTATCCCACCCAAATCCCTCAAGCCAAAGTAGTTGGCAGGATTGATCGTAACCATCTGGATTGCTGTAACTGGGTCAAAGCCAAAGGAGATGGCACGACGCACAAGCTCATCCATACACCCTTGTTGGATCAACATCTGGGGATCAGCCAGATCTGTGCAGAGCATTACCCCCCTCAGGTCCAACCCCAGGTCTTTGATGGGGGAGATGGCCTCAAGCTCCCTTCTGATATAGCCTTCCCTGACCATCACCCCCATCCCCAATCGCAATCTCTCTAGGGCCTCTTGGGCAGTGGTTGCCTCATGACATGATGACGTCCCTGCGGCGCAGTAGGCTATTAGTTTCTCATCACGGGCGCCCGCGGCATGACCCTCCCTGGTCTTCCCCAACTCCTGGGCCAAGGCGTACCTCTCGATAGCCCTTTCATCCAAATCCAAAACCCTGGGCCAATAAGTCTCCCCTACACCAAGGACGAAATCCTCTTTGATCAATTCCCGAAAATCCTCAAATGAGAACCCCTTGCTGGTTTCATACTCAGGAAATGGGGGGATCATGGAGGGGGTCAAGATGAATATCCGCAGGGGAAGACCGCGGGAGTCCTCGATAAACCAGGCGACCCCATCCCTGCCGGCGGCATTGGCGATCATGGCCGACTCCGAGATGGTCGTGGTATTCCCATGGGGGACAGCAAAACGGGCATACTCAGCACACTGGAAGATGCTGTCCATGTGGGTGTGGGGATCAAGGAACCCAGGGGTGATGTACATCCCAAGGGCATCGATAACCTGGGTGTTATCCCCTACCAGATAACGGGGGGCCTCGCCCACATAGACGATCCTGGCCCCCTTAATCCCCACCGAGAGGTTTTCCTGTATCTCACCGGTGTAGACATTGACCAGAGAACCGTTGAGGATCACCAGATCGGCCTCCTCTTGGCCCAAGGCGGTCTCTACCCACTCCCTTATCCTCTTCCCATTACCTTCATTTGCCCGCATACCATTTCTCCCAGCCTTCAAGATGGCCTTTTATTCAATCTCTGTCCCCTACTCCATATTTCTTCCTGAGAAATTCCATCCCGGACTGGGGGTACAGGGCATAAATGAGGATATCTTTCATCGTGCGAGCAATCCCCTTGGTCGCCTCCTTGACCTTCTCCATCTCTGGCTCCAACACGTCAGCAGCACGGCAATCTATGGGTGTTTCACCACGAGGGTAGCCCTTCAGAGCGATCTTCCGTACCTCGGGGTTTACCGTTGCCGGGGGTCTTCCATAAAGACCGTAAAAGTAGTCCTTGACCTGTTGGGTAATCACCTTATAACGGCCAAAAAGGACATTGAGGACCGCTTGTACCCCGACGATCTGGCTTGTGGGGGTAACCAAAGGAGGACACCCCATATCTTTGCGAGTGTGCGGGATCTCTTTATATACCTCAGACAGCCTATCAAGGGCCTTAGCCTCCTTGAGCTGTTGAACAAGATTGGAAATCATCCCCTCGGGGATCTGGTGTCTAAGCACCTGTGTATCAATGATAGCCACCTGTGTGCTTTGCATATGATCCCGATACTTCGCCACCACTTCCTCCATATGCTCACTCAATCGAAAAATAAGATGAGGTCTAGCCCTGGATCCCTCTCTGTCCCCAAGAGGCCTACCAAGAGGGGCTCGCAAGGAGGCTGAGAAGAGCGCATGGCCAAGGGGGCCGGCGGTATCCACGACATCAACGCCCGCCTCGGTGGCCTTAAAATAAGACATGGAGGCCAATCCGCTCGTATAGTGGGTGTGGAGCTGAATGGGGATGTCCAACTCCTTTTTCAGTGCGTTGATTAATTCATAGGCGTCAAGGGGAGAAATCAAGCCAGCCATATCCTTTATACAGAGGGAATCCGCCCCCATCTCCTGCAGGATCTTGGCCTTGTTTACATAATAGTACAAGGTGAAAATATCTCCGCCCATCCTATTCTCCGTAAGGGAATAGCAGAGTGAAGCCTGGGCGTGTCTTCCACATTCTTTAACGGTCTTTATGGATAGCTCCAAGTTCCTTTCGTCGTTCAGGGCGTCAAAAATCCGAAAAATATCTATCCCGCTCTCTGCGGCCTCTCGGATGAACTCCTTCACCACATCGTCTGGATAATTTCTGTATCCCACCAGGTTCTGCCCCCGAAGGAGCATCTGTAACGGGGTATTTGGTAATAATTTCTTCAAGGTTTGAAGCCTCTCCCACGGATCTTCGTTGAGAAACCGGATGCAGACATCATAGGTTGCACCACCCCATACCTCCATGGAATGGAAACCTACCTGGTCCATCTCTGGTGCTATGGGTACCATGTCCTCGGTACGCAGCCGTGTGGCGAGTATGGACTGGTGACCATCCCGAAAGGTGGTGTCGGTAATGCGCAAGGGAGAAGAAGTCATCTGATCATTATCCTCCTTTTTTCATCTTTTGGTACTCACACCTGACAACCACATCTTTAAGAAACCATTCAAATGGCCAGGCTGGGATCGAGGTTTAAGGTTCGAGAATATAACAGGAAGGGCAAGTTTCTGTCAATCCTGGCTCCCCATGCCTGCATCATCCATATTGATACCTTGCGGACGTAAACTGCCGGCAGTGTGAAGGCAGTGGTAACCGGAAAGGATACCTATGGGGAGAAATCGTGGGTGTTACACCTATATTCAAGATCAACCCTCATCTTTGATGGAGAAGTGGTTGTGGAGCTGCCGCACGGATCAACCTGCACCATCTCTATTTCCCCTTCTCCAAGGACAACCATACCTTCATCCGTCGGCCCCATAATTGAGTTTGCCCCTCCTATATCCATCTAAATCCAGGGTCACCCTTAGGAAGCCTATCTCGCCGAATTGATGAGAGATGTCTTCACGGAGGTCAAAGATCTTCTTGATATCCTCTTTCGCAACCTCGATGCAGGCGGTATCTCTGGTAATCAAACGCACCCTGACCAATTCTATGCCTAAATTTCGTATGAAGGTCTCGGCCTCCTCTACCATCTTCACCTTTCCCAAGGTGATGGGTTCTCCATAAGGAACCCTGGTGGCAAAACAGGCTGAGGGCGGGCGTTCAAACCCTGGTATGTGATAAGCCTTTGAGTACTCCCGGATTTTATCCCTAGTAAACCCGAGTTCTCGCAAGGGGGTCCTGACCTCCATTTCTTGCTCCGCCTTCATCCCAGGGCGAAAATCCGATGCATCGGTGGCGGTGGTGCCAGTGAGAAGTACGTGGTCGTCTGGGATCTCCTCCTTCATGACCTCAAGGATTCTCTTTTTACAATAGTAACACCTCTGCAGTGGATTAGAGACAAATAGTTCATCGTCAAGGATGAATGACCCATCCAGCATGAGCTGTCGTATCCCTTTGGTTTTACAATATCCTATCGCAAACTCCACCTCCCACAAGGGAGTCAGTGGAGATTTAATGGTCAGGGCCAGCACCTTCCCCTCTCTCAGAACCCTGGCACTCATGTCCAAGAGAAAGGTGGAGTCCACCCCTCCTGAATAGGCGATGGCCATCCTTTTAAGCCCTTCAATATAATTTTCCAATTTTTTTATCACCTACTCTGATCTCCTCTCTAGCTCCTTATAGACACCTGTCCATGACCGTCCTCAACCCGCTCCTTTCCACCCGTTGGCAGGAATGACAGATAACGCTCTTAGAGAAGATCTATAAATTTTACTTCAGATGAGGATGTAAAACAACCAAACTCTTTAAACAGGAAGAAGGAACAAATATTGCGTTATTAAAAACAAAATGCTATACATACCTGAAAAACCCAGGAGGAATGAGGACTTGCAGGAAGGGGAATCAAAGCCCATAGCCTCTAGGACAAAATTTGTCGCCCAAATCTCGAATTTTTGTCACGAGAAGAGGATCGATCCCCAGAAATATCTGCGTTTGAGGACAGAAAGATTACCCTTTAAGCTCGGGGAGGGAAAGGGGAAGATCCCCTATTTCTTTGATGGAAAAGTAGTAGGAACTATTTCCTCTTCTCTGCAAAAATTGGTGGGTTTGATCAAGAAGAGACACGAAAGGGAGTCGAAAACACCCTTCAGCACCTACCTATCTTTATACACCTCCAAGATGAAAAATGCTGTTTTGGAGAGGTACCTGTGTACGCGGGATCTGGGTTCAAAACCCTTGGAGAAACGGATTACAGAAGATGCGATATACCACAATCCATATCTCGACGCTGGCATATTGGGAGAATGGTTTTTACAACACAAGGAGGGCGGAAGATTTATATGGACCGTAAAAAGGCTCTATCTGAAGGCTTTAGAAGAAGAGATAAAAAAGGGAGGATGGACAGATATCGCTTACCTTACACACCTATGCCTGATGGCTGAGCTAAGAAAGGTAAAGGAAACACTCAAAGGGGTAAAGATCAAGGGATTATCCTATGAAAAATTGGAACAGGCAGTCGCACAGATCCTCTACTCTACGATAAAGGAAATCCAAACCGAGGTCTTCGATGAGATCCGCTACAAGGATCTTACCTTTGATGTCACGAGGGCAGAACATCTCATAAAGGGAAGCACCAATCCCCTCACCTTTGTCGCCATACAACCTGCACTATTCAAAAATGACCTCAACCCCTATCACCTCGACCAAGAGGGATTTGATTTTCTCCAAGCCCTTTCCCAAAAGATGGATGTCGACTTTCAAGATATAGAGGGAAGTCTACAGAATTTGCTGGGCCGTGCCAAGAGGGACAAGAAGGGGAGAGAAAAACTCATCGAGCTTTGGTCGATAAATAGGCTTCGTGAGGCGGTCTTCCACTACCTTAAAGATTATGAAGACTACAGTGGGGGCACGGATTTCTGGCTCTTTCATCTGTTTCAGAGCAACAAATTGATCCAAAGCACCCTTACCGAAGAGGAGGCAGGGAAGAGGCTGGAAGAAGACCTGGCTAAACTCATCTCTGAGATCCCTCGTGCCTTGGGCAAAGAAAGGATACAAAGGGTTACAGACATCGAGAACTCCTTCAAGTCTCACAAAAAGGGCAGAATATTGAAGAAGATCTTCTTCAGATCGAGAGAGGAAAAGCAGATCAAAGAAGTAATCGAGGGATTCCTCCTCTATCAACTCGATTACATCTGGGACATATGGCTCGAAGAATCCCTTCAATACCTTGATGATCGAGAAACCATAAAGCGCAGGGATGAGCTGGATGAGGAGTATGACAAAGGGCGTATTTACCGTCTTTCCACAGATGCAAATCCCATCTTGCAGGATCTCACAGTAAAGAAAGAGGGTCACCTCTTCATGGATCTGCAAGGCTTCACACAAAGGATGTCCAGGTCCAAAGAGATCGTCATGGCCGATTTTATGTTGAAGGGGTTTTTCCTCCCTGTCCTGCAGGTCGCCAAGAAATATTATACCAAAAAAGGTGTGAGGTTGAACAACCTCGTGGGAGATGCTCTATCCTTCTCTGGAAGGATAGAGCCCCTCATCTCTCTCGCCCAAAGAGTAAGGGATCTCTTCAACCAGTACACAAAAAAATTGAAGGAAGAAGGGGAGTCGCTCGGCGAGTCAGATGAGGTCAGGGCCATTGAGGAAAGGTATCGGAGGGAAAAAAAGGCCATTCTCCAGGAAAGGAGGGCCGTCGAGGAAAGCATCCGAGGGATCGAGAGGGAACTGAAGCTAAAGGAATCCCTCAATCCGGTTTATTTACTCAAAGTTCAGGAGGAAGCCTTTGACTCCAAGCTCTTTCACTCTCAGCGGGAGATCATCGACTTGACAAAGAAGATTGCGATCGAGGAGGATCTTCACCAAAGAAAAATCCTCACGGATCATAAAAGAAGTTCGCTTAGGATTAGAGAGGAAATAAGCGAGCAAAAAAAGGAGTTGGCAGAGAACATCAGTTTGATCGGGAGAGAGGAGCTTAAGGAGATATTTCGTTTGGTCTGCTCAGAGGAGAGGGAAGAGTTGGACCGGTTAAGAAAATTGCATAAGGAATCTTACGATAAAGAATCGGAGTTGACTAGGGCCTATGAAAAGGAGATCACCTCTTTGAGAGAGGAGGAGGTGGAATACGGTCTCTTTATATCCTATGGAGATGCCGCCGAGACTCTCGCCTTTGAGGATGAGTTCTGGGGAAAGGTGAATGTGGCCATCGCCGAGAAGCTCAACGAGGCGGCCAGGGGCGCGGGAAGAAATCCTGACATCAGAAGGAAGCTGGATTTGCGCCTCAGAAATGCCCGTTGGGCCAGGGGAGATTACAACCTAGAATACCCCTTCTATGTATTCCTTGAAAAAAGCTATGGATTATCTCTCAGGCCGAATTTGAGCACCAAGGTAGACATAGCCCTGCAGGGTGGGGATATGGGGACAATACAAGAGGTGGTGGAGGAAGCCTCTTCCTCGCTAATGAGCGATATTGAAAAAGGGATGAGGGGTTATGGGGAGGAGAGCTGGGAGGTCTTAACCCCTCTCAACGATATATATAACCTAGGAGAGGCGATGAGCGAGGAGGCCCTTCACGCCTATCTTAGGGAGACGAGCCCTCATAAGTACCATTTTGAAAAAAATACAAAGACCAACGAACTCCATCCAGAGATTCAAAAACGCTTCTTTTTCTCCTCGACTGAGCTGAAACTCTTCATCAGTGTGGAGAGGAAGGAGGATGTGTTAAATTTTGATCTCTTTCTATACGTAGGGAGTCTGGTATTTAAAGGGTTTGAAGCCCAAAATACAACTGTGGTCTACGAGATAGTAAGAAAGAATTCTCCTTTTTATCACCTTTTGGAAAGACACCACTTAATGGAGTGGTATAAGGAGGCCAGAGGGAAAATGAGGGGGACGCAAGTTGCCGAGGGGGCCAATTTCTAAACTCCTCCTTGATCCACGGGAAGGGGATGGTCTTCCTCCCGGATAAAGAAGAGAAAGGCCATCGATGGCCTGTTGGAGGATTCTTTGACCACAAAGTGGATCCCGTCAAATCTCCACCCCTTTTCCACCCATTCGTTGAGTAT
>DAOVGN010000010.1 GCA_030672385.1 Deltaproteobacteria bacterium | reverse complement strand
CTCCATCGCCTCCCCACCCAGCTTGATGATAAAGCCAAACCCGAAGGCATGGGTCCCGAGCACCGGTATCTTTATCCCCAGAGTCCGCATGTTCCTGCAGATGATCGGGCCTGGCGGGCCGCCGGTAGAGGCATAGAGGGCATCCACCCCCTCCTGCTCGATAATGGGCTTAAGCTTGATGAGCTGGGGGGTCATGTCGATGTCGGTCGGCTTATGGGTCTCCTTCGAGATGGTGACCTTTATCCCCTTTTCCTCCCCTATGCGCTTGAAGTTCTCGGCCAGGCTCTGGGCCAGAGGCCAATTACCCGGAAAGACCAAGACCTTCTTGTACCCGCGGGCAAGACTCAAGTCCACCAGCTTCTGAGAGACGACGATGTCGCTGTGGGAGATGTTGAATGACCAGCGTTGCCTTAAGGCGCGCACCATGGGGTTGGAGGGGCAGATGATGATGTTGGTGATCCCCTCCCTCTCGGCGATGGCCCTGGTAGTGGCCTGGAGATTGTCCTCAAAGGGACCCACCACCGCCAGGACCTCCTTGTCCCGGGAGAACTTAGTCATGTTGGCCGCCGCCCTGCCCAGATCGAAGCCGTTATCCTCGATGACCAGCTCCACGGGGTGCCCGTTCACCCCACCCTTGGCGTTGATCCGCTCCACCTCCATCACCATGGCCATCTTCAGGGTCTTGCACGCCTCCGCCCACGGACCGGTCAGCTCAAGGTTGACCCCGATCTTATAGGGGGCCTTTTCGGCTGGGTGGGCAAAATATGGCAATAAAAGGAGAAAGAAAAGTGTTAACGAAAGAGCCAACACAAACTGATTCTTAAATGTCTTCATAATTATTCCTCCTTATGGTGAAAGTGTATTTTAGATTTTCATACAATTTGTATCCATTCCTCTTAACTCCTTTTGTAAAAGGTTTTAGTTCTGCAAGCATGATGCCAGAGGATATGAATCCTGTAACCAGTTAATTTAAATGGTAAAGTTTGTCAGGGGAAAAGACATAACTGTTCCATAGTAGAACAGTTATGTCGACAGTGGAACTACAACAGGAGTCCGTACTCCTTCAGACGCCTCCAGAGGGTGTTGCGTCCTATCCCCAGCACCCGGGCCGCCTTGGCCTGATTGCCGCCATGCCGCTCCAGGACGGAAAGGATGTAGCGTCGCTGGAGCTCTTTAAGTGTAATCCCTCCTCCGTACCCAACCTCAAAAGGAGGTAGCTCAAGGGAGAGGTCTTGTGAGGTAATGTAGGGGGAGCGGGCTAGGATCGCCCCCCTTTCTACAGAATTTTCCAGCTCCCTTACGTTCCCTGGCCAGAGATGATTGAGTAGAGCCTTGACCGCCTCAGGGGTAAACCCCTTGATCTCCTTTTGGGCCTTTTTTCTATAGACCTCCAGGAAGTGGTGGGACAAGGGGATGATGTCATCGGGCCTCTCCCGCAGGGGGGGTATATGAATCCTGACCACATTGAGGCGATAGAATAGGTCATCTCGAAGTATACCTTGGGCCACCAAGGTCTCGATCCTTTTGTTGGTAGCTACCAAGATGCGAACATCAACCTGAATATGGGTGGTACTCCCCAACCTCCTCACCTCCCCCTCCTGGAGGACCCGCAGGAGCTTCCCCTGGAGAGAGAGGGGCATATCACCGATCTCATCCAGAAAGAGGCTCCCCTGATGGGCCGCCTCAAAGAGCCCCTTGTGCCCCCTCTCCGCCCCGGTGAAGGCCCCTCTTTCATATCCAAACAGCTCGCTCTCCAAGAGGGTCTCAGGAAAGGTGCTACAGTTGATGGGTATGAAGGGACGATCTCGGCGGGGGCTACCCTGGTGGATGGCCCAAGCGACGAGCTCTTTCCCCGTACCGCTCTCCCCTTCGATCATAACGGTAGCCTCGGAGGGAGCAACCTGAGCCACCTTCGCCAAGACCTCCCTCATCCCCTTGCTTTTGGCGATGATCTCCTCCATCCCCCTATGCCCCTTAAGCTCCGCCTTCAACTCTTGGACCTCCCTCATCAGGGCCTTACGCTCCAGGGCCCTAGCCACCTTCAGGAGGAGCTCCTCTTCATCGAAGGGCTTACCGATGTAGTTGTAGGCCCCCAGCTTCATCGCCTCTACCGCGGAGGCTATTGTCCCGTATGCGGTGAAGATGAGGACCTCCGTATGAGGGTTAACGGTCTTCACCTGGCGCAGTAGCTCCATCCCATCTACCACCTCCATCTTCAGATCTGTGAGGACCATATCGTACTGCTCTAGCGCCAACATCTCCAGGGCCTTCTTTCCATCACCTGCCTGAGAGATTTGATAACCCTCCCTCCTCAGGAGGATGGAGAGGGCCGTTCTCATGGAAGGTTCATCATCCACTACCAAGATGTGACCTTTGGGCTCTATTCCAATCATCCTTCATCCTGCAAAGGAAGGGAGATGGTAAAGAGGGTCCAGGAACTTGCATCGCTGGCCACCTGGATAAATCCTCCGTGGGCCTCCACGATCCTGCTGGCAATGGAAAGCCCCAACCCTGTCCCCCTCCCCTTCTCAGTGTAGAAGGGTTCGAAGATCTGCTCCCACTTCTCTGGGGGTATCCCCGGACCTTTATCCCGAAAGGATATATCCACCCAGCGGCCATGGCAACGGGTGGAGATCAGCAGTTCTCCTTCGCCCCCCATGGCCTGGGCCCCATTGAGGGCGATGTTCCAAAAGACCTGCTCCAGTTGCTCGGGATCGCAGGGGACCTCCTTCACCTGGGGGTCCAGTCGATATTTAATCATCACCTGCTGGAAGTCCTCGCTCCTTCTCACCCCCTCCAAGGTCCGTTGCAGGAGGGGGTGCAGGGAGTTCATCTTAATCTTAAGATGGGGGTCTTTTGAGAAGAGGAGGAAATCGGCAAGGATGCGGTCCAGCCGGGTCGACTCACTCCTGATCACCCCCACAAGGTCATCCTGCTCTTGCCCAGCGGCATCTGGGAGGAGTTTGGCAGCGGTCACCAAGGAGCCAAGGGGGTTACGGATCTCATGAGCCATGCTGGCGGCGAATTCCCCAAGCCTTGCTAGGCGATTCATTCTCTTCAGGGCCTCGGTCCTCTCCTGGACCATCCTCTCCAATTCCTCCACCATCCGCACCTTCTGGGCGGCAACCAAGGCCCTCTTGTCCGCCCACATCCAGACCAGGGTGAAGACTCCAAAGGCCATCATGACCAAGATCACATTCCTCGTCTCCCTGGCCTCAAAACCTGTAGTCCAAGCGATGACCTCCTGATAGGGGGTGCATGAGAGGAGAAACCCACCATCTTCCAGGAGGAGATACACCCAATACTCACCCGCACGGCGGAACCCTCCGGGGTTAGGAGACAGGAATGAAAGAATATCCTGAACCCCTTTCAGAGGGATATCTCCCACCAGGGGACGAACATCCCCTTTGGGGGTCACTAAGTAGATGGGCTCATGGAGGGAACGCCCCCCAACAGCTACCTCCCGTAGCTCCGCCAATCTCTTGTGGACAAACCCCTCCTCCGCCCTGGTTCGTAGTTCCAAGATGCTGGTGCGTGCAAGGAGCACCACCACCAAAAAGATGAAGACCATCAGGGCGAGAAACCTAATGCCTCTCTTCAGGGACATACCTTATGGCCTCCTGACGCAAGAGGTGATCGGTCAAGACCTTCTCTTTGTCTTTGGAATCGGCCTTTACCCAGACCTTTTTCATCTAATCTCTCCCTATTCGCAGATCAATCTATTTTAAGATATCAATAAAAGGTGATGGGTGCAACGGGAAATGAAATTGACAAACCTCCTCCTTTGTATCATCATTAGCTCATGAGATATCTCATCCTCTTCGCCCTGCTCTATCTCCTCTACTATTTTTTCAAAAAGACCTTCTTCCCGTCTAAACGCCAGGAGAAGACCCTTAGAAGGTACCATGGGAAATCAGCCGATAAGGAACTAGTCCAAGATCCCCAGTGTCACACCTACATCCCCAAGGAAACAGCCCTCACGGCCCATATCGGCGGAAAGGTCCACTACTTCTGCAGCCGGGAGTGCCTGGAGAAGTTCAAAAAGGGCTCCTGATGTTCGGCTGGATGGGAAAACTGCTGAGGGTGTCCCTTTCTCTAGGCAAGATCGAGGAGGGAGAATTCCCCAGAGAATGGAGGGAGACTTATCTTGGGGGACGCGGGATCGGGGCTAAGATCCTCTGGGAGGAGACACCTGCCAACTGTGATCCTTGGGGGGAAGAGAACCTCCTGATCTTCGCCACCGGCCCCCTCACCGGGACGGGGATACCCATGTCGGGTAGGTTCAGCGCCTCCACCAAGGCCCCCCTCACAGGTACCATCTTCGACTCCAACTGCGGGGGTGATTTGGGGGTAAGGCTCAAGGGGTGTGGTCTGGACATGCTCATCATATCCGGTTGTTCCCCCACTCCAGTATACCTGGTAATTGATGCCACTGGGGCCCACTTAAAGGACGCCGTCGGGCTTTGGGGGATGGATATACCTGCGACCAAGGCCGCACTGAAGCAGAAAGAGGGTGATACAGTCTCCATCCTTACCATCGGTCCCGCAGGGGAGAACCTCGTACGTTTCGCCTGCTGTGAGAACAACGGGCGCTACCTCGGCCGGGGGGGAGTAGGAGCGGTCATGGGGGCCAAAAGGCTCAAGGCCATAGTCGTAAAAATGGGCGAAAGAAAAACCTCCATAGCCGACGGGGAGAGGTTGCGCTTCGTCATCTATGAGATGAGGAAATGGCTTGAGGCCAACCCTGTAACCTCGCAAGGACTCCCACATTTTGGCACCGGGGTCCTCATGAATTTGATGAATGAAGTGGGAATCCTCCCCGTCAAAAACTTCCAGAGGGTGAGTTCCCCACAAGCAGCCCTCCTCTCAGGGGAAGAGGTAAGTGAGAAGATCTTACTAGGACAGAAGGCCTGTCCTCACTGTCCGGTGGCCTGCGGAAGGGTAACCTCCACCGGCCCCGAAAGGGGGGAGGGACCTGAGTACGAGACCCTCTGGGCCTTGGGGGTCAATATGGAGGTCTACAATCTCTCCCTGGTGGCGGAGGCAAACTATCTCTGCAATCGCCTAGGCCTGGATACAATATCCACCGGTGGCACACTCGCCTGCGCCGCAGAACTGGCTGAGAAAGGAATCTTCCGCGGGGGGATCAAATTCGGTGAGGGAGACAAATTAAAGGAAATGATAGAAAATATCGCCTACCGCAGGGAGGAAGGGGATCTGCTCGCCGAAGGGTCGTACAGATTTGCTGAGGCCCAAAAGGTACCGGATACCTCTATGGCGGTAAAGGGATTGGAGCTGCCAGCCTATGACCCCAGGGGGGCCCAGGGACAGGGTTTAGCCTATGCCACCTCGCAACGGGGAGGGTGCCACCTCCGGGCCTATATGATAGGTCCGGAAGTGCTGGGGGTTCCAAAAATGGTGGATCGTTTTGAGGCTGAGGGGAAGGGGGGATTGGTAATCTTTCAACAAGATCTGAACGCCACCCTGGACAGCATGGTTATGTGCCGTTTCTCTTCCTTTGCGGTAGGGGACGATTATTACGCCCGCCTCCTTGCGTCGGTAACCGGCCTGGATTACGAACCCCAGGACCTGCACGTTATCGGGGAGAGGATCTGGAATTTAGAGAAGCTCTATAACCTCCGTGAAGGGATTGGTGGGGACCAAGACACCTTACCACCACGACTGCTGAGAGAACCCGTCAAAGAACGGGTGGTCTCTTTGGAGACCATGCTTGAGGAGTACCGCCGCTTCCGGGGATGGGATAAGAAGGGAAAGCCTCAAAAAGAAAAATTGAAGCGCTTAAATCTCTTGGAGGAGAAAAACAATGGAAAAGGGACCTAAGGTTGCAGCAATCATCCTCTTCACCATTTTTCTGCTCATAATCGCCGCTGCTTTCATTCTACCCTACCTCATAAGTCTGGATCGATATAAGGGGATGATCGAGGCAAGACTGGAGAAGACACTACAGAGGGAGGTCTCATTGGGAGGGGTGCGGATCACCATACTACCCACCTTGGGAGCAAAGATAGAGGATCTAGTGATTGCAAACCCCCCTGGTTTTTCCCCCACCCCTTTCTTCTCACTGCGGGACGTAACTATCAAGGTTAGACTCTTCCCCCTCTTGGCAGGGAGGAAGGAGATAGCCGGGCTCACCCTGCGATATCCGACAATCTTCATCGAGCGCGATAAGAAGGGAAAGTTAAACATCCCCTTTATGGACAAAAAGATCAGCGCAGGAAGAAGGGGAAAGTTGATAAGCGGAAGGGTAAAGGTTGAGAAATCGAAGGCCCTCCAGGGTCTTTCCCTCTCCCGAGTATCTCTCAAGGGAGTGAAATTTGTCTACCTGGACCAGAGTGTCACCCCGGCCCGACGAACCGAGATCGAGGAAATAGACGTGGAAGTGAAGGACCTCTCCTTGGATAAAAGAATACGATATGACCTCTTCTTCAAACAGGCAGGGGGCGATATATCGGTGCAGGGGTGTTTGGGTCCCTTGGGAAAGACCTTGGATCTGAAAAGTATCCCCGTGGAGGGGAGATTAAGGGCGGATTTTCCTAAACTAGGTGATCTTATGGTAATGCTGACAGGTGTGAAGGAAGCTGCCCTGCAGGGTGCGTTCAAAGCGGACCTGAACTTCTCGGGTGACATAGGCTCCGCTCTCAAAGCGCAGGGCGAGGTCTTTCTGAAGGCCTTCTCCCTAGGGGAAAGCGGAGAGAAGGTGATCCAGAACCTCAACCTCAGCTTGCGCCCTGAGGTTGACCTATCCTGGGAGACGGGGATGTTGAAGTTAAAGTCAGCCCTCCAGATAGAGAAAACCCCCTTTCACATAGAGGGTGAGTTCAGAGATCTTCAGAGGGAACCCTCGGGTAAGCTGACCTTCTCCTCAAAAGAAAGCATTCATTTAGAGGACTGGGCTCCGAAATTTCCTGCCTTGCAAAAGGTGGCCAAATTAAAGGGTGACATTGTCCTCAAGGGAGCTTTCAGGATTCCTCCTCAGGGCACCCCCCTTCTCTCCCTGGAGGCCAACTCCTCACAAATGGAGATCGCGCTAGCCCAAGAGAAAAAAGAAAAAGGCGAAAAGGAAACTCCCCAAAAGAAAGTGGTAAAAAGTGAGGAGCAGGCCCCAGAGGGCAACAGGCTCGATGTGGACGGGAAGCTCAAGGTGAAGGAGGGAAAGTTTGAGGAGGTTGATTTTCGCGATCTTCTCCTCGTTGGGGAGATGAGGGGGGGTGAATTGAAGATTAAGAGGTTCTCTTTAGCGGCCTTTGAGGGAGAGTTGGAAGGTTCCGGAATGCTTAATAGGGGTAAGGAAACTCCT
>DAOVGN010000040.1 GCA_030672385.1 Deltaproteobacteria bacterium | reverse complement strand
CAGCCATCACCCCAGCATCTTGGCCAGTTCCTTGGACCGCTGTGTGGCGGAGGCCACAGTCTCCATTACGGCCCCCATGAACCCCCTTGCCTCCAAGGAGGCGATCCTCACTAAGTCAAGAAGGGGACGGTTTTTAATGGTCCCCCCCTCGCATTCAATTCTCAGTGGTCATGCCATGGGTTTGTTCTGTCCTAGTTGTCCTTATTTAATTAAGGCCTGACCCCCTTATCTTTTTGCGTAAGCCTGCGCCGATGTTATCGGTAGTTGAACGCTGAGACCTTTTTAATCCGTTGCGTAAGCTTTTAGACTTTTCTTTAATAAATTTAATCTGTTCTGAAAATGAAAGTCCTCTCGTGTCTTCATAATGTTTATCACGAATCTTACGCACCATTTCAACTGCCTTTACTGACATACGTTGTCACCTCCCTCGGTGAGAAAATCAATATCGTTTTGTATCCCATTTCGATATTAACAGCGTTAAATTTCCGAATCTTCTCAAAATGGACAATATGCTTGAAATTCCAACTCACAACAAGGTCTGCCCCCGCAACGGTTGCAATGGCAATATGGCGGGCATCATTCAGAAAGTTGAAAGGCAGAATTTTATGAACCAAATATGTATCAGCGAGCTCCGTAGCTTCAGTGGTAAGCTCAAGAATATCAAGTGCAGCCTTTTGAAATTCCTCATAAATACCTTTTACTTCATCTGGAGCATCCTGGATTTCTGCTTCAGTAAGCTCAGATAAAAGCAATGAAAAAGTGCCTGCCTGAAAATCTCTTAAAAGTCCAAGTGACCATTCCTGAAACTCAGGGTCACAACAACCACCAATGACCTATGTATCCACGTAAATAAGAGTTTTTTTCATAACACAATTGTATCATTCATGCTTTTAGACTGTTGTTATCTGTTGATGCGACAAAATATTTTTTCATTCTCTTACGCACCCCATACCTTGTCAAGGGCTGACACATCTTCATTCCCCACTTCCTTTAGCAAAATAAATATAAAGGAGGATGTTGGGTCTAAAACTATTTTTGGTTCTCATGCACCCGTAGCAGAAAGGATCTATTTTTTCACAGTCTCACCCCTTCATCTTTGCCAGTTCTTTAGACCTTTGGGTAGCGGAGGCCACGGCCTCCATCACAGCCCCCCTGAACCCCCTGGCCTCCAACGAGGCGATCCCCGCTATAGTCGTCCCCCCTGGGGAGGCTACTCTGTCCTTCAGATAGGCGGGATGTTCACCCCCTTCTGAGAGGAGCCGGGCGGTACCGAGGACTGTCTGGATCGCCAACTCTAAGGCCGCCTTCCTTGGCAGTCCCATCCGCACCCCTCCATCTGCCAGGGCCTCGATAAAGAGGCAGACATAGGCAGGCCCACTGCCGCTCATGCCGGTCACGGCATCCATCAGCACCTCCGGGAGGACCACTGTCCTTCCGAGGGCACCAAATATCCCCTGGGCCATCTCCATGTCTTCTGCAGAGGCCTCCCCCCCTTGCGAGAGGGCAGTGGCAGACTCCAGTACCAGGGCCGCAATATTGGGCATAGCCCTTACGAGACGCAGGTCCTTATCCAGGATTGAGGATATGGTCCCGAGGGAAACCCCGGCAACGATGGAGATAATAAGCTTTGATGAATCCAGGGCAGGGGATATCTCTTGGAGGACCCCCTTTATATCCTGGGGCTTGATGGCCAGGATGACGATCTGAACCTGTGAGCTGAGCTGCCGATTATCCGAGACTACCTCTACCCCATAGGTTTTTTTGATGTAGACCTGTCTGTCTGGGCGGATATCAGTGACCACTATCCCCTTCGCCATCCCTTTTTGGTGGAGGCCCCGCAGGATGGCCTCCCCCATGTTCCCAACGCCGATGATCCCAATCTTTTTCCCTCTAAGCATCCCCATCTCCTTTAAAACAAGATCTTTTCATAATAAAAAACATTGGCAGGCACCCGCTCTGCGGGCTAGGACACGGAATCCCTCCAGATATTCTGCCTCTGCTCTGTAATGGAATTAAATAATTGGTGGAGATGGGGGGATTCGAACCCCCGACCCTCACGTTGCGAACGTGATGCTCTCCCACTGAGCTACATCCCCACTCGATGGCCTCTATCCCTTCTCGAGCAACCCCCTGATTGCTTTTTTCAGCTCACTCAGGTCTGAGCTCTTTACAACATACACATCAGAGGCCCAGGTGGTGAGGTCTCTCTTGTAGTCCCCATAGGCAGTACAGATGACCACCGGCAGATCCTTGTCCTGTTCCCTTATCCTCCTGAGAACCTCCAGCCCCCCCATACCGGGCATCTTGAGATCGAGGGTGACCAGGTTCGGCCTAAGGTGGCCCAACTTCTCCAAGGCCTCCTCACCCTCCTCGGCCAACTCCACTTCATATCCCTCCTCGGCCAACTCCTCTTTGAATAGGAGACGGATATGTTCTTCGTCGTCGACCACCAAGATCTTCTTCATATCAATGCATTAAATCGGATTCCAGTGATATAATCCCCTAAAAGGCTCGAAGATACCATCGCAGTACAAACTACTTTGACATTTGGCAATACTGCATATCTTTTAAAATAATAGTCCATTTCAGGGGTTATGTCTATAATAAAGTCCCCGCTTCCTTAGGAACTCTTCCACCCTGGGGGGGGATAAGTCCCTTCACCGACTCTCCCTCCGCCCACCTCTCGCGGGCCAGCGTGGAGGATATACAAACGATGGAGGAAGGAAGCCTGATGGAGATGATCCGTTCGGCAAAGGGCCGATTCTCCGCCCGCCGAAAGAGCTTCTTCAGATCTCTCTGGTCGCGGTCCCCTCGGTTGGCCACCAAAAAGTGGGCCTGGGAGAAGAGTTCTTGGAGGGCCTTTCCCCTGTCCACATAGTACTTGGGGTCGAGGACCCTCACGATGGTGTCATACCCGACGATGAAATAGATCTGCGTATCCGGGGGGTAGGCCTTCTGCAAGGCCTCTACCTTCTCCAGGAATAACCCTCGGTTGGAGATCCCCAGGGAGATCTGAGGATCATCCCCGAAGAGCGCCAGGAGCATGAGGAGTCTGTCCTCCAGGGGGGCGCCAAAAAATTCCTTGTCCATGGCCCTCTGGTCCAGGACCAGGAGAAGCTCATCAAACTCGATGGCCTTTCTCGCCTCTCTGACCAGGGCCTGATGAGCGGAGGTAGGGGGATTAAAAGAAGCTGGCAGGACCCCTAAACACCCCCGCTCAATCCCTATCCCCTCCTGTGCCCTCTTTGCCATCCTTATAATTGGAGGACCTTTAGTAGGAAGGGAATCTACCTCTTTGCTCAGGGATTTCCGTGTGCGGGGATCGCAGGGGTCCTTGGATTTAGATATTGACATGCGGTAAATTCTGCAACAAACGTACACTAACTCACCCCGTACCACATTAGTCTCTCACACGTCAAGCCCTGACCCACCAAAAAGCTATTGACAACTCCTCGTGGCTTTATTAACTTTAAAAGACATCAGCGAAAGGAAAGGAGATAACTTTATGAAAGGATTCAAAAATCATACGATATTGGTCTTCTCTGTATTCTTCCTGTTTCTCCTCATTTGGGCCTATCCAGCCCCAGCCAGCCGAAAAGACCCCCTATAAGATCGGGGTCAACCTTGAGCTGACCGGTCCGTGGGCGGAGGTGTGCAAGACCCTGAAGATGGCCATGGTGATGGAGGTGGAGCGGATCAACGCCAAGGGTGGGGTGAATGGACACCCCGTGGAGCTGATCATCGAGGACAATGGGTTCGATCTGGGCAGGGCGGCGGCCAACATGACCAAGTTCTCCCGGGACAAGGAGGTCCTGGTGGTGGTGGGTCCCTTTGAGGACAATCTCCAGGCCACTACCAGGGCCATCGCCGAGAGGGAAGGGATCACCAACATTATCATCTGCCCCTCCAACCCCATGGTGCGTGCCTTAAGGCAACGCTGGTCATTCAACATCGCCCACAGCGACATCGTCGTCTCTCAGAAGCTGGTGGACTTGAGTCTTGCCCGCGGGTACAAGAAGGTCTTGGTCTTCCCGGGTAATTGGCCTCTGGCCCAGAGCCTGGCCGAGAACTTCAAGCGCATCGGGGAGGAAAAGGGGATAAAGGTCATCATCTCGAAGGAGACCCATAAGCCGACCGACATCGACATGACCCCCCAGCTCATCAAGCTTAAACCAATTATCAAGGCAGAGGGGGTGGACGCCCTCTATGCCTCTACCGGCGGCCCGCCAGGCCCGATCATCTGCAGGAACATGCGGACTCTGGGGATAAAGATACCGGTGCTCGGGACCCATGCCTTCGGGTTTGGCTTTATCATCAAGCTGGGTGGGGAGGCGATGGAG
>DAOVGN010000043.1 GCA_030672385.1 Deltaproteobacteria bacterium | reverse complement strand
CCTTCAGCTCCAGACGGTGGTTCGCCACTTACAACTCCCCATCCATGAGGAGCAACTATTCTCTCGCTGTCTCGCCTGCAACACCCCCCTGGAGGAGGTGGATCCTGAAGAGGTGAGAGACGAAGTACCGGAGTATATCTTCCACACCCATCAGGAGTTCTCCCGCTGTTCCTCCTGCCGGAAGGTCTACTGGGTGGGGACCCACTACGAACAGATGACCAGGGTGGTAGAGAAACTAAAGGATCGGGGGCCTTGAGGGTCATCGCAGGGGAGCTCAGGGGCAGAAGGCTACGTGCCCCAAAAGGTGGGGGGATCAGACCCACCTCCGACCGGGTCCGGGAGGCGATCTTCGATATCCTGGGCCCAGCATGGACCTACCATGAGGTCCTCGATCTCTTCGCCGGCACCGGCGCCCTGGGGATTGAGGCCCTCAGCCGGGGTGCCAGGGAAGCGGTATTCGTGGAGCAGGGCAGAGAGGCCCTCAAAACCCTGCGGGGAAATCTTGAGGACCTAGGGTTGACATCCAAGGCACGGGTGCTCTCCCTTGTGGCCAAAAAGGGGCTAACGATCCTGGCGGAGAGGAGGGAGGTGTTTGACCTCATCTTCATGGATCCCCCCTATGGGAAGGACATGGTGGGAAAGACCCTGCAGGAGATCACCCAAAGGGGAATACTCTCCCCCCGTGGGGTCATCGTGGCCGAGCACTCACCACACGAGACAATCCCTCTGCCCGTCGGCATGGAACTCTTTAAACAGAAAAGATACGGGGATACCGCTATTTCATTTTATCGATGGGTTTCTTCATCGCCTTGAGGAAGCGCACTTGACATCCCCCTGGCCTTCCTTTTATCTTTAATTTAATAAAAATTATCCCCTGCGGAGGTGGAGATGCTCAAGACAAAGCTCTGGTTTACGTGTGCGGCCATGCATGACCCCGTCACCCCGATACTCACCCGCCCTGCGCTGATCGGCTGGGATGCCAAGTTCCGGGATGTGGAGCTGCAGATCGAGAGGGGCTTCAGCGGCGAGGAGTTGGTGCGCAGGATGAAGGGGTGGGTGACGAGCGATCCCCAAGAGGTCATCGAGGTGGTAAAGGAGTATGGCAGGTTGAGGGTACTGGACGAGCGGGACCTGGTAGTGGAGCTAGAGACCATGGAGGATTATGAAAGGCTCGCACAGGCCCTGCAGGAGACGTTCAACGGGGAGGTGAATCTGGAGCTCATCCCCAAGAAGGGATAAAAATGGTGGCGGTGCAGGGATTTGAACCCCGGACACTGCGGATATGAGCCGCATGCTCTAACCATCTGAGCTACACCGCCACTTATACTATTTTAGGAAATCCGATAAGCGTTGTCAACCTCGCTCCTCAATCGTGATCTCCTCCCTCATCCTCCTGATGGTCTCCTTGCGGTCAGGGGTATTGAAGATTCCCGAACCTGCCACAAAGATATCAGCCCCTCTGCGTGCGATCTCCCCGATGTTGTCCACCGTCACCCCTCCGTCCACCTCAATTTCCACCCCCAGCCCGCGCTCGGAGATGGTATTTTGTAACTGCTCGATCTTGGGCAGTGCCGCAAGGATAAATTCCTGCCCCCCGAAGCCCGGGTTTACCGTCATGATCAAGACCATATCCGCATCCTCCAAGATGGAGTCGATGCTGGCAAGCGGGGTAGCGGGATTGAGGCTCACCCCTGCCCTGATCCCCCTTGTTTTGATAGCGTTGACCGTTCGGTGCAGGTGGTTGCAGGCCTCCACGTGGACGGTGAGGATATCGGCGCCCGCATCGATAAAGGGGTCGAGATAGCGATCAGGGTCTTCTATCATGAGGTGTACGTCCAGGGGTACCTTTACCACCCGTTTGAGGGCCTCTACCACCAGGGGCCCGATGGTGATGTTGGGGACGAAGTGACCGTCCATCACATCGACGTGGATCCAATCGGCCCCCGCTGCTACCACCTCCTGCACCTCCTGGGCCAGGTGGGCCATATCAGCCGAGAGGATGGAGGGGGCTATCCGCTTCATCCCTCGGATCCTACGGCGAGCTGGGCGGCCTTCCTGGTCCTCTTCTTCAACCGGTTGATCTGGCGCTTGTAGATGGTGGCCATCCTCTTGTCACCCTTTTGCAGGGTCTCCGCCCTCTTGGCCTTGAGGGATGTAATCTGCTCTTTCAGCTCTTTGGTGTTCCATACCCTCTTTGCCTTCTTCTTGACGACCCTCCGGGGCCGCTCATCAGGAAGCCCCTTGACCTTTCTGATGAAGGCCAGGAGTTCATCCTTTTTCGTCGCACTTACCCCATGGGCCCCCAGTTCCTTGGCCACCTCCCGCAGCTCCTTTACCGTCATCTTGTTCAGCTGTTTGGCTAGCTCTTCCATGTCCCTTCCCCTTTTATGTTTTTTTACAGGATTGAGATTCATTTCATAACAGAGATCCGAGGAAAAATCAAGGTCGAGGGGGTTTGGGGTTGACTTTCAATCTCCTGTGAATTAGAAGGGTTGAAGGGGGTTTCAAGGAGCTAACCACCTGAGATAACGGGAGGTTGTAGGGGCCTTGGCGGGTTTACTGGTGGGCAGAGGTCTTCGTCGAGCAAGGCTGGTAGGTCTACTCGTAGGAGTCTTCATCGGAGTGCTTATCTGCGCCGTGCCGGCATGGGCGAGCGTCCTGAGGATGATAGGCCCCGAGGATGTGGGTGGTGCGTGGGCGGAGGTCATCAAGAGATTCCACGAGCGGCATCCAGACATCCAGGTCAAATACATCTCTGGTCCCTGGTCCACCGATGAGAGGCAGAACATGTATATCCGGTCCTTCCTCAGCGGCGACCCGGTTGAGCTCGTCTATATGGATATCATCTGGACCGCCAAGTTTGCAGAAGGGGGCTGGCTTGTGCCCCTCGATCAATGGTTTACCCCCGAGATGCAGAGAGAATTCCTCCCAGGTGCAGTCGAGGCAGGGCGTTACAAAGGCCACAGCTACCGGGTCCCGGTGAGGGGCGATGTGGGCATGCTCTACTACCGAAAGGACCTCATCCCTGAGCCACCGAGGACATGGAAAGAATTTGAGCGGATCTGTGAGCGGCATTCCCACCCACCTGAACAATACTGCATCGTCTTTCAGGGGATGCAGTATGAGGGCCTGGTATGTGACTTCCTCGAGCACCTCTGGGGGGCAGGTGGGGAGGTGTTCGATCAAGAAGGGAACGTGGTCCTCGACTCCCCCCAGGCCCTGGAGGCCTTGAGATTCATGAGGAAGTTGATCCATCAGGAGTGGGCCCCGAGGGCGGTGCTCTCCTTCCAGGAGCAGCACTCGCTCTCTGCCTTTTCCCAGGGCAAGGCCCTCTTTATGAGGAACTGGCCCTACGCCTGGACGATCCTGAACAAAGAGGACTCCCCCCTTCGGGGGAAGGTGGGCATCGTCCCCTTTATCCACAAAGAGGGCTATGGGTCTGCAGGGACCCTCGGAGGGTGGGGGCTGGGCATAGCCCAAGGGGTGAAGGACCCGGAGAAGGTCTGGAAATTCATAGCGTTTGCCACCTCCAGCGAGGCCCAGAAGATCTTGCACTTCAAAAGGGGTGCCGTCCCCTCCAGGAAGGCCCTCTTCCAGGACCCTGAGATCCTGAAGGTAAGCCCCCACTACCGGGATCTGTACAAGATCGTTATGAGGGCAAGACCCCGACCAGCACACCCCGATTACCCGAGGATAAGCGATACCCTCCAGAAGCACGTCAGTGCCGTCCTGGCGGGAGTAGAGTCCCCTGAAGAGGCCCTGAAGATCATGGCCCGCTCCATCGAGGGAACTGTAAGGGGCGAGAAGGAGGGCTTTCTTGCGCGCCTGGGTGTTGACTACGATCTCAGACGGACGCTGCGAAACACCTGCGTCTTTACCTCTCTATCCGTGCCGCTGGAGTTCATCTTGGGGCTTCTGATCGCCCTGCTGGTCAATGCCCAATTCAGGGGGAGGTCTCTGGTGAGGCTCGCTGTGCTCATACCGTGGGCCCTGCCCACAGCGGTGATGGCCATGTCGTGGCAGTGGATGTTCAACAACCCCTTCGGCGTGATCAACGACCTCCTCGTCAGGATCGGCCTCTTGGCAGGGCCCCTGGACTGGCTCTCAAGCCCCAATGGGGCGATGTCGGCCGCTGTCTTTGCCGATGTCTGGAAGACCACCCCCTTTGTGGTGATCATCCTGTTGGCGGGCCTTCAGTCCATCCCCCAGGAGCTTACAGAGAGCATCTCCATCGACGGGGCAGGGGCGCTGAGGGAGTTCCTGCATCTCACCTTTCCCCTGCTGCTGCCCTTCGTCAGGGTGGCCTTGATATTTAGGGTCATTCACGCCGCAGGTATCTTTGACCTCATATGGGTCCTTACCAAGGGGGGCCCTGCCGACAGCACGAGGACCCTGGGCATCTATATCTACGATGTGGCCTTCCGGTACGATGAGGTGGGGTACGCCATCTTCCTCACCGTGCTCTTTCTCCTGGCCCTCATCGGGGTAAGTTTTCTCATCGTCCGGCTCACCAGCCTGGGGTACGAGAGGGTGCGATGAAGCGGTTGCTGTTGCTGATTGGGTTCATAATAGCGGTCTACTGCCTTGCTCCCTTCCTATGGACCGTGATAACCGCCCTCAAGCCGCCTGAGGAGGTCTTCTCCCTGCCGGTGAGGTATCTGCCGAGCAGCCTCTCCCTGGAGAACTTTATCGATGTCTTCTACAAGAGGCCCTTTGCCCGCTACGTCATCAACAGTGTGGTCGTCGCTACCGGGGGGACGATCCTCACCCTCGCCATTGGCTCCATTGTGGCCTTCAGGCTCAGATATATGCCGACCTATAGGGCCCTTTCTCTCCAGAGGTGGATCTTGATGGGTGCCATCGTCCCGCCTACCCTGCTGGTGATACCGGTCTTTGTCGTCATCAAGGCCCTGGGTCTCATCAATAACCCCCTGGGGCTTATCATCAGTTACTGTTTTTTGAACCTCCCCTTTGGCATCTGGATGCTCTATGCCGCCTTCAGCAGGATCCCCAGGGAGCTGGACGAGGCCGCCATGATCGATGGCCTCTCGTGGGTGGGGATACTCGTGAGGATCATCCTGCCGTTGGCCAAACCTGCCATTGCCGTGGCTGCGGCCCTGATCTTCATCTTCTGCTGGAACGAATTTCTCATTGCGCTGACCCTGATGCCTGATGAGAGTTGCTACACCGTCCCTGTCGGTATCTCCATGCTGAGCGGCGCCTCCCTCTATGAGATCCCCTGGGGGCAGATCAACGCCGCCGTGACCATCACCACAGTGCCAGTGATCCTCATCGTGGCGCTTTTGCAACGGTGGATCGTGGAGGGCCTCACCACAGGGGCAGTAAAGGGATGAGCAATGGCACAGGTCATCTTTGAGAACGTGACCAAGACCTTTATGGGGGGCAGGGTCATCGCCCTGAAGGAGGTGAGCCTCGAGGTACCCCACAGGAGGTTTATCACCGTGCTCGGGCCTTCAGGGTGCGGAAAGAGCACGTTGCTGAGGGTCGTGGCAGGCCTGGAGCGGCCTGACAGCGGCCAGATACGTATAGGCGAGCGGGTGGTAAACGCAATCCCACCGGGCAAGCGAAACGTCGCCATGGTCTTTCAGAACTACGCCCTCTACCCGCACATGCGGGTCTATGACAACATCGCCATCGGTCTGAAGCTGCACGAGTATCCGGCTCAGGAGATACGAGGAAAGGTAAGCGAGGTTTCAGAGATGCTTAATATCAAAGAACTCCTTGACCGCTACCCCAGGCAGCTCTCCGGGGGTCAGCAGCAGAGGGTCGCCCTGGCCCGTGCCCTGGTAAGGGAGCCTGAGGTATTCTTGCTGGATGAACCGTTGAGCAACCTCGATGCGCAGATCCGTGAGCAGACGCGGGCCGAGCTCAAAAGGCTCTTCAGGGACCTGGGTGCCACGGTGCTGTACGTCACCCACGACCAGGTAGAGGCCATGAGCATGTCGGATATCGTGGTGGTGATCGAGAAGGGGGAGATCCGTCAGATCGGCGATCCCGAGACGATCTATAGAGATCCCCAGCACCAGTTCGTGGCTGAGTTTGTGGGTATGCAGAGGATCAACATCCTTGATGGCAGGCTCAA
>DAOVGN010000039.1 GCA_030672385.1 Deltaproteobacteria bacterium | reverse complement strand
ATGATCTAAGAGAAGGGATGAGTATCTTGATAGAGGGGACCAAGATAGTGGAGAAAGCAGATGATCGAAAGATAATTATAGTTAGGGCTAAGAGAATAAGGCCAATTATAGAGTGACCTCCCCGCGTTAGCCGGGTTTTTTTAGGAAGAGCATCTACCTTTGATCGTTATGTACCGCCTTACTCAAGAAGGCGGTTTTTTTTGAACAAGGCCCACATTGTTTACAATCTCCTGTTACTATGTACCTTCCTTCAAACAGGCAGGTTTTTAGTTGACGTTTTTTGTCATTGCCGATGACAAATTGAGTCCCTTGTCCTTGGCAGTCCCCCTCATATATCCTTACGTGTACCTATTTCCCTTTAAAATCAATTAATTAGGAAACAGCAGCAGGGGGCATTATTGGCATCCATTATGCATTTTAGTAAGGTGGATTCAAGTTTGGGTAAAAAAGGGATAAGAGACGATGGAACAGAATAGGGGGAAATACACGGTAATATTCCTTGGGCCAGCGTCCAAGAACTTCAATCTCGTGGATAAGTTGGTGAAGAACCTGCAGGTGTACTTCCGACTTTCCGCTCAGAACGTCACCAAGATGATGAGATTGGCGCCCATAACGGTAAAAAATGGGATCAACCTGAAGGAGGCCCAGAGGTACAAGATGCTCTTAGAGGAGATCGGGGCCAACGTGAGGATAGAGCCCATGGATGCCGTTGGTGCCCAAGTGACAAAAGACGATAAAGAACGATTTGAGGGCAGCCGGGGAATTGGCTGAACCCTTCAGCTTGTTTTCTCTCCTTATCACACCACCCAGAGGGAGGGGGATAGGAACATTCCCCCCTCCCCCCCTTTTTTTCAAGAAGGTATGCGGTAAAGGGCGAGGTCACCTATTTGGGCCCCGATATGCTGGGCAATCACCGGGCATTTGATCTGCAGAGAGAAAAAGATTCCATCCCTCTTTTCTTCCTCCAGGGTCTCAAAATTCCCCTGTCCTTTGACAATTACCATATCGGACTCTTGAAAAAGCTCCCTCATCTCGGCGGAGCATTGGGCTAAAATAGTGCCAGGGGTGTCATCCCCGTTAGAGATGACTTCAGCCACCTCTTCCATACCTACCTCTTGAGCGTCTTCCATGGTGGCATCGTTGATGATGGGGCCACCCTTTACCACGTAGATGACCTTAAGTTGGCGGTAGATGCCTTTAATCTCTTCTATTAAGATCTTGTCGAAGACTATCTCCCCGGCATTATCCCCCAAAAAGAGGAGAGTTGAGGCATCCCTGAAGGCCTCCTTTAGCTCTTCGTAGTGTTCGATGGCAAAGTCTTCGGTTAGACTTCTTTGTATGGCCCCCCTAAGATCCACTTCCTCGTCCAGAAAGATAGAATCGATCCTGTTACCTCCCGCAGATGCCTTGAGGGCCGTCCTCAATGGGTCAGGTGTAACCCTTATCTCGTCCTTTAGGGATGGATAAAGGCGCATGGCCAGGTGATTGTGATCCTTCTTGTCCTTTTGGTAGGGGTCATTTATCCCGGTCCTTTCTTTAATCATCTTGTTAATGGCCTGGGCGATCTGGGGGGGCATGGCTGCAAAGCCATGGTGGAGGATGATGCGCAGACCCTCTAAAGAGATTTCCTGCAGGAGGTCCCTGTTTGGGGTGGCCTTTCTGGCTGTATCTAGGGTGAACCTAACGAGGCAGAGGATGCAATCTGGATATACTCTCATCTATCACTCGCGGAAGACAGCCCCGGTGCTGGCTGAGCTGACCATCTGTGCATATCTGTACATGTATCCAGATTTAATCTTTGGTTCAGGGCTTTTCCAGTCTTTGAGCCTTTGTTGTATTTCCTCCTCCGTTAGGTGTAAATGTAGCCTTTTTTCTAGGATACTGATCTCGATGATGTCCCCATCTCTTACCACGGCGATGGGGCCTCCCTCTGCTGCCTCAGGGGAGATATGCCCTATGGCAGCTCCCCTGGTTCCTCCGGAGAACCTGCCATCGGTGATCAAGGATACCTCCTTGTCCATTCCAATACCGGCGATTGCCGAGGTGGGAGCGAGCATTTCCCTCATCCCCGGTCCACCTTTTGGTCCTTCATAGCGGATAACGATTACCTCTCCCTTGACGATATCCTTGGCCAAAATGGCCTTTAGGGCCTCCTCTTCGGATTCAAAGACTCGGGCAGGTCCTCGGTGTCTGAGCATCTCCGGGGCTACGGCCGAGGCCTTGACCACCGCCCCCTCCAGCGCCAAATTACCAAAGAGTATGACAAGGCCGCCTGTAGGATGGTAAGGATTGTCCAATGGTCTTATCACCTCTGAGTCATTGATAGAAGACGATACTATATTCTCCCCTACTGTTTTCCCAGTAACGGTTAAAAGCTCTGTGTTGAGTAACCCTCCTATCGACAATTCCTTCATGAGTGCATGGATTCCTCCAGCCCTATGGAGATCCTGGACATGGTGAGCTCCTCCTGGGGAGAGGTTACACAGATGAGGGGTCTTTTGGCTGATCTGGTTGAAGATCTCCAGGCCTACCTTCAAACCTGCTTCATGGGCGATGGCCGGCAGGTGCAGGGTTGTATTGGTGGAACCGCCAAAGGCCATATCAACTGTGATGGCGTTGGCAAGGGCTTCTGTCGTCAGGATATCCCGTGGTCTTATATTCCTGTGGATGAGCTCCACCACCTTTTTGCCCGCCTCCTTGGCCAGACGCATGCGGGCGGCGTCCACGGCCGGTATGGTTCCATTACCGGGTAGGGCTATCCCCAAGGCCTCGGAGAGACAGTTCATGGAGTTGGCCGTGAACATCCCAGCGCACGAACCTGGTCCAGGGCAGGCCACAGACTCCAACTCCGAAAGCTCTTCGGCGGTCATCTCACCTGTCGAAACTTTCCCCACCGCTTCAAAGACCGTGATGAGATCTACCTCTTTCCCATGATACCAGCCTGTTAGCATGGGACCACCACTTACTAAAAGTGAGGGGATGTTCAACCTGGCCATGGCCATCATCATCCCAGGGACGATCTTGTCACAATTAGTGATCGAGACCAGTCCGTCGAAGGGATAGGCCATGGCCATCACCTCCACGGAATCTGCGATGAGCTCGCGGGACCCCAGGGAATATTTCATCCCCTCATGACCCATGGCGATCCCATCGCATATCCCAATGGTGGCGAACTCCATGGGGGTCCCCCCAGCCATCCTGATCCCCTCCTTGACGGCCTGGGCGATCTTATTCAGGTGGATATGACCGGGAATGACCTCATTGGCAGCATTAGCCACCCCTATTAAGGGCCTCTCCAATTCCTCATCGGTGTAACCCATGGCCTTGAAGAGTGAGCGATGTGGCGCCCTCTCTGGACCATTTTTCATGGCGTCCGAACGCATATCAGCCTCCTCATCTGATTCCTTCCTCTTCTTCCTTGAGGAGTTTGTAGTCGATACTATCCACCAAGGCTTCCCAGCTGGCCTGAATGATATTCTCCGACACCCCTACCGTACCCCAGTTAGCCTTGCCGTCCCAGGACTCTATCAGCACCCTGGTGCTGGCCCCTGTCCCCTCTTGATCAGGGAGGACCCTAACCTTATAATCGATAAGCCTCACCTCCTTGAGTTCCGGGTAGAACGTCTCCAAGGCCTTCCTGAGGGCATTGTCCAGGGCATTTACCGGTCCATTCCCCAAAGCAGCTGTATGTTCCACCCTGTTTCCCACCTTCACCATAATGGTGGCTTCAGAGATAGGAGAAGACTCATCACCCCTTTTTTCCACGATCACCCGAAAGCCCAACAGGTCAAAAAACTTCTTATGAAGACCCAAGGCCTTCTTGATGAGGAGTTCAAAGGACCCCTCAGCCCCCTCAAACTGATAACCTCGGTTCTCCAGCTCCTTTAATGCCGCCAAGATATTCTTGGTCTTCTTATCACCTTTTTTCAGCTTTATGTTAAACTCCTCCGCCTTGGCCAGGACATTGCTCTCGCCGGAGAGGTCCGAGATGAGGACCCTTTGTTTGTTCCCCACCAAATCCGGCCTTACGTGTTCGTAGGTAAGGGGGCTTTTGCGAACGGCGCTCACGTGTATCCCCCCTTTGTGGGCGAAGGCGCTATCACCCACATAGGGTTGGTGTTTGTTGTGGGGTAAGTTGGCAAGTTCGCTCACGAACCTGGAGACCTCCTTGAGCTTCCGGAGGCGCTCATCGGAGAGGCATTCTGTCCCCATCTTCAACTTTAGGTTGGGGATCACGGAGCAGAGGTCGGCGTTTCCACACCTCTCCCCATAGCCATTGATGGTTCCCTGGATCTGGACGACCCCTTCCTTTACGGCCAGGATGGTGTTGGCAACCGCCAAATTGGAGTCATTGTGAACATGGATCCCCAATGGGGTCTTGATCGTACTCTTCACCTTCCTGATGGTCTCCTCCAGCTCAAAGGGTAAGGTCCCCCCATTGGTGTCGCAAAGAACGATACAGTTTGCCCCTGCCGCCTCGGCGGCCTCGATGGTCTCCAGGGCATACTCCTTGTTTCCCTTAAAACCATCAAAAAAATGCTCGGCGTCATAGATGACCTCGGGGACGTGCCCCTTGAGAAAGGTGATAGATTGGTAGATTAGGTCTAAGTTCTCCTCCAGAGAGATGTCCATGGCAGTCAGGGGGTGGATGTCCCATGACTTGCCGACTACGGTTATTACCTCTGTCTTTGCCTCCAAGAGGGAACGGATATTGGTATCCTTCTCCGGTAAAACCCCCTTACGAGAAGTGCTCCCAAAGGCTACTACCTTCGCAGAGGTAAGGGAGATCTTACCCACCTCACGAAAGTACTGGACATCCTTGGGATTCGAACCAGGCCATCCCCCCTCTATATAGTGGATCCCAAGCTCGTCAAGCTTCCGGGTAATCCTGAGCTTGTCCTCCACTGAGAAGGAGATATCCTCTCCTTGGGTTCCATCCCTCAAGGTGGTATCGTAGATTTTTACCTCCATTATCAGCTCTCCTTGCCCAACTCAAAGGCATCGTGGAGTGACCTCACAGCCAGCTCCGTATATTTGGCATCTATAATACAGGAGATCTTGATCTCGGAGGTGCTGATCATCTTGATGTTGATCCCTTCTTTAGCCAAGGCCCCGAACATCTTGGAGGCCACCCCAGAGTGGCTCCTCATCCCCACCCCGACCATGGACACCTTAGCCACTTCCTCTTCAGCGATGACCTCCTTTGCCCCAAACTCCTTGGCCAGGGATTGGGCTACCTTGAGGGCTTTAGGAAAATCCACCTTGGAGATGGTGAAGGCCATGTTGGCATATCCCTCTTCCAAGCTGGATGTCTGGATGATCATATCTACCACGATGTCCGCTGCACTTATGGCGTCGAAGAATTTGGCGGCGGTTCCTGGCAGATCAGGCACCTTTGTAATCTCGATCCTGGTCTGATCCGTGTCATAGGTTACCCCTGATACCAATGCCCTTTCCATTTCTGTATCCTCCTCACAAACGATGGTTCCTTTGCTTTCATTAAAAGATGAACGGATGTGAATTGTGACACCGTATTTTTTGGCGAACTCCACCGACCTGATCTGCAGTACCTTGGCACCCAAGCTGGCCATCTCCAACATCTCATCGTAACTTATGCGTTTAAGCTTCCTCGCCCGATCGCAGATATTGGGATTGGTGGTATAGACACCATCAATATCGGTGTATATCTCACAGAGGTTTGCCTTGAGGGCGGCGGCGATGGCTACAGCAGTGGTATCAGACCCACCCCTGCCCAAGGTGGTGATATTCCCCTCTTCGTCCTCACCTTGGAACCCCGCCACCACCACTATCCTTCCTTCACGGATGTCGGAGAAGATCTTATCTGCGTCCACGCCGGTGATCCTTGCCCTTCCATGGACGCTGTCCGTGCTGATCTTTATCTGGTGGCCGAGGTACGACTTGGCCTTGTATCCCAACGAGTTGAGAACGATGGTAAGAAGGGCGGAGGAGACCTGTTCTCCTGTGGCGAGTATCACATCCAATTCCCTCTCATCGGGTCCTGGCACCGCCTCCGTGGCCAAATTGAGTAGCCGATCAGTTTCTCCAGCCATGGCCGAGACGACAACGACCACATCGTCACCTCTTTCCTTGGTCTTGATTACCCTCTGGGCGACGTTTCTGATCCTCTCCAGGTCGGCCACCGATGTGCCCCCATATTTTTGTACTATCAAAGCCATGTTCCGATATAACCTCTTATTTCATATTTTTGCAAAGATATTAATTATATAACCTCCTCCTCAATTCTTCAATCATCTTCTCATACCTATTCCCTTGTGCCTTCATAACAATTTCCCTGCGTTTGGCGTCCAGATATCTTAAGATTATCCAGAGAGACTCTTGGGGTATTGCCTGGTGCACCTTGTCAGCCCATTCTATCACCACCACCCCATTCCCTCTTATATATTCCTCATAGCCGATTTCATAGAGCTCTTGCTCACTTTCCAGTCGGTAGAGGTCTATGTGGAAGAGAGGGAGGGGACCGTCATACTCATTTATTAAGGTAAAGGATGGACTAGCCACTTCCTCTTTATCAAACTTCATGCCCTGAGCTATTCCCCTGACCAAGGTGGTCTTACCCGTGCCCAGCTCCCCTGAGAGGGCGATCACGTCCCCCCCTTTAAGCATTTCTCCCACCAGTGAGCCTATCCTTTCGGTCTCCTGGGGGGTGGGAGAGATGATCTCCAGCATCCTTATCATTTCTGTAGGTCCTTACCTCTTCACCTCACACCTCCAAAATTACTTGGGCGACCCCATATTCTTCTTCGTGGGAGATGCTCACGAAGATCTCTTTTGTCCCCTTTTCTTGACAAATTTTCTCAGCTTTACCCATTATACTTATTTGTGGACGTCCTAAGGAGTCATTGAGGATCTCTATCTCCTTCCAGGCAACCCCTTGAAACATACCAATCCCTATTGCCTTTAAAAAGGCCTCTTTGGCGGCAAAGCGGAGGGCCAGATGTCTGCCTGGATGGGCCTTTTTAAGACAAGCCGCTACCTCCTGTGGGGTGAAAACCCTCGTACAGAGGCGATCCCCCCACCTCTCCAAGGCCTTCTCAAACCTGTCTATCTTTATGATATCGATACCGATGCCATATACCATTGTTAGAAAGATAGCGAAAGAGGTGAGAAAAAGCAACGATTTTCCAAATAGTTGAGCTTGATCCATTCATTTGGCATAACAAACACTTCTGATCTCAAAGGGACAAAAAGAGGAGGTTTTCAAAAAGGTGAATAGGATGGATCTGCCATTTTGAGATCATTGAGAGGAACTAGGTCCATATGTTAAATGAAGAACTATATTCTATGTAATTTCAAGGATTATCTGTAGATGGTGGAATTGAAAGGATTCAAGGAGCCAATTACAAGGGGTCTAGGAGTCTAGGATTCTAGTGAAAAACAAAGACTTGAACCCTCGAATCTTTGAACACTTTTGTTTTGTACTTAAAGATAGCTGTGCAAACCCGATAGTAGGTAGTTTACCCCAAAATAGGTAAAAATAACAGCAGCAAACCCAACGATGGAGAGCAGGGCGGTCTTTTTGCCCCTCCACTCGTGGGTATATCTGGCGTGCAAGAAAGCGGCGTAGATAAACCAAGTGATCAAAGACCAGGTTTCCTTCGGATCCCAACTCCAGTAACTACCCCATGCATAACTGGCCCACGCCGCCCCTGTGATGATACCCAGGGTTAGCATGGGGAAGCCAAGGATAACTGATTTATAATTTGTCTCATCCAAGGTCTGGGATGAGGGAAGCCAGCTTATAGGACCTCTATGGGATGACTCCCTTTTAGACTGGATCATGTATATAATGCTTATTCCAAAGGAGATGGCGAAGGCCGCATAGCCGAGGAAACAGGTGATCACATGGATGGCCAACCAATTGCTTTGCAGGGCGGGGATGAGGGGACGGATTTCACTCCTTGCCTCCGGTATAATAGAGGTCATGGCAATGGCGATGGTAGCCAGAGGAGATGCGATGACACCGATAGTCCTTTGGTGATACCTTATATCCACGACAAGATACACCAAAACTATGGCCCAAGAAAAGAAGACGAGGGATTCATACATATTGGATAGAGGGATATATCCGTACCCTGTGGCGTGACTCTCCCCCCAGCGGACCAACAGACCGACTAAGTGGATGAAGAAACCGGTGAGGATAAGCCAGAAGGCAAGTCTGCCGATTATATCCTTTTTGGCCACCACAAAGAGGAGGTATAAGATAAAGGTGACCGCATAGATGAACATGGCAGCTTGGAAAAAATAAGGGTTATACAAGTGGAGCCCCTCTTCGGCATTTTTCGATGATTTTAATTATCAAATGTTGCAAAGGGTGTCAACGGTTATTATAATAATAACTAATTTCATGCTTTCTGTAGGAGGATGTAGAGTATGCACACTGATGAGAGAAAGAAGTTTGATGTGCGCACAATAGAGAGGAATATTAGGGAGGGGTTGGTCAGCAGAAAGGAATATGAGCAATACCTTAAAAAGTTGCGCGATGTATCGGACAAGGTACATGTGGAAAAAGAGAAAGAGGAGGAATGAAGGGCTTCTTCGTGGTGATTGATTTGGGGGGGACCAACCTGCGGGGGGCAGCCATAGACCTCAAGGGGAATTTCCTGGCGAGGTCTTCCTCCCCTTCCCCCGCCCCATTACCCAAAAGGGAGGGGATGGTGAAGCTTCGGGAGGAAATTGAGGGGTTGTTAGAGCGAGGGTTCTCTCAGGGATACAAGCCCTTGGGGATAGGCTTGGGGATAGCGGGAGTCTTGAGCAGAGATGGAGTCCTCACCCAATCTCCCAATCTACAAAACTTGGCTGGTGTCCACTTAAATGAGGAATTAGATGACTCCTTTTCTTTGCCTGTCAAGATGGATAATGATGCCAATATGTACACCATTGGAGAGGGTTGGAGAGGGGCAGCACAAGGGGTAAAGGACTTCTGTTGTCTTACCCTGGGAACAGGGGTAGGTGGAGGAATAGTCATGGGAGGGGAGTTATATCGTGGGGCTTATGGTACGGCAGGAGAGATAGGGCATATGGTGATTGATGAAGATGGCCTTCCATGCTATTGCGGGAATAGAGGATGTTTAGAGACCTATATATCCGCATCTGGGATAGTGAAGAAGGCCGCGGAGTTGGGCCGAAAGGTAGACTCAAGTTATGAACTCTATGAGGCAGCCCACCGAGGGGATCGGCTGGCTCAGGAGGTCTTCGGGGAGATAGGGAGATATCTGGGGGTGTGTATGGCCAATTTGGTAAATATGCTCAGCCCCGCCATGATCGTTTTGGGAGGAAAAGTATCGGGGGCGTGGGATTATTTTGTACCCTCGGCTCTTGAGGAGATGAAGAGAAGGGCCTTCAGGTATCCTGTGGAGAGGGTAGAGGTGGTTAAGGGGATGCTGGGGGATGACGCTGCCCTGTGGGGTTGTACCTATCTGGTCTCACAGGATCTAGGGATAAATTTGGAATAGCCATGGCCAAGCGAGACTATTATGAGATATTGAGTGTACCCCGTAATGCCTCTGATGAGGAGATAAAAAGGGCATATCGAAAAATGGCACTGAAGTGCCATCCCGACCGCAATCCCGGCGATAAAGACGCAGAAGAAAAATTCAAGGAGGCGGCAGAGGCCTATGAGGTCCTCAGGGACCCGAAGAAGAGGGAGATATATAACTTCTACGGACATGAAGGTCTGAAAGGTACTGGTTTTACGGGATTCAGGGGATTTGACGACATATTTTCATCCTTCAGCGATATCTTTGAGGAATTTTTTGGTTTTTCTCCCCGTTCCTCCCGCAGGGGGGCCAGTTCTGGTGCCGATCTCAGGTATGATCTGAAGATATCTCTTTACGATGCGGCCTTTGGCAAGGAGACAGAGATCGAGATCTTGAAGAGGGGGCGTTGTGAACATTGTAACGGGACAGGGGCCCAACCTGGTTCTACCCCTCAGGCCTGCCCTCACTGTTACGGTAGAGGGCAGATTAACAGGTCCCATGGCTTTTTTACCATCAGCACCACCTGTTCTTATTGCCACGGTGAGGGTATGGTGATCACCAACCCCTGTAAGGCATGTGGTGGTGGAGGACTCGCGAAAAGACGAAAGAAGGTCTACCTGCGTATCCCTCCGGGGGTGGATAGTGGTTCCCGGCTCAGGCTGAGTGGGGAAGGGGAAGAGGGGGAGTTCGGTGGTCCACCGGGCGACCTCTATGTCATCATCCACGTGGAGCCCCATGAGTTTTTCGAGCGAGAGGGGGATGATATTATTTGCCGTGTTCCCATTTCTTTTGCCATGGCCGCCTTTGGGGGTGGGGTTGATGTCTCTACTTTGGATGGCGCCAAAAAGATCCAGATCCCCAGAGGGACACAACCAGGTGAGATATTCAGGTTGAAGGGTGAGGGGATCCCCCACCTAAACGGCCGTGGCCGAGGGGATCAAATCATTCAGGTCGTCGTCCAAATACCCAAAAAGCTCACCAAGCAACAGGAGGAACTCCTCAGGGAGTTCGCCGCTTTGGAAGAAGAAAAAGGGGCCGCAGTGGGTAAGGGACGGCGGAAGAAGAAATGAGGAATTATTGCCCCAGGTGTGGCGAGGTGGTTTGCTGGGAAGAAATCCCCATCGCCCTTTTTGTTCTCAGAGGTGTAAGCTCATCGATCTAGGAAGGTGGATAGATGAAGAATATCGCCTCTCCGGCGAGGAGTCACCGTTCGAGGAGGAAGGAGAAGAAAGGGATATCCCTGGTCTCCGGCAAGGTCTCTAGTGGAACCACAGCACCTCTCCCTCTGATCTTTCACTGCCCTCCTTTAATGGCCTTGAGCTTTTTTGTGCTAAGCAGCGTAACCAATTTCTCAATTACTGTTCTATTCCTTTTCTGGATTGGATCCCTTTTTGATAGTAATGCTTTTTCTCTACCATCTCAGTGACCAGATCAGCCCTTTCGATGATCTCCTTGGCGGCATAACGCCCCGTGAGGATCAATTCTAGATTTGAAGGACGCTCAGCCATCAGCCTCAACACGTCTTCCTTTCTTATGAGCCCGAAATCTATGGCCACATTGATCTCATCTAAGACCACGATATCATACTTTCCCCTCAGTACCACCTCCCTGGCTAAGGCCCAGGCCTCTTGGGCCAATTTCACATCCTCAGGATCGAGGTTTTCGCGGTTCACGAAGCTCTCCCGCCCCATCTGTCTGATGGTCAGGTAGGGGGCCAATCTTTTTGCCGTCTCCAGTTCACCATATTCGCTATTTCCCTTCATAAACTGGATGATGAAGACCTTATAACCATGTCCCACAGCCCGGCATGCAAGGCCGAGGGCAGCGGTGGTCTTCCCCTTTCCGTTTCCTGTATAGACCTGAATCATCCCCTGGGACAATCTCTTTCTAGTCATAAACCCTCCTCACAATTTAGCTCTCCTTAAAAAGGGACTTTCAGTTAAACCCTCGGGATATTAGAAGTCCTTTCTCAACGTCCTCTCCCCAGAACGTCGGCCATGGTGCGCCCAACCTCGGCAGGACTTTCAACCGCAGTTATACCAGCTTCCTCTAAGACCATGATCTTCTCTCATTCATCCCTGCGTTATTCCCATGATGTCACATCGTTCCAGTCCTCTTAAGGCAAAAGTTTTTGGATGATCTCCTCAACCATGGTATAAGGATCTTTTTCTTTCTTCGCCATAGCATCCATCATACGCTCCAATTCGCCATCTTGGTTCAATCGCTGCAGAAGCCTCTTCATCATAGATGATTTAAGGATATCTAAAAATTCATACCTCGTCCGCTCCCCCTCCTGTCTCTGATAAGACCCCTCTTGATGTAGTATCTGGCGGTGGTATTGAATCCCCGACACTAGTTCTTCAATCCCCTCTCCCTTGATGGCCTCTGTCCAAAAGATAGGCGGCGTCCATCCATCAGGACGCTCACCCCCCATCTCCAGCATGATTCTGAGCTCCTGCTCCAGCCTATCCGCACCCTCTTGTTCACACTTGTTGATCACAAAGATGTCTCCTATTTCCAAGATACCTGCCTTTATCGCCTGGATGTCATCACCCAAACCAGGAACTAAGACCACGATGGAGGTATCGGCTGCGTTGATGATATCCACTTCATCCTGTCCAACCCCCACGGTCTCAACAAGGATGACGTCTTTCCCCATGGCGTCCATTACCTTGATGATGTCACAGGTTGATCGAGATAACCCACCCAGATGTCCCCTCGTGGCCAGGCTGCGAATGAAGACACCTTCATCGGTGCTGTGGCGTTGCATCCTGATCCTATCCCCCAAGATGGCACCTCCGCTGAAGGGACTGCTGGGGTCCACTGCAATGACCCCTACCGTCTTCGACTGCTTTCTGAAGACCTCGACCATCTTGTCCACCAGGGTGCTTTTCCCTACCCCTGGGGGACCGGTGATGCCGAAGATATGGGCCCTCCCAGTCATCGAATAGAGTACCTTCAGCTCGTTTATCGCTGATTCCACCTCATCGTCGATATCCCTCATCAGACGTGAGGCCGCCCTTGTATCTCCCTGTAAGATCCTTTCAGCTAGACTCATCCTTGCCCCTTTAAAACCTCCTACTGTTTTAGTTACGCTGGTCCAACAAGATCTTATTTCCTCGTTTGTCAAATATATTATCATAGTGGACCATGCACAGGCAATAAAAAGGCCCCTTGCTTTGTAAGGGGCCTTTAAAGTGGGTATCTATCTCGATCCTAATCCTTGTTTATAACATTACGTTACCACTGGGTTTTGCAGTTGCAATGAAGCTCTTTTTAAATAGGAATTTCCTTTTTTAATTGTTCTATCGTTCATCGAAAATCCCAAAGTCTTAGGAAAGGGTAGGGCGACTCCGCAGCAGAAGAGAGCCTATCATACCCACGAGAGATACCCCGCCGGCCAACATAAAGGCCCCCATAAAGGAGTGGGTCAGATCGGCTATATATCCCCCCACAGCGGGACCTAAGGCCTGTCCGATGCCAAAAAAGAGGGTGATAAAACCCAGGCCTGCCGGGGCCAATCTGCCCCCAACCATATCGCCTGCCGCTGCAGCCATGATGGTGGGTACGCTCCAGGCGGTTATCCCGAATATGATAGCAGAGAGGTAAAAACCGATCTCCACTCTGATAAACGCAAAACACAGATAGGAGATGGCTAACGTGAGGTAGGCCAAGGCGGCCCCCTTCTTTCTACCCAATACGTCAGAGATACCCCCCCAGATAACCCCGCAGAATATGCTCAGCCCTCCCACCAAGGCCCAGAGGCCGCCTGCCTTGGCAGGTGTCATACCCATTTCTTTGATGAGGTAGGCGGCAAAAAAAGTCATATAGATGATATAAGAGAATCCATACATGAAGTAGACAAGTCCCAGGTGCCACATCTGCTTGACCTTATAAACTAGGCCCCACTGCAAGGCCTTGGCTGCTCCCTCGGCTCGACCCCCTTGGGTGGAAGGGGATTCCTCCTGTGTACCGACAGGTGTCAAACCCTTCTCCTCAGGCCGGCTGCGAATGAAGATATAACAGATACCGGCGATGATCAAGACCGCTCCTCCCAAGTAGTACCATGCAAACCTCCAGCCATCGGTACCATAGGCAGCCAAGATAGGTGGGACTACTAACCCTGCGATGAGGGTGCCGGTGCCTATCCCGGCCGAGACGATACCTGTGGCAAAACCCCTCCTCTTCATGGCAAACCAGGCGGACCCCAGGGCCATGGCCGGTACATAGGCGGCCCCGTTGCCAAGCCCCGTCAACAACCTCATCAGGAAGGCAAAGTGAAAGGTATTAGCCATCCCCGTTAAGATTATAGTTATACCCATCAACAGTAGGGCTATGGTAATGACGATGCGGATGCCGAAACGCGCAGCCAGAAAGCCCCCGATGATGGCGAAGGTGAGATATCCGATGAAGTTGCCGGTTCCCAAAAGCCCTAACTGGGTATAGGTAAAGTTGAGGCCATCTTTCATGCTGGGCAGGATGATGGTATAGGACATCCTCCCAAACCCATGGGCCCCAATGGTGGTTAGCAACCCCATAAACACCACTATCCAACCATAGTGGATCTTTTTAGCCATAATCCCCTCCTTCCTCAACTCTCTCGAGAAAGGTTAATTTTCCCCATCTTCATTTCCCATCTCATTTCAACATACATAAATACATTAAAAAGTCAATTATTATTTACTCTAACTCAAAAGACATGTTTTAAGGGGTGTTTTGAATCCGTTTTTTGTAGTATAAAAGGCCTTATAAAGTGCTTAAGTTAAGAGGGATCCTTCTAAGGTGATAAAAACACAGTATGGATATGGAGGATGAGGCGATGAGTATCATTGTCATCGGCGCAGGAGAGGTAGGGTACAATGTTGCCTGGAAGTTGTCACGAGAGAGGAAGGACATCGTCGTCATCGACAAGGACGAGGAGAAAATAAAGAAGGTCTCCGAGAACCTTGATGTGCAGGCCATTCACGGAAGCGGAAGTAGCATGACGGTGTTGCGCAAAGCTGGGATAGAGAAGGCTGAGATCATTGTCGCAGCTACCAATAGCGACGAGGTAAACATGGTTTCCTGCTTGGTAGCGGGAGTACAGGCTATCGTCCCCATAAAGATAGCGAGGATCAGAGATCCTGAGTATGCATCTAATATGCAGATCCTAGGGGAAGATCGCTTGGATATAGACCTGGTCGTCAATACTGATCAAGAAATGGTAGCTTCTATTCTGCGCATCTTGGAGACTCCAGGGGCAACAGATGTAATAGATTTCGCCGACGGGAAGATCAGGATGGCCAGTTTCTTCACAGATGAAGAAAGTCCTATCACCGGCAAAAATTTGATGGATCTGACTAAGCTCTACCCAGACACCAGGGTAATCATCGCAGCAATCTACCGGGACAATCAGGTGATCATACCTCGTGGAAAGGATAAAATTTTGGAAGGGGATCTGGTCTTCCTCATGGGTGAGCCACCAACCGTATCTTCCCTCATCTCCACCTTAAAGAACAAACATGCCTCGTCTCTAAGGAGGGTTATGATCTTTGGAGGTGGAGATGTAGGGCTCAATCTGGCCAAGGTCATAGAGAAGATGGGGGTAAGTACAAAGATCATCGAGCCGAATGAGGAACGGTGTCAATTCCTCGCCGCAGAGTTAGATAAGTGTATGATTTTAAAGGGGGACTTCACATCGCTAGACCTCCTCGAAGAGGAAAATGTAGGGGAGATGGATGCGTTTGTAGCGGTTACTCCAGAGGAGGAGAAAAACATTCTCATCTCGCTACTCGCCAAGAGGATGGGGGCTAAGAGGGTGGTAGCTTCCATTAATGGGATCGCTTATTCACCTCTGGCCAATCAGATAGGTGTGGATGTGGTCATAAGCCCCTCCCTCATTGCGGTGAACAAGATCTTGCAGTACGCCAGGAGGGGGAAGATCGTCAATGTGGCCACCCTTCCTGAGGACCTGGCAGAGGTTATCGAGATCGTGGCCCTTGAGACATCTGATTTGGTAAACAAGCCCTTGAAAAGCTTGCGATTGCCCAAGGGGATGTTAGTAGGGGCCATTTTGCGAGGGGAAAAGCTGTTGATCCCCTATGGCGAGACCGTAATACTTCCAGGAGACGAGGTAGCGATGGTGGTGGCCTCCTCTGCTATCCAACAACTGGAGAAAGTGGTAACGGTGAAGCTCGAATATTGGTAGGGGGGTAATGTATGCTCCGAGTCCTTCCCATCCTGGGCATCCTCAACCTCTTTCTGGCTGGCGTCATGATCTTTCCTATGCTCGTCAGTTGGCATCGGGGGGAGAAAGAGACAACTTCCTTTCTCGTCTCCATCGGGATCTCCGTCCTTTTTGGCTTGGCCTTTTACCTCCCCCTTCCCAAAAAGAGGGAGGATATAGCTAGGCGGCAGGCCTTCGCCATCGTCGCCTTTGGCTGGATAAGCGCCAGTATCTTTGGTGCCCTCCCCTTTATCTTTGCCAAAGCATTTATCCACCCCCTCGATGCCCTGTTTGAGACCGTCTCCGGCTTTACCACCACTGGGGCTTCTGTGCTCACTGCTATCGATGATTTTCCCAAGGGCCTTCAGCTTTGGCGGGCAATGATCCAATGGTTGGGAGGTATGGGGATCATTCTATTCTCCATTGCCGTTCTCCCCTTTTTGGGTGTGGGGGGGATGCAACTCTACCGGGCAGAGGTACCCGGCCCCTTTCTCGATAAACTGCGTCCCAGGATCGCCGAGACAGCCAAGATACTCTGGCAGACCTATCTTCTTATTTCAGCTTTAGAGGTCGTGTTGCTCTTTTTTGGGGGGATGACTATTTTTGACTCCATCTGTCATACCTTTACCACCATGGCCACAGGGGGGTTCTCTACCAAAGGGGCAAGTATAGGATTTTATGGGCAGTACCATCGGATCGTCATTACCTTCTTCATGTTCATGGCGGGGACCAATTTTGCCCTTCATTATCGGTTTCTGAAAGGAGAATACAGGAGTTTTTGGCGTGATCGGGAATTTCGGTTTTATATAACGCTCATGCTTTTGGGGATAGTGATCGTCTCTTGGAGTCTAATTTCCGAGATAGGGGGAAAGTGGGGTTATCGACTGGAGGAAGCTGCTTTTCAGGTGGTCTCCATCATGACTACAACCGGGTATGTTACAGCGGATTTCGGGCGTTGGCCGCCCTTCTGCCAGTACTTCCTCCTCTTGTTGATGTTTATTGGGGGGTGTGCGGGTTCAACAGGTGGGGCCATCAAGTGTCTAAGGATCTTGCTCCTTTTTAAATATGCCACGCAGGAACTGCGAAGGATCATCCATCCCCACGCCGTGGTGGTCGTAAAAATGGGGGAGCAGACCATCTCACCAGCTATCCTCAACGGGATATTGGGGATGGTCATTCTCTATATGGCCATATTTGTCTTTGCCTCCACAGCTATGAGCCTCTTGGGGTTGGATATGATTACCAGCATTTCGTCGGTGGCTGCAACCCTGGGGAACATAGGGCCAGGCCTAGGCAAGGTAGGACCTGCTGAGAACTATGCCCATCTTCCCTTGTTGGGGAAGTGGATCCTCATCTTCTGTATGCTTGCCGGAAGGCTGGAGGTCTATACTATCGTCATACTCCTCTTCCCTGAATTCTGGCGAAAGTAGGTAGTTTCCCGAAACTCCCATTCCCTGCCCTTACCCTTATGATGGTTCACTCCTTGATGATTTCTAGCCCCTAGTAGGGGTAGGGTAGGGGACTGCTACTTGGAGGATTACTGTATTGTAGCTGGTCTGATCATTGGCTTAGTTGGGTGAGTGAAGATTAACCATAATCACTTACGATGGGGTGGTACGACAAATTGAATGAAAATACCTGATAGCAGAGAAAAGATGCCCAGGTATGTAAATACAACGATAAAATTGCCTTTGGTGACATCCAATAGATATCCGCTTAAAGAAGGTCCTATCACGCCAGAGACAAAGCCATAGCCCGTAAAGACCAGTCCAAATATTGCCCCAAAGTGTTTGAGCCCGAAGCAATCGGTCGCTAGGGGTGCCGAGACGGCAAATAACGTCCCGAAGGCAAACCCGATAATTGCCGCAAGCACAGCTGAGGCTACCAGAGTACTGATATGAGGCAAGACAAAATACGCGCAACCTGCGGCGAAAAAGGTTACGCTCATAGTCAAGTTTCTCCCGACGATATCAGAGAGATAGCCCATTAATATCCGGCTAACCCCATTTGTGACATTGAAGGCGGTCAAAATCAGCACTGCAGATTCTATTGTAAACCCTCTGGAGATCCCAAAGGCCATAGAGAGGGTCACCATGGCAATCCCTGCTGCCCCCTGAAGTGCCCATGTAAGCCAAAGAAACCAGAAACTCTTTGTCCGGACGCTTTCTCCTACGGTTAAGGATTCTCCCAATTTAGCTGCGGTTTTTTGTTGTGCGTCAGATTCTAGTTCCAGAGATAATGCGACTCTTTCTGGGGTTTCTGTAAATTGGGCGGCTATGACCCCTACCATCAAGGCAATTATCATCACCATGAGGTTCATAGAGACATATCCCATCGATTTGAGCATATAACTGAAGAGGGGGGACATAATGGCCGCTGAGAGGCCGAACATCATATTTACTATCCCCGATACCAGCCCCCTTCTTTTTGGGTACCAGCGCTGTACCGTCGTTAGGGCGGGAATATAGATGAAACAGGAGGCAGTACCAGTTAAGAAGGCCCAGAGATATAGCATATGAAGGCTTGAGGCATACGCTATAATCAATACGTTGAGACCACATATTATTGCCCCAACGGTAATCATTTTCCTTGTGCCAAATCTTTCCTGCCAATGGCCCACGAAAAACATGAAAATTCCCACCGCAGCAAGCACAAAAAACAAGGTATTCCCAATGGCCCCTCGTCCCACAAGGAACATCTCCTGCCAGTACGGCCCCATCACCCCGGGAAGACCGAAGATTAAGGCCCCCGGCCAGAAGATAGCGATAGAACTACCTATTACGGCTAAAAGCCCTCTTTGTTTTCTTCCCATTAGCGTTTTTTATTACCCTGTGTATTGTTTTTGTTAATCTGTATTTTCACCATTTTTCTCTATGGATTTTCTAATGGCGTGTATTGGCATCCGAAGGGCGTCAGGGTATCGATTAGTTGCTTTTGGTCCTTTGGGTCAAATTCCATCACAAGTAATCCTTCCTGAGGCTCAATCTCAAGCTGCACGATATCCTTGAGGCGCGAAAAGAGTGCTGGGACATCAGCAGTTACCCATCGGTCTTGGAGAAAGAGGAGATTCTCAGCAGTATTAATAGGTTTGACGCTTCTATCCACCATGGGAATGTCATGCTTTTTTACCATCCAACCATAGGCATGAGAATCAATTTTTTTGGGCCGGACCGGCAATCCAGACCCTGCTCAGGTGAGCCAGAGATATCCCTTCGTACGCATTTTCCTTTCCATCATAAGGTTTACACATAATCATATAATGATTGTCTCGTTCTTGCAAGGATTGAAAGTGCCTGAGTTTTTGTCCGCTAATTTATTTAACTCCTTGGGATACTAATAGCTTAAAAGAGAAAATTAGTGGAAAGGGCACAACTAAATCCTCAGAATTACATTCGTAACATCTTTTCTTAATGGATATCGCAGTTAGAAAAACCCAGAAAATGCTTGAGGTCTTTATTTTTGACAAATAAATACTATATATGTATAATTTTATAAATGATCAGCAACAGAGTAGGATCATTGTTAAAAATGGGGAGAGGATGGCCATCGGAAGACTGAGATTGAAGGAACGAGGGTATGATTTTCCTCCCTATAGACCACCCAGTGAGGCCTACAGTCTTTTGCTTCGAGTTACCCGGGGATGCCCTTGGAACAAGTGCCTTTTCTGTTCCATGTACAAAGGAATTCCTTTTGAGAGAAGGTCCTTGCAGGAGATCAAAGGAGACATTGAAGTTGCAGCCCAGCTCTATCGAGAAGTGCCCCGTTGGGCTTTTATAGGTGATTCAAATAGCCTAGTGGCCAAGACCGACCTCCTACTCGAGGTCCTTAGTTCTCTCTATGAATTTTTTCCCCACCTGGAACGTGTCACTAGCTATGCCCGCGCCAAGACTATTGCAAGGAAGGACCTTGATGAACTGAGGAAATTGCGCAAGGCGGGTTTAGTTCGTTTACATGTGGGGCTGGAGACAGGTGACGCAGAGACATTGAGGTTTATCAGAAAAGGGGCCACCCCAGGGGAGATGATTGAAGGTGGACTTAAGGCTAAAGAGGGGGGCTTTGAACTTTCCCTCTATATTCTGCTCGGGATTGGCGGTATGGAGCGATGGAGAGAACATGCTGATAGTACAGTAGAGGTCCTAAATAAAATAGATCCACATTTTATCAGAGTCCGTACCCTGATTCCACAGCCAGGATCGCCTCTCTTTGAAATGAGAAAGAGGGGGGAATTTACGTTATCCTCTCCCGAATTAATCCTGGAAGAAGCAAGGAGGATTATTTTGGGTTTGAAGGTAACATCCCAGTTTCTGAGCGATCACATCTCCAATTACCTTCCTTTGAATGGAGAGATGCCCAAGGATAAGCAGTCTATTCTGCAATCCTTGGACCAAGCGCTTTTGAACCTGCGAGAGGATCCCTCTCTTTTGGAGGATTACCGCCAAAAGGAGTTCCTTAGACATCTTTAGTGTCACGGCAGGTAAAGCAATTAATAGCTAAGCATCTGTTACAACCTCCAAACATAACTGAGGGGTGGAATTGCTTCTTGATAGAAAAAAGAGGTAGTTTCTTTCGGGGTTATGTTTGCACATCGGTAGGGAGGGGGCAATTAAAACCTAAAGTTATTTATGATATTTCTGACATAACTAGTTGTAAAAGGTGATTTATCCCTTCATTGAAAACCTCCTCACCCTATCTGCAAGTTGCAATGCGAGGTGGGCCATTTTCTTTTTTTTGTCTTCAAGATATTCACGCCCAATTTTTCTGCATACCTCTTCCACCTTTCCGAGATATCCTTTCTCCTCTTTCAACCCATTTGCCACGGGGAGGAGCTTGTGAAAAGACCTCAAGCTTTCATTGTATCTATTTCTGTAATAACCATCCATTCCTCGGGAATAGAGGTAAAGACCCTTGAGACCTCTATCATGGGGTCTGTATTTAAGGGCCTGATAAAAGAATTCGGCCGCCAGATCGTAATGCTCACTTTCCAAGTAACCCTTCCCCTCTACCTCATAGGCCTCGTCTAAACCTCCGGGGAAGATTTCAGCGATTACCTTCATCCCCTTCCTTTTGCCAAAGGCTCTTTGCAAGAGATCCTTGTTTTGCAGGAGGAATCTCATTAGTACAGAATTATCTCTGTAACCGGGCAGAAGGTCAGCCAGTTGTTTGAGTGTATATTGAAAGAGCCTTTTGGCCTCCGCCATGCTCTCCGCCAACCTCCTCTCGGCTCTTATCCCTATTTTTTCAAATCCCTGAAGCAAACCCCTCTCATATTCAGATGTTCCCAGCCTATTTCGGATTTGCGTGTATCGAGGTCTGTATACCTCAAGCTGGTAGAGACACTCCCGGATCTTCATGGCCTCGTGGAAGATAGAACCCACGGCTAGATCTAACAGTTTCTCCTCATCACGGCAATTTTCCTCCCCTTGATGTCGGAAGAGCATATGGCAGGACTCTTTTAGATTGAAGAGAGGCAGGGTGGGGTCTTTATCCGTAACAAATTTATCTAAATCATCAAATTTTAGGGCATTGCTTTTATATTTTTCATAAATTGACTTGAATTGAATATAGGAGCGCAAGAAATTCCTCGTTATTTCGAGAATGATCCAATATCTCTTGTCGTGTTTTTTTATGACCATAATTCTGTGGGGTGTGGGAGGTAGGAACTGAGGGAGCTATCCCTCCCGCAATTGCTCTTTCAGTTTCTCAACCTTTGATTGAAACTCAGCGGAAGAGTTTGCTCCCCTGAGTTTATTAACTTTATTGAAGGCATCGAGGGCATTCTTCGTCTGTCCACATTCTTCAAAGGTTAGGCCCAATTGATTATAAATATGTTCGTACTGTTTGTTGGTGAGATTTTTTATCTTGAGCCCTTTTTTTAAATATTCTATAGCCTCATCATAACCTCCCATTTCACGATGGCAAATTCCCATCATTACATAAACGTCAAATTCCAGATTTTGGTCCATAATGGCGATTTTAAACTCCTCTATGGCCTTATCAAGAAGACCCATTTCTTTAAAGGCGATTCCCAAATGGTAATGAGTTTGGTAATCACCATTCCTTAGCTGGGAAGATAACTGTCGCTGAAGCTCTTGTAAGATAGCGTTTCTAACCGGATCCCTCTCCCTGATGTAATCTTCAGCAGTTGTCTCGCCCTGCTCGTGGTGGCTTCTTTGAACCTCTTTGTTCTCTAATTGCCTTAAACCTTCTTTCGCCTTTCTTTCTTTAGGATCGATCGCCAATATCTTCTGATATTGAATCTTGGCCTCTCCAAAGAGACCCCTCCTTTTATAGAGATTCGTGAGTTTATAATATGCTTCTATCATACTTGGGTTCAACACGAGTATCTTTTTATATATAGCGATGGCCTTTAGATCCAGCTCTTCTTTGATATAGTATTCTCCAATTTGAAAATACTCTTTAATGGCTTTTGTCAAATCCCCTCGGCGCAGGTAAGTATCACCAAGCTTTATCCTCGTCTTGAAATCAGTGGGGTCCTCTTCGATGATCCTTTGATATTCTTTAATGACCTTCTTAAGACCCTTTTTATGCGAGATTTTTTGAGCGCGCTCGATGATCCTATCTTTCTCCCTGGCCATTATACTTCCCCCTTAAACATAATATATTCTAAGAAAATTAATCAGATTGTCAAGCAAAACATATTTTTTGGTTTCTGCTCAATCTCTTCAGGTGGATATGGTAAGAGTTGAAGGCAATCCCATC
>DAOVGN010000046.1 GCA_030672385.1 Deltaproteobacteria bacterium | reverse complement strand
AATATATGGCTCACCCTCACCTGGGGGTATAGGTAGTTGTTTGCGTGGCGTTGATAATATTCCCGTATCTTGCTCTCATCCATAGATATCTTGGGTTTGATGAGGTACTCTATTATCCTGGCTCTTCTGATCTGCGTCTTGAGATAGTGGCGATACCCCTCCAACGTGAACCCTTGAGAGGCGAGCTCCTTCTCCATTTGGGCATCAGTTACACCCCCATCCTTTTTCATCTTCTCAATGGTCTTCTCTACCTCTTCATCCTTGATCTTGATGCCATACCTGCGGGCGACTTTCTGCAGGAGCTTCTCCTCGATCAGCCCCTCCAGGGCCTCTTTGCGGGCCTGGGATAGCCTCATCTCCCTATCCAAGGGGTTTCTCTCACCCTGGAGAGCAGCCTTCCCATATCTGGTTATAACCTCATCGAGATCGGAAAGGGTAATTACCTCCCCACCCACTACCCCCACTACCCGATCCAACACCTTAGCGACGGAAGTGAAAGGGATCAACAAACAAAAGATACAAAGTAAACAGAACAGCCCTTTTCTCATCTACCATTCCCCCTTTGCATTTATCTTCGCTTTCCTTTAAGGGCAGAAGGGGCTATCCCCTTCAGGGCCTTTCGGCTCACCTTGATCCGTGCCTCATCCCTAACCCCTGCTAGCCAATCCTGGAAGATCTTCTCCTCCTTTTCCCGCAAGATCCTCTCCCTGATCTTGTCCTTTGCTTCCGCAAAGCCCAATTCAGCTTGCTCCGCCCTGGCCACAACCTTAAAGATGTGATAGCCATAGGGGCTCTGCACGATGGAACTCATCTCCCCCACCTTGAGAGAAAAGACCACCTCAAACTCCTCCGGCATATCCCCTCGGCCGAAAAATCCCAGGTCACCCCCCTCTTCGGCCTCCGGCCCGCTGGAATACTTCTTCGCTAGCTCCTCAAAGGGCTCTCCTCTCTTTAGCCTTCTCAGAATCCTTTTTGCATCTTCGAGATTACGCACCACGATTTGCCGCACCCTAAGCTGTTCGGGCACCACAAACTCCTCCCGATACTCCTCATAATACTCCCTCAATGTAGTCTCATAGATGGGGGAGGTAACCTGTGAAACCCGGTTAATGACCTTCTCGATCAGGAGCCTTTGCCGCAGTCCTTCTTTCCATTGGGATATAGGGATTTCTCTCGCCTTTGCAACCTCTTCAAACCCCCCTTCAGGGTAACTACCTTTAATAGAGTCCAAGGCCTTCTCCAGCTCTTCATCACTCACCGTAATCTCCATCTTTTGGGCCTCGTGGAGGATAAGCCTCTTCTCAATAATCTGATCTAAGAGGGTCTCTTTTAGTTTTTCCAGGGACTTCTGTTCCTGTAGAGAGAGGGGAGGGTGATAGCCTTCGACCAATGGAGAGAGTTCATCAGTGAACTCCGTAACGGTGATGGGATCGCCATCGACCTCTGCCACTATCTGCGGGGGAAGATTTGTTTGACAAGAGGTCAAGATGACCCAAACCATGATGATTAAGACAGAATATCTCAAGCAGGGTTTCATTTATTCCCTTCCTCCGTGGTCAATAACGTCTCATTGATGACGACCTGGGCCTCCTCCCGTAGTTCTTTCAGATATGCCGTGAGAATTCCCTCCCGCTTCTTTTCTCTGAGAAAGCGCCTGATCTCCTCTTTTGCCTCGGAAAATGTCCGCTGTTTGGGTTTCTTCCTATCCTCGAGGCGGATGATATGATAGCCAAAACTCGTTTTGACAATACTACTTATCTCCCCTCGCCTCTTCAAGGAGAAGGCAGCTTTTTCAAACTCCTTGCCTGCCTTTCCCCTCTCTATATAGCCCAGGTCGCCGCCCTTGGCCCTGCTGGGGCTGATGGAATATTTCTTCGCCAACTTAACAAAGTCCTCTCCACTCTTCAACCTCTTCTTGATCTCCTCGGCCTCCGGTAGGGTCTTCACAATGATATGCCTTACCCGTACCCTTTCCCCCTCCATGAACTTCTCCTTTTTCTCACGATAATAACTCTCCACCTCTTCGTCGCTGACCTCATCCTTCCCTTTAAAGAGATCTTCCAGTAGGGCCTCAACGATCAGCCCCTTCTTAAACTTATCTAACTTGGCCAGAACTTTTTTGTCCTTGTCAAGTCCCTTCCTCCTCCCTTTCTGCAAGAGGAGCTCTCGATCTATGAGATTCTGCAAAAACTCCTTCCTCCCCTCTTCGGAAACCATTAATGGCTTCAAAAACTGTGGGAGTTGTTCCATCTCTTGGTTAAACTCCTCAAGGGTTATTATCCTATCATTTACCCTGGCCAGTTCCTGCTCATCGAGAAATTCAGCCTTTTCACAGGACAAGGGGAGCAGAAGAAAAAGGAGTAGCACCATACACCAAAATTTTTCCTTTTTTGCCATCTTATGCTTTTCCTTTTTTAAATTCCAAAAAGAGTATCATATCACTCAAGCCCTTTCAAGATATTTCTGGTTTCCTCTACCAGCCCCTGCCAACCTCTGGTCGTGGAGGTATAGATCAACTTCATCTCTGGGGTCAACCGATATTTACCATCTCCCCTTTCGATGAGATCTACCACCTTCTCCGGGGAGACCACCCCTCCGGGGGCGAAGGTTAAAGCCACTATGTTATCCCTGAGATCGAACCTCTGGACGGAGAACTCACTCAGCCATATCTTCAACCTGATGACCTCCAAGAGGTTCAAAACGGGCGGGGGGAGAGGGCCAAAGCGGTCCTTCAGCTCTATCTCTATCTCCTCTATCTCCTTTTCTCCCTCCATGAGGGAAAACCTTTTATAAAAGATAAGACGCTGATTGTTATCGGAGATATATTCAGCAGGGATGAAGGCATCTATAGGCAGACGGATCTCAGGGGTTACCCGATCCTTCACCTCCTCACCTCTCAACTCCCTTATGGACTTCTCCAAGAGGCTATTGTACAGCTCAAAACCTACCTCAGCTATATGACCCGATTGGACATGCCCCAAGAGGTTACCCGCCCCCCTGATCTCCAGATCCCTCATGGCAAGCCTAAAGCCGGAGCCCAGCTCGCTCAACTCCTGGATGGCCCTGAGCCTTTTGAGGGCCTCCCGGGAAAGCTGCTGCTGGTGCGGGACGATCAAATAGGCAAAGGCCCTCTGGGCAGACCTCCCCACCCTTCCCCGGAGCTGGTAGAGGTCGGCCAATCCGAAGCGTTCTGCATGATTGATGATGATTGTGTTGGCGTTGGGGATGTCCAGGCCGGACTCGATAATACTGGTGCAGATCAGGAGGTCTATCTCTCCTCCCACAAACTTCATCATCACCTCTTCCAGGGCCCTCTCCCGCATTTGACCATGGGCCACAGCCAAACGGATCTCGGGGACCAGCCCTTGTAACATGGAGGCTACCCCCTCGATATCCTTCACCCTGTTGTGGACAAAGAATACCTGACCACCCCTGCCGACCTCTTTGAAGATCGCCTCCCTGATCACCCCTTGATCAAAGTTAAGGATGTAGGTGCGGATGGCCTGACGATTGGGGGGAGGGGTATTTATCAAGCTCAGATCCCTTATACCCAATAGGGACATCTGCAGGGTCCTGGGAATGGGAGTAGCGGTAAGTGTAAGGCAATCCACCAATTTCCGTATCTCTTTTAATCTTTCTTTGTGGGATACGCCGAATCTATGCTCTTCATCGATGATTACGAGACCCAGATCTCGAAAGAAAACATCTTTTTGAAGGAGGCGATGAGTCCCGATGATGATGTCAATCTTCCCCTCCCCTAGCCGTCGAAGGACCTCCCCCTGCTGGGCAGGGGGCTTAAACCTGCTTAGACTCTCCACCACCACCGGGTAATCCTTAAGCCTGGAGGTAAAGGTCAGGTAGTGTTGCTGAGCCAGGACAGTAGTGGGAACCAAAACGGCCACCTGCTTGTTGTCCAGGGCGGCCTTGAAGGCCGCCCTGATGGCCACCTCTGTCTTACCATAACCCACATCACCGCAGATCACCCTATCCATGGGCTTAGGCTCCGTCATATCCTCCATTACCCCTTCGATAGCATCTCCCTGATCCGGGGTCTCCTCATACTCGAAGGCCGCCTCAAACTCCTTAAAATAGGCATCCCGGGAAGAAAAGGCGAACCCCTGAAAGGCCTTGCGAGCAGCATAGATCTCCAGTAGCTCTTTGGCCACCTGCTGGGCCGCTCGTTTTACCCTCTTCCTGGTTCTCCTCCAAGATATTCCCCCTAACCTATCGAGCTTGGGTGGCCTATCTCCCGTCCCAATATACTTATGGACCAAATTGAGCCTGTCGATCGGAACGTATAGTCTGTCCCCGACCTCATACTCTATCAAGAGGTAATCATTCTCCACCCCCTCTCCCTCCAGTCTCACCAACCCTCGATAGAGCCCTATCCCATAGTCGACATGGACCACATAACCCCCCACCCTGAGATCTTCAAACTTAGAAAAGGGGGTGGGTTGTGCCGGCCTGCCACGGCCAACCCTCCCTTTGAGACCGAATATCTCCTCCTCGGTCACCACCGCCAGCCCCTCCGAGGGGAGGCGGAAACCAACCTTGAGGTCCCCAACCACGATGGTCAGTAGGCCACGATCCCTCAAGGGATGGGAGGGAAAGACGTTTCTCAACAGCACCTTCAACCCCAAGTCCTCCAGGATCTCTCCCAATCTTTTTCCCTGCTCTGGTGTCTGCGCAACAATATAGACCGCCCATCCCCCCTTTAACCACTCCTGGACCTGCTGCGCCAAGACCCTCAGACCGGCTGTCCTGATCTCTCTCTTGAGCTCCTCATTGGAAGAGGCAAGCAGGGTGGCCCGAGGCGTGGATCGGTCCCCCGGGGCAACCATCTCTAATCCACCGATCTCCACCCTCGGCCTCTGCCTTATCATGCTCATAGCCGTCTGGTGCGGAAGATACTGACCTTCCCTCCCGTATCTGCTCAGTTGCCCCCAAAATTCTCCTGCCTCCCTCTCGGCCTCCAGGGGGCTGTCAAACAGGACGGGTGTCTGGGACGGAAGATAGTCGAAGAGGACACCCTCACCTTCCACCTCCAGGGGGGTTATGACTGCCTCCTCGACCTGTCCCAATGACCTTTGGCTCTCCAAATCGAAGGTGCGAATAGAATCCACCTGGTCGCCGAAAAACTCTATCCTGATGGGGAGATCCTGATCAAGGGAATAGATATCCATAATCCCTCCGCGCAGGCTCATCTCCCCCCTCTCCTCCACCATCTCCACCCGAGTGTAGCCCAAGGATATGAGCTCCCTTACCAGGGCTTCCCTGTCCCTCTCCTGCCCAACCTCGATCCTTATCAGGGATGAAAAAAGGAGATCCTTGGAGATTACCTTGGTCAAGAGCCCTTGGATAGGGGCGACGACCACGGGGCCCCTCCCCTCACAGAGCATCCGCAACACCTTCATCCTTTGCGCATATAAACCCCAAGTGGGTAGGAGGTCCCCGTGGGGGATGCCATCGGAGGGAAAGAGAAGGACTCCTTCTTTCTCCTCAGGGGTGGTAAAGAAGAGGACATCCTCCCACAAGGCCTCAGCCCCATCTTGATCAGGGGTGATAACCAGCAATGAAGAGCACTGCCTGCGCAAGAGGCTGATGAAGAAACCCTTGGCTCCCCCCTCCAATCCTGAGACATGGAGCCCCCCTCCACTCTTCCAAGCCCTTTTCGTCAGGTGCAGGAGCTCCTCGATCCCGCAGGGACTTCCTTTATCTCTGAGCCAGTCTTCTTTCACCTCTTGCCTCCAGAGGGACGGTGCAAAGTTCCGGAAAGAGACATAGACCACACCTGGGCTGCCGGGCCCGACAGATCTCCCTTCCATATCTGATGAGATTGAGGTGCAGGGAGATGGCCTTGCCAATTGGGACTAAAGGGGCCAAGAGTTTATGGGCCCTCTCTGCCGTCACGTTGGCGGGGATCAGCCCTAACCGCTTGGTGACCCTCAGGATATGGGTGTCCACCGGGAAGACATCCCTACCGCAACCGAAGGCCAATACACAGTTGGCAGTCTTGAGACCTACCCCCCTCAAACCTAGAAGGACCCCCATAGCCTCCTCCGTCCCCATCTCACAGATAGGGGAGAGGGTCACCCTACCCCACCTTTCCCGCACCCAACAAAGGATCTCCTTTATCCTGCCCGCCTTCTGCTGGGCCAACCCCCCCACCTTGATGGCCTGGGCTATCTCCTCCTGATCTGCCGCCAAGATGGCCTCATAGGTTGGGAATCGCTCTTTCAACTTCGCATAGGCTAGATAGCGATTTCGGTCATTGGTGTTTTGGGAGAGGATGGTGGAGATCAATACCTCCAAGGGGTCAGAGGGAGGATCTTTGTGCGGGACACCATACCGCTGTTCCAATGCCTCTGCGACCTTCTCTAGGGCAAGCGCTCTCTCCTGGATAGCAGCAGGGAAAATAGACATTCAATCTTTATTCTAGGGATAATACCCTCACCAAGTCAACAAATTTCCCCTCTTTGACATCGCGGTGTCGATTTGATATACAAGTTTACCGTAGAATATTAGGGTATGAAGGAACGCTGGATAATGTTTCATGATTCAACCCTTCTCTCGGCCCTACTTCAGGGGACCGTGCCCCCTCAAAGTTGAGCCTAAATGAGGGAACCTGGCATTTTCATGAGCGGGGAAGAGGTAAAACCTCATGGGGGTTTGTAGGTTGTCTCTGTTAAAGAATTTACAAGAAAGGGTCTCTTATCACTTCCGGAATCCTCACCTCTTGCTCCAGGCCCTCACCCATCGATCCTACCTATATCAGAAAAACGGAGAAGGGGAGGATAATGAGAGGCTGGAGTTTCTGGGGGACTCGGTGATAGAATTGGTGGTGAGTACTCTTCTGCTGGCCCGCTTTCCTCATCTCCCCGAGGGGGGACTATCCAAGGCGAGGGCCTCTCTGGTCAAGGAGGCCACCCTGGCCTCCCTTGCCCGAGGGGTTGGATTGGGAGAGACTCTGCGCCTGGGCCAGGGTGAGGAGGAGACCGGGGGGAGGGAGAAAGACTCCATCCTAACCGGTGGAATGGAGGCATTGATGGCCGCCGTTTATCTGGATGGCGGGTATAAGGAGGTCTTCCGGGTGATAGAACAATTATACACCCCCCTCTTAGAGGAGATGAAAGGGGGATTAAAGGACGATGACTTCAAGACCAACCTCCAGGAATATACCCAAAAATATCTGAATACCACCCCACAATATATCTTGGCCGCAGAGGAGGGTCCAGACCACGACAAGACCTTTGAGGTGATCATCTCCATCGGGGGAAAGCTCTATGGTAGGGGAAGGGGAGGGAGCAAAAAGGAGGCCGAGCAAAGGGCGGCCGAAGAGGCCTTAAGGGCCTTTAGGAAGGATTAAAAGGTGAAAGACAAGAGATTCATAATCCCCATCTTCATCTCTCATTTCGGATGTCCCTACAGGTGTGTATATTGCGATCAAAACCGGATAGCCCGCCCTGCCTCCAACCTCCCCAGCCCTGAGGAGGTGCACAGAGAGATCGAGTGGTACCTGAGGGTGGGTGTACGCAAAAGAAGCGGGGTCCGAATGGTGCAGGTGGCCTTTTATGGGGGGAGTTTCACCGCCCTGCCTGCGGAGACCCAAGAGGGGCTTTTGCGCAGCGTCGCTCCCTTTGTAGGGGATGGGAAAGTTCATTCCCTCAGGGTGTCCACCCGACCCGATTATATCTCCTCTGAAATCATGGAGACCCTAAAGGCGGGAAAGGTAACCACCGTTGAGTTGGGGGTCCAGTCCATGGATGACGAGGTCCTCAGGGCTACCCGGAGAGGACATGGGGGGAAGGAGGTTAAGAGGGCAGTAAAGGAGCTACATCAGAGGGGTTTTGAGGTAGGGGTCCAGCTCATGATCGGCCTGCCAAGAGACACACCGGAGAGGTTCGCCTCTACCGTAGAGGAGGTGATCAGGATGAGGCCCCACTTTGTCCGGATCTACCCTACCCTGGTGATCAAAGGGACGGTATTGGAGAGGTGGTTTCAGGAAGGGCGGTATCGCCCGATTACTTTAGAAGAGGCGATAACCCTCACCAAGGGGGCCTTGCAGAGGTTTTGTCAGGCCAAGATCCCGGTAATCAGGGTTGGGCTGCAGCCCACCCCCTCCTTGGAGGCAAAAGGTCCCATTGTGGCCGGTCCCTACCATCCCGCCTTCCGGCCAGTGGTGGAGGGCTCTCTCCGCTATGAACAGGCGGCCTCC
>DAOVGN010000016.1 GCA_030672385.1 Deltaproteobacteria bacterium | reverse complement strand
TGGACCATTGCTGAGGGTGCCGATAAAAGGCTCCCCCTCCCCTTATTAGATGATCCAGAGGAGTTCCTCCTCAAGACTCCCTCTCAAGAGGTGATAAAGGATTCCCCTGTTCGGACGGCCACGATCATCTCAGGCCCTCAGGGAGGTCTCTTCCTGAAGAGATATAAGACAAGAGGGGTAAAAGAAGGATTAAAGTACCTCCTTGCCCCCTCCAAGGCCCGGAAGGAATGGGAAATGGCCCATCTTGCACTGCGCAGGGGAATTCCCACCCCCGCTCCTTTGGCCATGGGTGAGAGGCGAAAGAATGGGGTTTTAAAGGACGCCTTCCTCATCACCCAGGCCATTTCCCCTTCTCTACCCTTGATAGAATTGACACATGAGGAAGGGCAGGAGGGCTATATCTTCCGCGCCGCCCGATTGATTAGAAAAGCACATGGGGTCGGTCTCTTTCATCAAGATCTACATGCCGGCAATATCTTGGTGCAGCGGGACAAAGAAGAGTTATACGTAATTGACCTCCATCGTTCCAAATCTCTGAGGAGGATCTCTGAGCGAAGGCGGCTCTGGAACCTGGCGCAGTTCTTTTACTCTATTAGACCATGGCTGACCGCAGGTGCTAAAGAGGAGTTTCTGCGGCTGTATGATGAGGAACGGGATACACTTAAAGGAAAAGATGCGAGGATTCTGGACAAGATCGAAAGGCTGGAAGATAGGATCTATCGTCGCCATATGAAGAGTAGGACGAAGAGGTGCCTCAAAAACAGTGGGGGGTTTTATGTCACCAAGAGGGAGTGCTGGCGGATATGGGCAAAGAGGGATTGGCAACCAGATGGGTTGCTGGAAATAATAGAGAAACACCAGGATATTGTGGCCGCACAAAAGGAGGGATTCATCAAAGATGATCGCCGTACCGCTATCACCCTTTTCGAATTTATGGAAAGAAGGATCTGCGTGAAAGAGTATCGCTCCGAAAACCAGCTATCAAGATGTAAGGGGCTTCTTAGGAGATCCAAGGCTTGGAAGGGATGGTTGATGGGCAATGGGTTGGTGGTAAGGGGTATTGAAGGGATTACACCTTTGGCCCTGCTGGAACGGAGAAGGTGGGGGTTCACTCAAAAGGCCTTCCTCATCATGGAGACCCCTCCTGGCTATGTTGAGCTTGACCGATATATGGTAAGGACTTTCGGAATCTCCTCCCTGTATGAAGGGGCCAAAAAGAGGGCTTTCTTAAGAGTCCTGGCAGGTTTTATGGCCACGTTGTATCAGCTAAAAATCGCCCATAGGGACCTTAAGACCTGCAACATCATGGTGAAAGAGGAGGATAACACGTGGAGATTTGGCCTCGTAGATATGGACGACATCCAGTTGGACAAGGAAATCCCTCCACGTGGTTTCATGAAGGAACTGGTGCAATTAAATACATCCACTCCTCTCTTTATGGATATGAGGGATAGGCTCAGGTTTCTAATCCAGTATCTGAAGTTAATCAAGAAAGATGAAGTAAGAAAGATACTCCTGGAAGTAATCAGAGGCAGCAGGGGAAGGGAATTGGTCTATGTCTCCACTGAAGGGGATGTAATCATGGAGGTCGATTGGAAAAAGGTCTGTACGTCAGATTCTCAAGCCACCACTAGCTAAAGAGAAAATGTGATACCCTTCGTATCCTCTCTATTCCTTTAATCTCATAGGGGGAAAGGGGGAGAAAGATCAGGTGGAGGCGGTCACCATATTGTTCAGAGAGGAGTTTAATATAGTGAGACTGCATCTCCTTTCTCATCCGATGAAAGGTGCAGTCAGCTTCCTCGACGACATGATTGGTGATGAGGTAATTGACCGGCAGCCCATGGATATCGAAGTCCCGGATGATGCGCTCCGTCTGCTTGACCCCCAGGGCCTCGGGGATGGTAACCAAGATGTATTCTGTATAGCGCTCATCCCTAGTGAAGGCGATGATTTCCCCGGATAGGGCCTGCCATCCGGAGATGATCTCCAGAAGTGACCTCTTTCCTTTTTGCAACTTCACCGCCTCCTTCGCCCGCTCCAGGTAACTATAGAGGTTTAGATAGAATTTGGTCGCCCCTTCCAGGTGTCGCAAAAAGATCTCAGGAAGGTGAAGCAGCTGCAGGGTATGTCCTGCCGGGGCGGTGTCCCATACCACCAGATCGTATCTTCCCTCCTTTACCAAGTCCATTATGTAGTAGAGCATATATTCTTCCTCTATCCCTGGCGCCCCACCCACATATTCTAGAACAAAGTCATAGTCCAGATCGGCAAAGGAGGATACTACTTCGTAGATTTCTGGACCAAAACGTCCTTTCCATTTTCGTAAGACGACCTCTGAGGATATCTCCAAGGCTGTAAGATTGGGTGTATGCGGAATGGGGGTTTCTTGGGCTCCTACAGATATCTCAAAGATATCAGAAAGGGATGGTGTGGGGTCGCTGGAGAGGATCAAGGTCTTCCTTCCCGCTTCAGCCATGTGGAGGGCGATGGCTGCCGCACAGGTGGTCTTGCCTACTCCACCTTTTCCACCCAACATGACCAATTGTTTTCCCCCCTTCTCTATATCAGAAAGGGACCTTTCCCTTCCACTCATCTCGTTGATCCTAGATTACCCCGCCGATCAAGGTCTCTGTGGTTTGCACCCCTTGCAGTCCCCGAATCTGATTGATGACCATCTGCGGGATTGTGTTGGCCTCCAGCCCAGGAACCAAACTGACCAAAATATAGGCCTTCATCACATTCTCACCTCCTCCTCTCTGCATTTATGAAAGGTTATATACCTGCGAACCGAACTCTCCTTCTTGTTTTAAGCTCCTCTACCATGCTATAAGGGAGTCCCATGTCTCCATAACCATTCCCCAGGTCCACTCCCCCTTTGGTCAAACCATGAAAATCGCTCCCCCCCGAGATAAAGAGCCCGTGCCTTTGTGCCAGGTATCGGTAGAACCTCTTCTGCCCTTCTGTGTGCTCTGGGTGGTATACCTCTATCCCTTCCAACCCCTTTTCTTTCAGTTCCACTACCAAGTCTTCCAATTCCTTCTCCTTGGGTTGGTTGAGAGTGAAGGGATGGGCCAGGACCGCTATCCCTCCGGCCTTGATGATAAAGCCTATTGCCTCTTCAGGGGGGAATTTGAGCTTCTCCACATAGGCCGGTCCCCCCTTGCAAAGGAAGCGATCAAAGGCATCCTGAATATTCCTTGCGTAACCATTTTGGACCATGATGTAGGCGAAGTGAGGACGGCCAATCTGCCCGTGTTCAGAGAACTTTTTCACCTCCGAAAAGTCTATCTCGATCCCCAGCCCTTGTAACTTCTTGATCATTTTGATGTTTCTCTCTGCCCTAGCCTGCTGGACAACCACCAGTTTGTCCGCCAACTCTGCACAATTGGGATCGATATAGTATCCCAAAAGGTGCATGGTACCCTTGGGGAAATCTACACTCAACTCTACCCCGGGGATCACCTCAAGGTTTAACCGTTCTCCCTCCTGCACACCTTCTTCAATCCCCTCCACTGTGTCATGATCGGTAATAGCCATGGCCCTTAGCCCCTTTTCTTTAGCGTATCGTACCACTTCGGTAGGACTCATGGTTCCATCAGAAGCGGTGGTATGTACGTGTAGGTCTACTCTGCTCATAGATTCAGCCATGACTTAAAGACCTCCTGTATCCCCACAGCGAAAGAGGGAAATGGTATTGGCGTAAAGGAGGTGAAGAAGATAAAGAAGGCTAGGGCCCCGGTAAGCTTTCTGCCTCGGTCCAATGGGGTAACATCATCGAGGGGAGGGGGGTGTTTGAAGCCGATCAACAACAAGAAGAACACCAACAATAACCATCCCAAATTATAGATCAGACATATAATGGCCATTCCACATAAGGTAAGACGAAAGATAGACTTGCTGTGTCGACCAAAAATGGAGTAGATAATATGCCCTCCATCTAACTGTCCTGCTGGCAAGAGGTTCAAGGCGGTTATGAAGAGCCCTACCCAACCAGCATAGGCGATGGGATGCAACACCACATCGGTATTGGGCGGAAGGTATCCCAGAACTGACCTTTGCAAAAAGGAAAACAGAGGGGAGTTTCCCAATACAAGACTTTCTGGCGGTAGCTGAGATACATCCACTACATCGGATAAGAGGAGTCCTACCACGACTGCTGGCACAGCCAGGCAGAGCCCGAACAAGGGGCCCCATACCCCGATGTCAAAGAGGGCCTTCCGGTGGGGGATGATCCCCTTCATTTTTATTACGGCCCCCAGGGTGCCAAAGGGTGGAAGGGGAAGAGGAATAAAGTACGGGAGTGACGAGGGCACTCCGTACTTACGGCTCGCTAGGTAATGCCCCATCTCATGTGCCAAGAGGATGGTCATGATCGAGATAGAATAAATAGGGCCCCCAATAATGAGGGTAGACATAATGGTCAACAAGAAAAGGATTACATTAGGCAAAAAGGATCTCATGAAAGGTTACTGCTTAACGCTTTCTCTTGTGGCGGTCTCTGGCAAGCTGCTTCTTGTGTTTGTGCTTTCTCATCTTCTTCCGCCTCTTTTTCAATACACTTCCCATGTTCAATCTCCTTTATAGGTTACTTCTTCTATCCATTGTAAGTAAGCGGGATCTCCCTTTGCCAGCCCCACTGCGGTGATCTCTGGAACCTCATAGCTATGAAGTTCTTTTATCCGATCCCTAATCCGCTCAAACAGTTCCTCTCTACTCTTTATGATAAGAAGTGTTTCTGCTTCATCCCAGATCTTTTGCTTCCATCGGTAGACAGAGCGAATTCGGGGAATGATATTGGTACAGGCTGCTAAGCCCTCTTCAACCAAGGCCCTGCCAATTGTAGCTCCCTCTTGTTCAGAGGAGGCTGTGACTAAGATAATAAGAAAACCATGCATATATCCTCCCCTTAAGACGAGAGATAGAAACTACAATAATACCATAGAGGTTGTCAAGAAAAACCCATTTGACTAAACAGGGAAGAGGTGTTATAGTAAGTTGGTTTTTAAGACAGTTAGGAGGGTTAAAAATGAAACTAGAAAATTTGACCAAGTTTCAGGATAAAGTTGAGCAGTGTATGAAGTGTGGATTCTGTATGTATTTTTGCCCTATCTACCGGGAGATCCACACGGAACCTATTGTGGCACGGGGCAGGAATATTCTTGCTATGGAACTCCTGGAAGGTAAGGAATTTAATTGGAAGCATTTAGAAGAGCGCTTTAGCCAGTGTCTCACGTGTAATAGGTGTGCCCAATTTTGCCCAGCTAAGGTAGATGTTGCTATCATCACGTTGGCGGCTCGAGCTGACATCGTAGCAAATAAAGGTCTGCCTTTTGCCAAGAAGGTGGTCTTCGAAAATCTCCTGACAAAGAGGGGGCTCTTTGGCAAGGTGTTGAAAGTAGCCTCTAAACTGCAAAAACTCCTGCCCAAAACCGAAGGAAAGATTCGACACCTCCCCACGTTCCTCTCGGCGCTGAGTAAGGGGAGGCAGATCCCGGAGGTAGCCCACAAATTTCTGCGGGATGAATACCCAGAGGTCATCTCCCCTCCCCTAGGGGTAAAGACGAAGATGAGGATCGCCTTTTTTGCCGGTTGTGCGACTGATTATATCTTTCCCGATGTGGGGAAAAAGACGATAGATTTTCTCACCAGCCAGGGGGTCGAGGTCTACTTCCCGAAAGAACAAGGGTGCTGTGGAATGCCCGTGTTCGGCAGTGGGGATTTCAAGACCGCCAGGGAGATGGCCGATAAGACCGTCTCGGTCTTTGAAAAGCTGGAGGATATTGATTACATCGTCACCTCCTGTGCTACCTGTAGCTCAGCCCTTAAGGAAGGGTATACCACCTACCTAGCTGATACCCCAGAAAGGGAGAAGAGGTATAAGGCGTTCAGAGACAAAGTAAAGGATACCACCGAATTTATCGTCGATATCCTCAAGCCGCCACTTGAGGCATTTAAGACCAGCCTACCGAAAGGGACCAAGGTCACCTATCACGATCCCTGCCACCATGTGAGGTACCAAAACATCTCCGCTCAGCCCAGAGCGATCATCCAATCCTTGCCGGGGGTGGAGTTGGTGGAGATGAGGGAGCCAGATCGATGTTGTGGGATGGGGGGATCTTTCAACATCCAGTACTACGAACTCTCCAAGAAGATAGCCGAACAGAAAATGAATGACATCGCCGACACTGGGGCGGATATCGTGGTTACCGCCTGCCCAGGGTGTATGATCCAGTTGATCGACAACACCATCCAAAAGGGAATGCCCCAAAAGGTAATGCATGTGATAGAACTCATGAGTTAGGAGACAAGATTGGGGGGGTTTAAAGGGGAGATCTATCAGATATCCCCTTTTTTCTTCAGTGCCTTGCGTAGCTCGGCGATGATATCGAGGGCTTGCCCCTCCTGTTTCTCAGGGACCATGATTGCTCCCCACCCCTTTTGGGGGATGAAGATGCCATTGTAGGCGGTGTCATGATAGGTACGAATCATGAAGGGAATCCCCTCCTGTTTGAGGCTCTGGGCGATGAGGTCCGCCTCAAATTTATTCTCCACCACCGTTATCTTCTTAAAATTTTCTCCCTTCGTCACCTCTATCTCCCTGAAATATCAGAATAACACCTTACTAGCCTATCAGTCAACGACAGCCATGCTTTTGATCAACAGTAAACTTGTCCTTGATTGCTGCCTTAGTTGGCGATACTATTATGTGATATAGGTGAAGGCCATTATGGAAACAAAAAGGCTATCTAGGAGGGAATTTTTAGCGACCTGTGGTAAGGGTCTCTTTTGCCTCGCCCTGACCTCTTGCCCACTATTTAGCAAGGACGCATATCCTCAGGGAAGGGGAAGGTTGGAGGGTGAGTGGGGGCTGGTGGGGACGAAGCTCTCCCCCTATTTTCAACCCCTCGCTGGTGGAGAAGTCCAATGCCTCCTCTGCCCTCGGGAGTGCGTGATCTCCTCAGGGGAAAGGGGCTATTGTGAGGTAAGGGAGAACAGGAAGGGAAAGCTTTACAGCCTCGTCTATGGGAATCCCTGTGCGGTACACGTAGACCCCATAGAGAAGAAACCCTTTTTCCACGTCCTCCCAGGGACCCCTTCCCTCTCCATCGCCACCACGGGCTGCAACTTCGATTGTAAGTTCTGTCAGAATTGGGAGATCTCTCAGGAGGTACCGGAAAAGACCTTCAATTTCCGGCTCCCCCCAGCCAAGGTCGTGGATATGGCTCATGAACATCAGTGCCTCACCATTGCCTCCACCTATGTAGAACCAACCATCTTCTTCGAATATATGTACGATGTCTCTGTCCTGGCCAAGGAGAAGGGGATCCTGAGCGTCTATCACTCCAACGGTTACATCAACCCCAAACCCTTGGAAGACCTCTGCCAGTATCTGGGGGCCGCCTGCATAGACCTGAAGGGTTTTACCGAGGATTTCTATCAGGAGATGACAGAAGGTAACCTACACCCCGTCCTGCAGGCCATCAAGACCTTGAGGCGCAAGGGGATCCACCTGGAGTTGGTCAACTTGATAATCCCCACCAAGAACGACGATATGCAGGTGGTGAGGCAGATGTGTCTCTGGATCAAGAAGGAGCTCGGTATCGATGTCCCCATCCACTTCAGCCGCTTTTACCCCATGTATAAGTTGCGCAATCTCCCCCCTACTCCGGTGGAGACCCTGGAGAAGGCAAGGGATGTGGCCCTCTCCGTCGGCCTGGAATATGTCTATGTAGGAAATGTACCCGGGCATAGGGGAGAAAACACCTACTGCCCTCACTGCAAAAAGGTGCTCATCGCCAGGAGAGGATACTTCATCCTCGCCAACAATGTGGTAAAAGGGAGATGTAAGTTCTGCGGGAAGGAAATCCCAGGGATATGGAAAAAGACTTCATAAATTCCCTTAAAATCGCTGTGAACGTAATGACAGAGTGTGGTACGACCTATCTGAGGGCTACCACTTCTCTGGTGCCAGCAAGGGGCCTTTCCACATGGTTTTAATCTGACGCATCTTACTCCGCCACATAGAGAAGTTGAGGACCAGGGCAAGCGGGAAATGCTTGAGGGGGCTACGGCTGAGCCGGGAAAAGATGGAGCGGGGTGCACAGCAATACTTCTTGGCCCAAAAATAGCCCTCCTGGAGTTCTTCCGGGGCCATTAGGGCAGGGCGGAAGAGGACATGGTTTCCATCATAGTTGCGCCAACCATCGCCAGGGAGGAGACGTCCTTCCTTATTAAGACGTCGTCGCAATAGGGTACCCGGATAAGGCGTGAGGATTACAAAGACCGGTATTTCCATCCCCGATTTTTGGACGAATTCCACTGTGCGGCGGAAGATATCCTTTGTGTCGCCGTCGTGTCCAAATATAAAGGCCCCCTGAACGATGATCCCTGCCTGATGGATTGCGCGCACGTGCTGTGTGAACTTCTCTGCCCTGACCCAGGATTTTCCCGCCTTATCGAGGTTGCTCTGTTCTAGGGACTCGAAGCCTATAAAGAGCTGCCTGCATCCGCTCTTTGCCGCCATATCCAAGAGTTCTGGGTCCTCTGCCATCTTGAGCGAGGCGAAGCTGGCCCAGTGGATCTTGAGGGGGATCAGGGCACGAAACAACTCTTTGGCGTACTGGGGGGTCGCACCGATGTTATCGTCGACGAAGAATACATTGAGCCTAGAATAGGAATCCGATACCTCCTTGATCTCATCCACTACCTCCTGCACAGGACGGGGTCGGTATTGGTAGCCGAAAAAGAGAGGCACCGAGCAGTATTCGCACTTGTGAGGACACCCCCGGGTGGCTTGGATGGCGAATAGGTATCGATGGTGGTGCCGTCGCAAGAGTTCTCGGCGGGCATAAGGTCTTCCAAAATGAGGTGGCTGATTGGGTGAAAGATAGGTCATCTTCAAGACCCCCTCGGCGAAATCAGCCAAGAGCCTCGGCATTACCCCTTCTGCCTCTCCCATCACCACAGAGTCGCAGTGCTTCAGGGCCTCCTCTGGTTCATAGGTGACGTGCAACCCACCCATCACCACGGGGACCCAGCGGGAGCGAAAGTGATCGGCCAGCTCATAGGCGTGAGGAGAATTCATGGTCAGCGTAGAGATTCCCACCAGATCGGCCTCCGCATCCAAGTCCACCGGTTCTACATCCTCATCCACCACCGTAACCTCCCATTCCTCTTCGGGAAAGAGGGCGGCCACCGTGGTAATTCCGAGGACAGGGAAGGGAAAGGGGGGCTGTTCCGAGATCACCAAGGACTTATCGGTGGCATGGATCAAATAGGCCTTCTTTTTGGGCATAGCAGTCCAATACGAGGGTAAGGTAGCTCCTTTAGTATTATATAACAATAGCATAAGTTAAGCACATTTAAAACGAATTTGTAGACTCTGCCTTTATGGTCGCCCCAAGGATACTTGCACGAGGGGACGCGCTCATAGAAAACAGTTGCTTTTTCCCGGACTATCATTTATTTTTTGGAAGATCTTAACCGTCAAGGAGGTAGGATTATGCTTAAATTTATGAGAGCCCATGCCACCTCTTGGATTATCAAGATCCTTCTCGGTCTGATCATCGTAGTATTTATCTTCTGGGGTGTGGGTAGTATCGAGAGCAAAAAAAGGACGGTGGTGGCCACCGTAGGGGATTATTACATCACTATCGGGGAGTTCGACCGCACGTATAACAACCTGCTGGAATATTATACGAGGATCTTCGGAGAGCGGCTCTCCCCTGACCTTCTCAAAAAGATGAATATAAAGCAACAGGTCCTGGATCAATTGATCAATACAGCCCTCATCATGCAGGGGGTCCAAAAGATTGGGCTCTTGGTGAGCAAAGAGGAATTGAGGGGGGCCATCCTGCAATACCCCGCCTTTCAGCGGGATGGGAGGTTTGAGCGTGATCTCTACTTCCAGGCATTGAGGCGCAGCGGCCTGGAACCCGGAGCTTTTGAGGAAATGATCCTCAGGGAGTTGACGATTAGGCGCATGGAGGAACTTACCGGAGATACGGCCGTAGTTCTCCCAGAGGAGGAGGTGCAAGAGCTTTACTTTCTGGAAAACGAAAGGATCAACCTGGACTTTATCAGGGTCTCCCCCCACGCCTTTAAAAGGAAGGCCAAGATCACCCAGGGTGAACTGGAAAGCTACTATGCAGAACACAGGGAAGAGTTCCGCACACCTCCCCAGGTGAAGGTCGTCTATCTGAAGTTCTCCCCCAAATTATACCTAAAGGAGGCCGAGGTCTCTCCCCAAGAAATTCTAGAGTATTATGAGATGAACATAGAGCGGTATCGCAGACCCAAAAAGGTGCGGGTCAGGCACATCCTCTTTAAGGTAAGTCCCGAGGCCGGACCTGATGAGGTAGCCAAGGTCAGAAAAAGGGCCAGAAAGGTCCTCGCCGAGGCCCGCAGGGGCGTGGATTTTGCTGCCCTGGCACGCAAGTACTCTGATGATCCCTCTGCCTCTAAAGGGGGAGACCTGGGATATTTCTCGCAGGGGGAGATGGAACCCATCCTGGAAAAGGCGGTCTTTCACCTCCGCAAGGGTGAGATAAGCAACCTGGTGAGGACCCGCCACGGCCTACATATCGTCAAGGCAGAAGATGTACAAGAGGTGAAGGTAAGGGCCTTAGAGAAGGTAAAGGGGGAGATAAAGTCCCATATAAAGAATGAAAAGTCCAAAGATTTGGCCGCCATCCATGCTGAGGATGCGGCCTACAAGGCGAAAAAGAAGGGCGAATTGAGGGCCTATGCCGAAGGAGAGGGGCTTCAGGTAAGGAAAGCAGGACCCTTCAAACCAGGGAAGCCCCTAATAGGGTTGGGAATCAGAAAGAAGTTTTCTTCCATCGCCTTCACCTTGGGCAAGGATGAGATCTCCTCCGCCTTCCAGGATGGAGAGGATTACTTCGTCCTGCAAGTGATCGACAGACTACCCCCGCAGATCCCTCCCCTGAAGGAGGTAAAAGCGAGGGTCAGGGAAGACCTGGCCTCCTTGCTGGCCAAGGAGCTGGCCCAAAACACCGCCCAGACTCTTCTCACAGCCTGGAGGGAGGGGAAGGGGTTTAAAAAATTGTTAAATGCAAACGGTCTGAGAGTGAGGGAGACAGGATATTTCAAGAGGAGTTCATCCTCGCCCCCCCACATAGGGCCACTGGGCATATATGCCGGTGAGGTCGCCACCTTGACCCTTGAAGAGCCCTGGCCTAAGGAGGTGGCTGAAGCGACCGATGCCTATTTTGTGATCAAGCTCCGCGGGGTAAAGAGGGCAACCCTCAATGAGTATGAAAAGGAGAAAAATGCCTACCGTAAGAGGCTTCACAGCCTGAAGCAGGGAGAGCTCCTTCAGCGATGGGTCAATGCGATAAAGAAGGGGGTTGATATTAAGATTAATCAGGACCTCTTTGGGGGCTACAGGTGAGAACTTCTAAATTTTCTTGACAAATCTCTCTTAATTTGGTAATAATTGGGCGGCCGTCAAAGACTGCGGCCAGGAGGAAGCGATGGATTTTACAAACCGCCTTCTCAGAATATCATTCTTTATTATCCTAATCCTCTGTTCCTTTATCTCCCTCGTTGTGTCGCAAGGTAAAGCGGAGAAGGTCAAGAAGGATACCATCAACATTGTCAGTGTTAAGGGGTGTGAAGGGGTCAAAGTGACTCAGTGTGAGTTGGCCATGGGCCTCATTACCACTTTGAAGATGGGAGAAAGTTTGATCTGTGAAGAAGCGTTTGTCCATCTTAGGGCCTTGGGTATCGCCCCCGGTGAGGATTGGAGCTATGGGGACCCTCACAAGGTAGTCACTGTGGAAGAGATCATGGATGTAATCATAGATATCCAGCGGGCCTACAACGAGGGCAACGTCCCCCTCGATGGTTTTGAAGTAGCGAATGAGGTAAATCGTTTCTGCCTGGACATGAAAGGTCCCCTTCCTGCTCCCCAGAGCGAGGCCAAGGAGGGAGAGACAACCCCTGACGCAGGTATAACCCCTCCTCCAAGTAGTCCTCCTCCTGGTGAGGCCGAGAAAGAAAAGACAACCCCTGATGAAGATATAACCCCTCCCAAAAGTAGTCCTCCTCCCCCTAGTGAAGACGAGAAGAAAGAGACGCCACCAACCTCCGTCCCTCAGAAAGAAGGGAAAAAATAACTGAATCCTTATTTATTGTGTGAAAGGGCGGCAATTAAAGGGCCCCTCAAGAGGGGTCTCTTAATTGCCGGGGATGGTTATAATGGTAAAATAAGATCAAAGAGTTAACGACTTTACTTTTTCTTCTTCTTAGCAGCCAATTCTCCGACTGTTTGTTCTAGTCTTTCCTTCTCACCCTCTTTAGTTTTGAACCTAATCCTCACCAATATACCCAACGCTAGTAAGAATAATACAATGTCATGTAGCGATAGCTGAACAGGCGTCTTCCATGCGTAGTTCACGACTAAGCCTGCGGCTGCTAATACCAAAACAACTATTGTCCATGCTACCATAATTATCCCTCCTTTATTTATTTGTCTTAATTATTCGTAGCGACTATCGACATTGCCCTGGACACCTCTTCTAACTTCTTTCGTCACGCTTACTCTTGAATCTATCCCTGGTATACTTACCAATGATAGCAACCTTCTTAATTTCTTTAGGTACGAAACTACCTCCCATGTCTTTATTACCTTTTGTAAAGTATAAGATAAAATGCTAGTTTGTCAATAGAGAATCATGAATTAAAGTAACAACAAGAAACAAAAAAATCCCCGCAAATAAGACGATAGGGAACATGATATATTCCCAATGTAAAACTATCATGGCCTTCAGCGGAGAGCGCTGAAACCCGGTTCTATGCAAGTGCTCGTTAGAGATTTCGCTCATGGTGCAAGCTTTTAAGGAACAAGCTTGTACCGATAGACATTAGTCTCGCGCTGAGCGAAACCCATACGGCTGTAAAGCCGATTGGCTACCTCTCGTGACGGCCTTGAAGTGAGATCTACGGTCTTCGCACCTGCATCAGCTCCTCGCTTGAGGGCCGCTCGATTTAGCGCCTCGGCGATTCCTCTGCGGCGATAATCGGAATCGACAACCACATCCTCTATCCAAGCCCGAAGCCCCGTTGGAATTCGAAAGAGTACCAGGGTGAGGCTCCCGACGATTTCACCATTGCGAGATGGGTCCCGGGCGACAAAGAGAACCGTCGCAGGTGAAGAGACGATCTCGGCCAGTTCGGATGCTGTCGGTGGCAGACTCGATGAAGAGAGTTGGGGAATCAGCCGTGCAAACGCCGACATCAGCTCCTCGTCAACTTGTGTGACTTCGACAATCTCCATCCATACCCTCCCCGCCGTTTGGCTCTGTGCTCTGCTATGCGAGCGTAGAGACTGCGGCGTCTTTTTAATAATTATACCTCCTTATAGCCGCATTATTTTACGGCCATATGAACTGCTATTCTGATAAATACATACCATTTAATGGCAGCAGTTATACACCCAGCTATTAATATGATCAAGCCTGACTTGTTAGAACATATACGCAATTTGGTTTTTATATTCTGATGGGTGGTCCTCAAAAAGACCCTTTAGGAACGGCCTCAAAAGGCAAAAAGCAAGACGTGATCCCTTAATTTTTACTTTTAAATCAGAATTTACTGAAGAAGTCCTGCAATTCTTTAATGAGAGCAACTTTCGTATCCACGGTGGCATCGTCCTCGAATAAGAATTCCAGCATAAACATCAGGTTATAATCCACTGCCGATGTCTCGTATTCCTGGGTCGAGGTTACTCTAATGTCCTTCAGCTTGTTGTAATGATCACTCTTAAATAGCTCCGTTTTTCTCAAAATAACATCGATTGCCTCTTTGGCATCATTCGCATTATCCAATACGATTTCAACCCCTTCGAGATTTTCCACAGCTTTAATGATCTTATCTCTTTTTACTTTAATTTTCATATATCCTCACTTTTTAGCCTGATTCAAAAAGATGATCAGATATCTGAATTGTAAAATTTGGGGGTAAAATCTCTATTCTTGCCACAATCACCTCCTCGCTTAGTAAACTCCATGGGTCTTGATGGGAAAGGCAAAAAGCGCAACCTACCCCCTCTTTTTCTCACCTCATTGTGATATTGCATTCCTGAAGCCACGATCCGCTATGATCGCCTCTACAACCCGGTAAACGGCACCGTCGATAGCCCTTTCTATGCTAGCGGGGGAGGCGTTATTGCCCTCGTACGTATGAGACCATATCCCATCGTCTCTCTCAACCAGAACGTTGACGATACAACGGGTTGCCCACGCCCCTTGGATGAGCTTTGCATCCTGAACCGAAACGTTAAAGATATAATCGCTCTCTGGTTTGACTTGCCCCTCTTTGGTCCCTGAGGCCTTCTTTTTCGCGCTCACCACCGAGTTGAGATACTGAATGACCAATACCTTATTGGAGAGCTTTGCGAATGTAAGCTCATCAATAAAACCAGTTTCGGTCTGCATAGATACTTCGTTGACTTTTCGCGTGTAGAGATCGATGAGGCTGAAATTATAGACCGACTCAGTTTGGCTGACATGGAGAACCATATCCACCTGGTAATTGTTTTTGTATCGTTCGGCCTTCTCATACCCATTCTTTTTCAAATCCGAAAGACTACTATACTCAGGGATATCAACGATCCTTACCAGGGGTTTTAGTCTTAATTTTTCCATGAGGGCCTTCTTCTGCTTTTGGCGAGTGTTCGTAGTTTCACCCTCTTCTAAATTCAATACTCCTATCACCACCCTGTTTGCGGCAGTGCCCGCAGGGGTAATTACCCTGACACCCCTTTTCTGTAACTCGGTCTCCAGTTGTTCGATGATGATATCCGCCCATGACTCGAAATCCGCATAGTATTTTTTGTAGTCATGAGCGATCAAAAACATCATCTTAAATTCACTCGTACTGTTTACGAAGGAGATGCATTTGCTCGTATCAATCGGGCCCACCACCTCCATCTTTACGGGTATCTGAACTCGTGGAGCCGTAAGAGGAGGAAGACCTGATGCAACGGGAGAACCGCCTGATATCTGTTTATAGGCCCACTTGGCATATCTCCTTACCCCACTGTTTTTATCATTCTTCCCCACTTCTCTCAAATCATCCAACGCCCGTTCGTCACCGATATAGCCCAAAAGCTCTGCTGCATATTTCCTCACATAGGGGTCTTTATCTTTCAAGAAGATCACTAACATTGGCGTCGCCTCAGTATCCCCCACATACATCAACTTCAGCCTCAAACCCCACCAGTTCATTTTGTAAACCTGATCTTTAACACTTAACCACCCCTTTAAATTGGCAAAGCACTCAAGGGTGCGGATCTGGATGTTGTTTCGCGCTTTTAATGGAAGATCTTCGATCAAATCCAAGACCCGCTTATAGTTACCTTCTGCGATCAATGCCGGGCCTTGTTGGATCAGAACGTCTTCGCTTGCTGCGGAACTCCCCTGTGCCCCCTGGGAAACCTCTTTATTCTCTGCACACATTCCCACGACGGCTATTCCTAGTAATCCAAATAGTATCAGTCCTATTGTCAACGCCTTCATGTTTCTCTCCTCCTTTCCTCAATTAACAAGTACGTTTACCTTCATCATCATAAAAAGACAAAAAGCAAGACCCAACTCCATCTGCCCAATCATAAATGTCAAAGGTTGCGATCCGACCCCACACTATTTTTTTAAATAACTTGACTTTTCTAAAAAACTGGCTACAATAATATTAAATGACTAAAGCTTCTGCTCTATGCAGAGGCGAATGGACCCTGCAATAGCAGGGTCTTCTTTATTTTAGTCTTCTCTCCTAATTTTTATGCTTGTCACAATCACTCCTCAATGACTAAATGTTGCGAATTTTGATGGGAAAGGCAAAAGGCAAAACCTGGCCTCAACTACCTATATTTTGTTGCAATGGAGGAATCCCTAAAAGGGTAATTTGCTCTTCACAGTTACATCGATTTCAGGGATGACCCTAATCCTCCTTCATTACAACTGGACACTACTCAGCCTGCTACGGCATACTCAACTGATCGAGGGTCTCCGATCCGCCTAGAGGCATCTAATATCTCCAGCCCAACGATATTGCCGTCCTTGTCATAATCAAGGATCACACCTGGCTTGTCTTCGTCGCTTTCCTCGATGGGTGCATTGCTGAAAAGGATGCGAAGTACATCTACCTCGGGATCATAGATTACTTTCATGTTGTCCTCCAGTATTTGCTGATCTTGCTGGTTCGATAAACCGTAACGACAATGGCAGGATCAACCGTTTCGTCTACAATAGCCCTCAACAAAAAAATTTTGCTACCACCAAAATCAAGTTGTGATTAATATGCTTTCTTTCCACCCCGTTCTGGAACAACTTGTTGAGGGTGTTGTAGAACGGATTCCAACAAGGGTAAAGGTATCGCCCGCCGCTCCATTTCCTCCTTCACATGACGTGAGAGCTTGAAATTCACCCCTCCTCCTTCAATTTATTCCTCTTATTCCTCATGAGAAGAGGATAAGTTTCAGATCCAACAATAGTGTTGTATCTTAACATATTATCCTCTTTTTTGCTTCGCTAATTTATTACACAACCTTATTTCCCGGGAAGAACCTACGAGTCAATGAACATAGCCAACAACGTAATTTTGGACTAAGAAAAAGTGGGGCAAAGAGCAAGACCTAACTCCGTTTACCCTTTCTTAAATGTCAAATGTTGGAAACCCCGCTTTTTCTCTTTCGTCTGAAATTTTACGCAACCTTTAAGCCTGCAACATTTCGTTCAATTTCGCCTGCCATTCATCTTCGGCTAACACTTCGAATCGTAATACTTTATCCTTCATTATAAGGCCCAGTTCTGTCCAGCTTCTTGATTTAGCCTCCCTATTGCATATCGAAAACATTTTTCGCTTATAATCCGTATCTTCGCTGCCCATTAAGTGAAGACCCTTTGTTTCTACCACATATACCTGCTCGTAATCGTCCTTGTCTTCTGAAGCCGTGGCTGTAAAGATAAAGTCAGGGTAGATTTTATGCTTTCGCCAGCCCTGTATTGCGTAATCGCGCCTAGCTCGGTTCCTGTACCAGAAAAAAAGCCTCTTCTGTCCTTCAAGATACCAAGCCACTGCCTTTTCGGTTTCGTTGAACTCGTCTTCAGGCACGAATTCAAAAAGGCTTAATTGCAGTTGCTGGCCATCCTTGCGATTCA
>DAOVGN010000059.1 GCA_030672385.1 Deltaproteobacteria bacterium | reverse complement strand
CCATATAAATCGTCACAACGAATATTCTTGAACGACCATGCTATGTCATGCTATTCTTGAAAAATCGGGAGATGACACCATGTCAGGTAGGTTTGAAAAATATGGGGATGCCAAGCGCAAATCTCAAATCCGTAAGGCCCGCCATGCAGGACCAGATGATCTTCAGAAATTAAGCAAGAAGAAGCCTTCAAAGAGCTTGAGGCCGACTAAACGTCGTGGTATCTAATTTCTCCTCGGGCGAGGGGGAAAAGGGTTTTGGGGGAAGGCTCTTTGAGTTGATTGAGGGTCAATTGGATGACGAGGGGTTGATTGTTCGCCGTGGGTCTTTGATTGAGGCAAGCAGCTTAATGCGATGAAGTTCAAGGAAGTATTTAAACTTTTAGTAGATTTTTTTGAACGGGAAAGGCTTGATTACGCCCTGATAGGGGCCTTTGCTCTTCATGCCTATGGCTATGTTCGTGCTTCACAGGATGTTGATTTTATAGTCAGGCATGAAGATCAGAAAAAAATTATTGACAATTTGGAATCCCTCGGATTTGAGACAGTCTATTGCTCCCCTGGATACTCCAATCACGTTCATCCCTTATCAGGCCTTGGTCGAATCGACTTTGTTTATGTGAAAGGGGAAACTGCGAAAAGCATTTTTAGGGAAACAAGAAAGCTTCTTATTTTAGGTGATCTAACATTGCCCGTTGTTAATCCCGAGCATCTTATTGCTCTAAAAGTCTTTGCCATGAAAAATAATCCGGAACGTTCATTAAGAGAAATGGCAGACATCAAATACCTCATAAGCCTGCCTGAAATTGAGATGCAAACAGTCAAAAGGTATTTTGAGAAATACGGCCAGATGGAGAGATACTATGACATCATCGGCGAAAGACCAAAAAAATAAAGATCTTCAGCTTGAAACCGATCTTTTGCTTTCTTCAAAGGACGTTGCATTTATGAGAAAAACTAATCCTCAAGATGGGCAGGACCTTGAGAGCTATCTTGATCTCTTGGAGGAAATTAATGCCTTTGAATCAAAAAAGATTAAGACAGAATTCTACCAGGAAGAGTTTGAGTTATAAGCTCGATTTCTAATACAAAAAGATGGCAGAAGGTTTTTAATGGGGTTAGGTCTTGCTTTTTGCCTTTTCCATCAAAACCCATGAGGTTTACTTGTGTAACAGGAGGGTTGGTCAGTAGGCGTCTCCCCGAGGAAGTATTGCGTAAACATATATCATGTGTTGCGCTTTGTCTGCAGTGAAGAGGATCCTCCAGTCTCCAATTCTTAAGCGATAATTCCCTCGAAGCTTCCCTGTCAACGGCCGGACATTGGGATGAAGTAACGGGTTCTCTTCTTGTTCTAACTCGCGGAGGGTTTGTTTGATCCTTTTTCGTGTCCCTTGATCCAATCTCCGGTAGTATTTCTCAGCTGTCGGCTTGACCTCAATCTTCCAGCTCGTCAAGAGATTTCCCCTTTATCCCTTTTGCAACCTCTTCTTTGCCTTTTTCAATGATTTCAAGCCATTCAGGCTTGGAGAGAAGCTCGAGGGTCTCTTTATTGCGTTCGATGTATTCGTCTATAAGCTCGGATAGAATTTCCTTCATCTCTCTTTTTTCAATGCTTGCGAGAATCTTGAGCGTGTCCCTTTTGTCCTCTGGGATACGGACTGTGCTGGTACGCATGATCTTACCTCCTTAATCTACTAATATATTATGCTACTACGATTCTAGTGTCAAGGGAGAAGAGGGAGACAGGTCGAAACATTTGACATTTAAGAAAGGGTAAACGGAGTTGGGTCTGTTTTTTGCCTTTCCTATCAAAACTTTTCTCAGTAGTGATGCTGTATTTTTGCGGAGTCACATTATTTTATGGTAGGGATTTCCCTCGACTTATCCTTCCTTATGATGGTATGTTCATCCTGTTTACCTGCGTAACAGGGATCGAAGCTAATTAGTTGTTATTGTTTTTCTTTATCTTTGGCCTAAGCTCTGCTGGTTCTTACTCAGCTGGTGAGCGCCTTTTTATAGGGAAGATGGCTGATAAAAGAGACGGGCTTCGCTGTCCCCAGTGTGGTACCGTAGTCAAGGAATACTGCAATCCTTTTCCCACGGTAGATATTATCATCGAAGAGGGAGAGGGGGTTGTCCTGATCCTGCGCCGGAATGAACCCCGCCAATGGGCCCTGCCTGGTGGATATTGCGACTATGGGGAAAGCTTGGAGGAGGCGGCAATAAGGGAGGCCAGAGAGGAGACAGGTCTTGAGGTAGAGCTATTGGAGCAGTTTTATACCTATTCAGATCCCCAGCGCGACCCCAGACAGCACAATATCACCACTGTTTATATCGCCAGGACAAAAGGAGGAACCCTCCAAGCCCAGGATGACGCTCAGGGGATAGGGGTTTTCCCCAAGGAGGAACTTCCCCCTGTGCTTGCCTTTGACCACGTCCAGATATTGAAGGACTATTTCCTTTATAAAGAGACGGGCAAACAAAGGGTATTCTAATCCAACCCTGCCAAGGCCTCCCGTATCCTCTTTATCCCCTCTTGTATGACCTCAGGGGAGATGGGATAGGAGAGGCGGAGATACCCTTCCGCCCCAAAATCGACCCCGGGAACCACTGCCACCCGGGCTTCATCCAGGAAATAACTGGTTAGTTGAGAAGAGTCTTCGATCTTTTTTCCCTTAAAGTTCTTACCGAGGTAGTTCCCGATGCCAGGAAAGACATAGAATGCCCCGAGCGGTTTGTAGCAGGAGACGCCTTCTATGGAGGTGAGCAATTCCCAGATGAGGTTCCTTCGTCTTTGATACTCCTCCACCATGATCGGGATCTCTTCTTGAGTCCCCTGAAATGCAGCCAATGCCCCTTTCTGGGCAAAGGAGGTGGGGTTTGAGGTACTCTGGCTCTGAATTCTGGTCATGCCCTCGATGACCTCGCGCGGCCCCGCTGTATAACCGATCCTCCACCCGGTCATGGAATAGGTCTTGGAGACCCCATTGACGAGGATGGTGATATCCTTTACTTTCTCTCCTAGAGAGGCGATGCTTACATGCTCAAAGCCGTCATAGATGATCTTCTCATAGATCTCATCTGAGATGATATATATGTTATGCTTCAGGGTTGCGTCGGCCAGCTCCTCCAGTTCTGCGCGGGTATAGGCACTGCCTGTAGGATTAGATGGGGAGTTGATGATTACTGCCTTGGTCTTAGGGCTTATCGCCTCCTCCAAGGCCTCAGGGGAGAGCTTGAATCCTTCTTCTTCCGAGGTGGATATGGTTACTGGTCTCCCCCCTGCCAGTATTACTATAGGGGGAAAGGAGACCCAGTATGGGGCGGGGATAATTACCTCATCCCCTTGATCTAGGATGGCTTGGGCCAAGTTGTAAAGGGAGTGTTTCCCCCCACAGGAGACCACTATTTGCTCTTTTTGATACTGTACCCTATTTTCCCGTTGGAGTTTTTCGACGATGGCCTCCTTCAGCTCGTCTATCCCTCCCGCCGGTGTATATTTGGTGAAACCTTCCTGCAAGGCCTTGATGGCTGCGTCCTTGATGTGTTGGGAGGTATCGAAATCAGGTTCCCCAGCTCCGAAGCTTATTACGTCGATCCCCTGGGCGCGCATCGTCTTGGCCTTGGCCGCAATGGCCAAGGTAGGGGAAGGCTTGACCGTTTGAATCCTCTGGGATAACTTCATCGTTTTTACCTCTTAAGCTCCAGCCTTTTAACATAATTTCCCCTCTGGTGCAAGGGCAATAAATCACCCTTCTCCCTATTGCTTATCCCCCTTAAAAGACATATAATTGTCAGCCAAAACGGCGAAGGAACGGCGATGGTCAAGAGGTGTATCCTCTTTGATGTGGACAATACCCTTTATCCCAGGGAATGTGGGCTGTTTCCTCTTATCGAGGACAAGATCAAGGAGTACCTTAGGCTCAAGCTGGGCCTGACACAGGGGGAGGCTACAGCCTTGAGGCGAAGATATCTTCTGGAATATGGTTTCACCCTCATCGGGTTAATGAACCACCATCGGATAGATCCCCAGGACTATTTGGAGTTTGTCCACGAGGTGGACTTAGAGGGGGTCATCGGTGAGGATGAGGTACTTGTTCATATCCTGGCCCGCATCCCGCTGGCGAAGATCATCTTCACCAATGGCACGCAGAGGCATGCACGGCGTGTACTCCAATCCTTGGGCATTGAGCCTTTTTTTCCTTATATCTTCGACATTGCCTTTGTAAATTATATACCCAAACCCCATCCTTCCTCTTTCCAAAAGGTACTAGGATACATGGGGGTGGCGGGGATGGAGTGCATCATGGTGGATGACCATCCCCCCACCCTGATGACGGCCAGGGAATTAGGGATGACCACTATCCACGTGGGGACGGGGAGAATGGCGGAGGCAGATTATCATATAGGGGAGATAAGGGGGTTAGAGGAGGTCTTTAGAGACCTTCAAATTTTCAATACGTAAGGTGGAAGAGAGATGATTACCAAGGAGATAGAGGTCAAGACCAGCTCGAGGACGGAACTGGTCGATATCACGCCTCAGGTGGAGAGGGTGGTGGAGGAATCGGGGATATCAGAGGGGACCTGCTTTCTCTATGTACCCCATACCACGGCGGCTGTGACCATCAATGAGAACGCCGACCCTAGCGTAAAGGCTGATATCATCACCAAGTTGAGTCAACTTGTCCCGCATGGTGATCGTTACCAACACCTGGAGGGGAATGCCGATGCCCACATCAAGGCAACCTTGGTGGGGTCTTCAGAGACCCTCTTGGTGAAGGGAGGGCGGTTATCGTTAGGGACTTGGCAGGGGGTGTTCTTTTGCGAGTTTGATGGCCCCCGTCGCAGGAAGCTACTGGTCAGGGTATCTTAGTTTCCGCTTTCATCGTGACAGAGGAGGAGGGATGGGAAGATTATATCTAGTGACAGGGGGAGCAGGTTTTATCGGGTCTCATATCGTGGAGGAATTGGTCAGGAGGGGGGAGCGGGTCAGGGTCGTTGATAACCTCTCGACAGGCAAGAGGGAAAACCTTCAACACCTCATGGGAGAGATAGAGTTTATGGAGGGAGACCTCAGGGACCTGGATACAGCCATGAAGTCGGTGGAGGGGGCCGATTTTGTCTTGCATCAGGCAGCCGTCCCTTCCGTCCCCAGGTCTATCAAGGACCCCAAAGGTGTTACCGAGCATAACGTCAATGGTACACTTCACCTCCTCATAGCTGCCCGCAATGGCGACGTGAAGAGGGTAGTATACGCCTCCTCTTCCTCGGTCTACGGCGACTCCCCCCTACTTCCGAAGGTGGAGGATTTTCTTCCCTCCCCCCTCTCCCCCTATGCCGCCTCCAAGCTTGCTGGCGAATATTATTGCCAGGTCTTTTATCAGGTCTACTCCCTGGAGACGATCTGCCTGCGCTATTTTAACGTCTTCGGCCCCAGACAGGATCCCCTCTCCCCATACGCCGCCGTGATCTCCAAATTTATCAATCTGGCATTTGGGAAAGAACCCTTGGTGGTATACGGGGATGGGGAGCAGACCAGGGATTTCTCTTTTGTAGCCAATGTAGTTCAGGCCAACCTTCTAGCTTGTGAAGCCGAGGGGGTGGCCGGTGAGACGTTGAATGTGGGGTGTGGGGATAGGATATCCCTCAATCAATTGGTGGAGGAGTTGAAAAAGATCATCGATCCAGGTCTGAATGTCGAATACGCCGCACCACGCCCAGGAGATGTGAAACACTCCCTGGCCAGCATAGAAAAGGCGAGGGAACTCTTGGGATATGAGCCGGGGGTCCCTTTCGCCGAAGGGTTGCGCAGGACGGTAGAATGGTTCGAGGCCTCGAGGTGAGAAACATCCTCACCGTTGATGTAGAGGAGTGCTTTCACAGAAACGATCTTCTCCTCTCTCAGCAGCAGAAGGAATTGTTGGGTACAAGGGTGGTGGAGCAGACAGAGAGACTCATTTCCCTATTGAAGGCCTATGGTCAGAAAGGGACCTTTTTTGTCCTCGGGGAGGTTGCTGAAAGATACCCTCATCTGGTGAGGAGGTTAGTGGAAGAGGGGTTCGAACTGGGCCTCCATGGCTATCACCACCGCCTCATTTACGAGCAGAAAAAGGAAGAGTTCCGTAGCGAGACTCAAGATGCGAAGACCCTGCTGGAGGAGATAGGGGGGAAGGAAATCATCGGTTTTAGGGCCCCCTCTTGGTCCATTACCCAGAGGTCCCTTTGGTCGCTGGAGGTACTAGCCGATATAGGATTTAAATATGACTCCAGTATCCTGCCTGCCAGGGCCTATCTGGGGGGTATTCCAGGGTCCAATCCACGAATACATAGGAGAGAGGAGGCCGAGATCATAGAGGTACCGCCCTCCATCTTGAAAACAGGCTGCCTCCGTCTCCCCTTCTCCGGGGGATTGTATCTCAGGATGTTGCCTTATAATTTTATACGGTATTGTTTTAACAAATTGAACAAAAAAGGTCTCCCTGCCGTCATCTACCTCCACCCATGGGAGTTAGATCCAGAGATCCCGCAGCTAAAATTGAACTGGAAGGGTAGGTTTGCCCTCTATCATAATCTGGATAAGGTACAAGCCAAGGTGGAGAGGTTGCTAGGGGAATATTCCTTTGCCCCTGTTCAGGAGGTGTTGGAAGATGCATGTTCCTTTTGTGGACCTTAAGGTCCAGTATAACGAGATCAAGATGGAACTTCAGAGCGTGGTGGGGAAGGTCTTAGAAAGAGGAGTTTTTGTAGGGGGTGAGGAGGTAGAGGAGTTTGAGGAGGAATTTGCCAGGTATTGCGGCGTGAGGTTTGCGGTTGGGGTAGGGAGCGGCACCGAGGCCATTCACCTGGCCCTGTTGGCATGTGGCGTAGGCAGCGGTAACGAGGTGATAACTGTCCCTAATACCTTTATCTCCACCACCGAGGCCATCACGTTGGCCGGGGCCAAACCCCTCTTCGTCGACATTGATCCGGAGAGTTACACCGTGGATACAGCTCAGATCGAGGGGGTGATCACCGAGAGGACCAAGGCCATCATCCCTGTTCACCTCTATGGCCAACCTGCAGATATGGGGCCCATTCTTGAGGTGGCAGAGAGATATCATCTCAAGGTGATAGAGGATGCGGCCCAGGCCCACGGGGCAGAGTATAAGGGAAGAAGGGTGGGGAGCTTCGGAGATGCGGCCTGTTTCAGCTTTTATCCATCCAAGAACTTAGGGGCCTATGGCGATGGGGGAGCAGTAGTGACGAACGATGAGGAGATCGCCCAAAGGGTGAGGATGCTCCGAAATCACGGCAGCAGGGAGAAGTACAGCCACGAGATAGAGGGCGTAAACTCTAGGTTGGATGTCCTTCAGGCCGCCATACTACGGGTGAAACTACGCTATTTAGAGCATTGGAACCAGAAAAGGAGGGAGAGGGCGTCTCTGTACGACGCCCTTCTGGAAGATACAGAGGGGGTTATAAGGCCAAGGGTCAGGGAAGGGATCACCCATGTCTATCACCTTTATGTAATCAGGACGAAGGCCAGAGATCTCCTGCGGGAGCACTTGGGTAACAACGGGATCTCCACCGGCGTCCATTATCCTGTCCCCCTCCACCTACAGCCTGCATATGGCTACTTGGGGATAGGGGAGGGGGTTTACCCAGTGACCGAAAGAGTGAGCAAAGAGATCCTCAGTCTCCCCATGTACCCTGAACTGAAAGATGAGGAGGTCAAAGAAGTGGCAGGGGAGATAAAGGGGTTTTTAGACTGATGGGGGTAGATCTGTCCTTCATCATGGTGAATTGGAACACAAGGGAGCTCATCCTGGAGGCCCTGGGTTCCATCTTTCATACTGTCCACGATTATGAATTCGAGGTCGTGGTGGTGGACAATGGTTCGGAAGATGGAAGCCCTGAAGCGATAAGAGAGGTCTTTCCTCAGGCCCACTCCATCTTTAACGAGGAGAATCTTGGTTTCGCCCGGGCCACAAATCAGGCATTGGCCCAAGCAGCGGGGAGGTATATCTTTCTGCTGAACAGCGATGCAAAGCTTAAGGAAGGGGCAGTACAGGCCCTGGTTACCTTTATGGATGATAACCCCGATGTGGGCATAGCAGGAGGGCAACTGGTAAACGCGGATGGGTCAAGACAGAATTCCATTGCCCCCTTCCCCTCACTGGCCACGGAGCTGCTAAACAAACGCCTGCTACGGACCCTCTTCCCCAAGAGGTACCCGGGAAAAGAGAGGGATTATTCCATTCCCATAGACGTCGATTCCCTGGTGGGAGCATGTATAATCGTCCGTCGCCAAGCCATAGAGGAGGTAGGGGGGTTCGATGAGGGGTATTTCTTCTTTATGGAGGAGACCGATTGGTGTTTTCGGATGAGGGATAAGGCTTGGCGGGTCTGTTTCGTGCCTCAAGCCCAGATCCTCCATCTGCAGGGGGCCAGTGCTGCAATGGCCAAGACGGAGGCAAAGATAGAGTTTTACCGTTCCCGTTACCGCTTTTTCGCCAAATGGAGGGGGAGGTTAATGGCGACCATTTTAAAATTTGGATTGATGCTACGCCTCCTGGGGGAGGTGGCGGCTAATTCCCTCTTGTTCGTGAATAGAAGGCATAGGGAGAGATGGAAGACCTCCTGCCGGCTCTTGCGCTGGCACTTAAGGTCTTGTCCATCTCATGAGGGTCTGAAAGGGGTGAAACATGTTACGACAACTGACCAGAAAAATTAACATACAGAGGCTGTTGCAGAAGTTTTCTAAGACCTCCCTCTTGGTGGTGGGTGATATTATGATCGATGAGTTTATCTGGGGGAATGTATCCAGGATCTCTCCCGAGGCCCCGGTACCCGTGGTGGCCATCACCCACGAGACCCTCCTGCTGGGGGGGGCGGCCAATGTGGTAAACAATGTCCATAGCTTGGGTGGGCGGGTCTTGCTGGCTGGTGTTATTGGAGACGACAGAATGGGTGAGAAGATAAAAAAGGAGCTGACCCGACAGGGAATAGACCAGGAAGGGATCGCCGTGGAGGCGGGAAGACCTACTACCGTCAAGACGAGGATCATCGCCCACAACCAGCAGGTAGTCCGCTTTGACCGAGAAATCCTGGAGCCCATCCACAAGCAAAGCCAGGAAGGGATTTTTAGGTATATAGATGCGCACTGGGGCCAAGTCGACGGGGTCATTATCTCAGATTATGGCAAAGGGGTGGTTACCCCAGGCCTTATGGAGTTTATTATGGATAAAAGGAGGGCAGATGGGAAATTGGTGGCTGTTGATCCCAAGATGAATAATTTGGAACTCTATAAAGGGGTGACGGTCATAACCCCCAACAGTACAGAGGCCGAGGCGGCTGCAGGCAAGGAGATAAAGGATGAGGAGTCCTTAAAGGAGGTGGGAAAGCACTTATTGGATGGGTTCGCCAACCAGGCGGTCCTCATCACAAGGGGAGAGGAGGGGATAGTCCTCTTTGAGCGATCAGGGAAAGTTACCAATGTTCCCACCGTGGCCAAGGAGGTCTATGATGTAACGGGAGCAGGGGATACGGTGATCAGTACCCTGACTTTGTCTCTGGCTGCGGAGAGCGATTTTCCCCAGGCAGCGGTCTTGGCCAACTACGCCGCCGGGATAGTGGTGGGCAAGGTGGGTACGGCTGTCGTGACCCCGGAGGAGCTGAGGAGGGTTGTTACCGAGTATGTCCACCCCTAAAGGACTCCCAGAGAAACCGTAGCTCTCTGTTCTTCAGGAGATAGGAGCAGAGGAAGAAGAGAATCATGCCTGCAATTATTCCCCCGCCCAAAAGCGGTATCTTCACGGCATAACCACCGCTTTCCTTCCAGGTATATCCTTTCTCAATCAGGAGGACCAACATGGACATGGGGATGATGGCCATGGCTATCTTGATCATGGAGGAGGTCAGCTCTCCCCAGCGGAGCTCAGAGGTCTTGCGGTGGAAGAAATAGGCGAGAAGTGTCACATTGACGATGGCGGAGCAGGAATTGGCCAGGGCCAGACCCGCATGTCGCAAAGGATGCATCAAGATTACTCCTAGCAGGAAGTTAACTACCACGGCCACTATGGCCACCTTGACCGGGGTCTTGGCATCTTCTAGGGCGTAGAAGGCCCGCGAGAGGACATTTATCCCTCCATAGGCCCAGATGCTGAGGGAATAGCACAGCAAGGCCTGGGCTGACATGAGGGTGCTGTGGTAGGTAAAGGCACCGTGTTGAAAGATGAGGTTGAGGATGGGGATCCGGAGGATGATCAGTCCCACCATGGCTGGTAAGGTGATAAACATAATCATCCTCAAAGAGAAATTTACACCTTCGGTGAATTCCTCTATTTTCCCCTCAGCCACCAGGCGCGAGAAGCTTGGCAGGACCGCTACCCCGAGGGCGACGGCAAAGAGTCCGAGGGGGAACTCGAAGATCCTGTCTGCATAATAGAGATAAGAGATGCTCCCCTGCGGGAGGAAGGAGGCCAGGAAGCGGTTTACCACCTGGTTAAACTGAAAGGCCGCTATCCCCAGCATCATGGGGAACATCATCAGGGCGATGCGTCGCAAGGCTGGGTGGCGCAGGTCAAAGTTGATCTTAAAGGTTATACCCTTAGCGCGCAGAAAGGGGAGCTGGAGAAGGAGTTGGGTTAATCCCCCAAGGAATACCCCCAGGGCCAAGGTGAGCACAGGGGGGTTGATCCTGGGGGCAAGAAAAAAAACGCTGGCTATGATCGATATGTTGAGCAGACAGGGTGCCAGGGCAGGGGCAACAAAGTGACGGTGGGAGTTGAGGACTCCCATGGCCAAAGCAACCAAGCCGATAAAGAAGAGATACGGGAAGCATATGCGTGCGAGCAGGATGGTGAGCCCTATCAGATGTTCATCCTTCCATCCGAAGGCCTGGAGCTTGATGATCCATGGGGTGAAGGCGATCCCCAGGGCGGTTAGTATGAGTAGGAGGGAGGCGACGATGGTGGTGGTTATGTGGACGACCCGCGGGGCCTCTTGGGGTTGGTGTGTCAAATATTCCGTATAGACGGGGACAAAGGAGACCGTGAGCGTTCCCTCACCAAGGAGTCTCCTCAGTAAGTTGGGTATAGTAAAGGCGATGAAAAAGGCATCGGTGGCCATGCCGGCACCGAAATAGCCGGAGATGACCATATCTCTGATTAAACCCAGGACTCTGCTCATGAGTGTGGCTGAACTAACCACCCCCGTAGCCCTGACGATCTCTCTTTTCTCTTGCACCGCCCCTTTACCTTATTAGACCCTGACGATCCTACTCCACGTTGATCTAACACATTTTGATCCTTTGTAGCAACATGTTTTGAAAAAATGAAGTTGAGGTGCATGAGAGGGTGTTGAGTCCGCCGGGTTTTAGCTAAGCCCTCCTTCTAGACATCGAGGCCTCGGAGGATTCCCTTTCATGGTAGGGGTAGACTCCTTTGAGGGGGATGAGTTTTACCTAAAGCAGATCTTTATCTATCGGCCAGCAAATGAAGGGGGTTTGTTGAACATCTTGGGAGAGATTTTGAGGACTTGTTCATCTTTCCGAGTTGAAATGTCTTATCCCTTATGCTAGGCTTTTGAGGCCGTGATGAAAGATCTCTTGTGAAAGAATTATTTGATATTTACTATAAATTATTGAGTTTTTTTGGTGAACAGGGATGGTGGCCGGCAGAGACCCCTTTCGAAGTGATGGTGGGTGCTATCTTGACCCAAAATACAGCCTGGAGGAACGTTGAGCAGGCCATTGAAAATCTAAAGAGAGAGGGGGTGTTAACGCCTCAAGGCTTGATCGAGGTAGAAGAGCCGAAATTAGCAGAGCTTATAAGGCCAGCTGGATATTATAATGTGAAGGCAAGGCGGCTGAAGAACTTTATGGACTTCCTATACGGGGAATATGCTGGAGATTTGAAGCGGATGTTTTCAGAACCCCTCCCTGCACTCAGGGCTAAGATACTTACGGTAAAAGGAGTAGGCCTTGAGACGGCGGATAGTATCCTCCTCTACGCAGTGGGAAAACCGATCTTCGTTGTTGATGCCTATACTAAAAGGATCTTATCACGACACGGAATGATCACCGATGGGACATCCTATCAAGATATCCAGGATCTCTTTATGCGGAGCCTTCCGCAGGATATATCCCTTTATAAAGAATATCATGCCCTTTTAGTGAAATTGGCGAAGACCTTTTGTAAGACCACACCCCATTGTGCAGGGTGCCCCTTGGAGGAAGAATGGCCTATCTCGAGAGGGAGATAAAGAAGCTGGTGGGGAAGGCGATACACCAGTATCACCTTATTGAGGATGGCGACCGGATATTGGTGGCCGTTTCGGGGGGGAAGGACAGCCTGGTGATGTTAAAACTCCTGAATGAGAGAAGAGCTCGGGTGCCCATAGATTATGGGCTTACGGTTATAACCGTCGATCTGGGGTATGAGGGTAGCAATTTTGAGGTGTTGGAAGGGTACATGAGGGACCTCGGGTACGATTATCTCCTCAAAAAGACCCAGATAGGGCCATTGGCCCATAGCCCCCTTAATCGTGAAAATCCTTGTTTTCTCTGTGCGAGGTTAAGGCGCAAGGTCATCTTCGAGACCGCTAAGGAACTGGGTTGTAATAAAGTGGCTTTGGGACATAATAGGGATGACATTATAGAGACCTTCCTGTTAAATGTCTTTTGCCGTGGGGAGATAAGCACCATGGTTCCCCATCAGGTCCTCTTTGGAGGCAAGCTCTCCATCATAAGGCCCTTATCCCTGATCGAGGGGGACAAGATTCGGGTCTATGCCAACCCTCATGATTTTCCAGATGTACAGGATGGTTGTCCCACGAGAGGTTCAACCCGCAGAAGGGAGATAAAATTCTTATTGGAGGAGCTGGACAAGATGGATAGGGGGATAAAGCGAAGCATTTTTCGGGCCCTCGGCAATGTCAAGAGTGAATACCTATTGGTAAATGGTCATGGAGCCCCTCATTAAGCTAATCGTTATAGTGTTGTCCTCCTTTTTTGTGCTTAGCTGTTCCTCGCAGGGTGGTGACGATGACTTCTATCGAGGCGCTCGCCAGAAGATGGTAAAGGAGGATATCCAAAGGAGGGGGATAGATGATCCGAAACTCCTTGAGGCCATGTTGAGGGTGAAAAGAGACCTCTTCGTCCCTGAGGATTATCGCCATCTTGCCTGTGAAGATCGCCCCTTGCCTATCGGTGAAGGGCAGACCATATCCCAGCCCTACATTGTGGCTTTGATGACCTATCATCTGCACATTCAACCTGAGGATAAGGTCTTGGAGATAGGTACCGGATCAGGATACCAAGCCGCCGTCTTGGCTGAGTTGGCTCAGGAGGTTTATTCCATTGAAATTATTGAGGAATTGGCCAAAACGGCAAAGGAGCGCCTTAAGAAATTGGGCTACACAAATGTTTGGGTAAAGTGTGGCGATGGTTTTTTTGGTTGGGAGGAACATGCACCCTATGATGCCATTATCGTTACCTGTGCTGCATCAAAGGTCCCTGAACGCTTGATTGAGCAGCTTACAGAAGGGGGGAGGATGATTTTACCCTTGGGAGATGATCCCTTTTACCAATCCCTTACCGTGCTAACCAAAAGGGAGGGAAGGATTGAGAGGAAGCGGATCACAGGTGTCGTCTTTGTTCCGATGACGGGGGAGATAGAAAGTGAGAAGCGGTGATAGCAGGAAAAGGGTTACGATATGCGTCATCGATGGGCAGGGTGGAGGGATAGGAAGTACCATTGTAAAGAGGCTTAAAGAGGTATTTCAGGAACGAGTGGAGGTTGTTGCCTTGGGGACCAATTCCATAGCCACGGCAGCGATGATGAAGGCGCGGGCCAATCGTGGTGCCACGGGAGAACATGCAATTGTGTGGATGGCCCCTCGCGCCGACTACATCATTGGTCCCATAGGCATCATTATGGCCAATTCCATGATGGGTGAGGTGACCCCTAAGATGGCCGAAGCCATTTCTTCCAGTCCTGCCTCCAAGATCCTGCTCCCACTCTCTCAGGAGAGGATATCCATTGTGGGGGTGGTTCAGCAGCCACTGCCGCATTTGGTGGAAGATATTGTCTCAAAAGAGTTAAAGGAGGTCATCGATGTGTGAGGCAAATGTCTATTTGGAAAAAGATGGCAAGGAGGAACTGTTTTTAGAGTCGGTATACCTCATAGAACCTGAAGGTGAGATGTGGCGCCTAGAAAACATCTTTGGCGAGCAAAAGGTCCTTAAGGCCATCTTCAAGCTCTTGGCCCTCTCGCAGGATAAAATCGTCTTCACGGAGGTCAGCGGTAGTTAAGAGGAGGGGATTTCGAAGGACGAGGGAATGGAAGGTTTAAAGGCCCACCTAAGAAGGGAAGGAGCAGGTTGTTTAAATGCTTGAGGCTGAGCTTAAGAGTACGAAGGAGAGGTGCAACAAATTAGAGACCCTCGCCAAGTTAAGCAGACTGCTCAATTCCTCCCTTAACTTTGAATATGTAATGAGAAAAGCTACGGAGGCAGCTACAGAACTGCTCAACTGTGAGACCAGTTCCCTTCTATTAAAGGATGAAGAGGGTCAGCTCTATTTTGAGGTGGCTTTAGGCAAAAAAGGCAAGATCGTGAAGCGGTTTCAACTAAAAATGGGGGAGGGAATTGCGGGGTGGGTGGCAGTGCATGGCAAACCGCTCATCGTTCCGGAGGCGAGCAAAGATCCCCGTTTTTTCAAGGAGGTGGATGAGGCCGCCGATTTCGTCACCCATAACCTCATCTGTGTCCCCTTGAGGGCCAAACAAGAGACAATAGGGGTAATTCAAGGGATAAACAAAAATGAGGGTGAGTTCACTCAGGATGATCTTGAGCTCTTTCAGTCCTTAGCGGACCAGATCGCCATCGCCCTGGACAATGCTCGATTGTATGAAGAATTGAATGAGATGTCCCTGCAGTTGGTGAAGGCCCTCTCAGAGGCCATTGAGAAGAGGGACAGCTATACAGGAGGACATACCCAGAGGGTCCTGAAGGTCTGTATGGCGATGTCAGGGCATCTGCAATTGCGCCCTGAGGAAAAGGAGCAGCTCATGTTAGCGGCTATATTGCATGACATAGGAAAGGTGGGTATTAAGGATCAAATACTCAATAAAAACGATGTATTGACTACCGAGGAATCTGACACCATGAAGGAACACCCACTTTTAGGGACAGAGATATTGGGGCACATAAAACAACTGAAGCCCATTATCCCTGGGATAAAATATCACCACGAGCATTATGACGGTTCTGGATATCCAGAAGGGCTAAAAGGTGAGGAGATTCCCTTTATCGCCAGGATCATTGCTGTGGCCGACACCCTTGATGCCATGATCACTGATCGATCTTATCAAAAGGGTATGAACAGGGAAGAAGCTGTTGAGGAGATAAAAAGGAATGCCGGAACCCAATTCGACCCTCACGTGGTAGAAGCCTTTGTCAAAGCCCTGGAAGATGGTGATTTTTGATCTTTAAGACTGTCATAAGCGTTAAAGTAAACTACTATCGCCTTTAGGCGTAGGCGATAGTAGTTTACCTCCTTACTGCAGACCATTGTTTCTATAGCAATAGTGTTTTGTCAATGGTGATTTGTGTCTCTTCTTTACCTATATGTTTGAAATATTGGTTCGTTTTCCGCTCGAGGTTCAGCGAACTTATAAATGTAGGATATCGATTAATATAGTTGCAAGAAATTCTGAAATTAAAAAAACCTTGAAGAAAGTCCCATCCTAATCAACTTGACACAAGGAAAACAAGATTTTATATTTTAGGGTAAATTTTTCAAGGGGGGGGGCAAAGGATGGCTAAGAGGGAAAAATCTAGTTATATTGTCAAGTCTGTGGTAAATGCCTTAGCTCTCTTGGAGGAGTTCAGCGGGGATGTGAAGGAATTAGGCGTTACAGAATTGAGCAAGAGATTGAGGTTACACAAGAACAAAGTTTTTCACCTGCTAGCTACCTTAGAGATTGGGGGGTACATAGAACAGAACAAGGAGACGGAAAATTATCATCTAGGGCTTAAAAGCCTCGAGTTGGGGCAGACCTACCTGCGCCAAATAGGTCTGGTGAGACAGACAAGACCTATCCTTGAAGATCTGGCGAAGAAAAGCAACGAAAATGCTGGATTGGCTGTAATTCGCCAGAACTCTGTAGTCTATTTAGATGTAGTGGAGGCAGAGCAAACGGTGCGGGTAGCCCCGAGAATCGGATGGAGGCTTCCAATTTATTGTGCGGCCATCGGCAAGGCCCAGATAGCCTTTAAATCTGAGCCTGAGATAGAGAAGATCATCTCTTGGGATGATATGAAGAAGTTTACAGAGAATACTATAACTGGAAGGGATGAGTTTCTTCAGCATCTAAGGGATATAAGGGAGAAGGGATACGCCGTTGATAATGAGGAATATGAGCGTGGGGTGAAATGCGTGGGGGGACCTGTCTGGGACTATACGCAACATGTGGTGGCTGGGATATCGATTTCAGGTCCAGCCTTTCGGCTGACAGATGAGGTATTGGAAAAGGAGATCATCCCTGCGGTCATGGAAGCAAGCAGAGAGATATCAAAGAGACTGGGTTATGGAATTAGGTCGTGGAAAGGGCAGAGAGAGTGAAACTTCCGGAGGCCAACCCCATCATTTTTGCCTTAGATGTAGGGACGTGGGATGAGGCCCAACGGTTCGTAGAGGAGCTAAAGGAGTGGGTGTGGGGCTTCAAGATAGGGAAAGAACTCTTTACCTGGATGGGACCCAGGATAGTAGAGATGGTTCAGGAGAAGGGGGGAAGGGTCTTTTTGGACTTAAAGTATCATGACATCCCTGCGACAGTGGCCAAGGCGTCTGCCATGGCGACACGGTTACAGGTAGCCATGTTTGATCTCCATGCCTTTGGGGGGTTGGAGATGATGCGTATGGCAGTGGAGGCATCCAGGGAGGTGGCCCAAAAGGAGGGTCTGCCATCTCCCAAGATATTGGGGGTGACCGTTTTAACCAGCCTTCGGGAGGCTGATCTCCGAGAGCTGGGTATTACGAGACCCATAGAGGAAGAGGTCGTTCACCTCGCCACCTTGGCCCAAAGGGCTGGGCTTGATGGTGTAATCGCCTCCCCCCAGGAGATAAAGCCCCTGCGGGAGGCCTGTGGCGATGATATTATGATCGTTACCCCTGGGGTGAGACTGCAAAAAGGGCTGAAGCACGATCAAGCCAGGGTGATGACTCCTAAGGAGGCGGTGGAGGCAGGGACCGATTTTTTGGTTATCGGTCGTCCCATTCGAGATGCAGCCAATCCCTTAAAGGCGACTAAAGAGATCCTTGAAGAGGTCAGATCAGGAGCTTAAACCTCTCCAAATCTTCAGGGATATCGATGCCTATCGAGGGGGCAGAGACAATTACAGTCTTGATTTTGTAGCCGTTTTCCAACACCCTGAGCTGTTCCAGCCCCTCTAGTTCTTCCAGAGGACTGGGAGGCAAGGCGGCTATCTTCAGAAGAAAGTCTCTTCTAAAGGCGTAAAGGCCTATATGTTGCCAGTAACCTCTTAATCTTTCCTTATCAACTTTTTGTAAACCTTCGATTGCTTTGAGGGAGTTGCCGTTTACTTCTTGTAGTAAATTCCTGGGGTATGGGATCGGCGATCGTGAAAAGTAGAGGGCGAATCCATCCCGGTCCACGGCCACCTTGACCACATGGGGGTTGTAGAGATCGACCCCGTTCACCAGTGGGGCTATAAGGGTGGTTATCATTGTCGATGAGTCCTTCAGAAAGGGGGAGATGGCACTGTCGATATCCTCCGGTTTTATGAGGGGTTCATCTCCCTGGGCGTTCATCACGATGTCTGCCTCTATTGCCGCTGCTACTTCGGCTACCCGCTCCGTGCCAGATTTGTGGCGAGGAGAGGTCAATACGGCCTCCCCTCCGAATTCCCTTACTGCGGAGACGATCCGCTCATCGTCGGTGGCCACGATTGTCCGCTGGACCGATGAGGCCTTAACTCGTTCGTAGACATATTGGATGAGGGGTTTCCCCTTTATCTCTATCAGTGGTTTGCCCGGCAGGCGGGTGGAGCCATATCTAGCAGGTATGATGGCGGTTGTCTTCACTTTTTACCCTAATCGTTACAATAGCTATCTTCTGTTAAACTTGATTATTCTCCATAGCTCGCTGCAGGGGGGTTCATTTTGTAGGTTTGCCCCCGGTTCTTCTTATTATTTCTTTGCAACATATTTGACATGTTCGATGCCCTTAAAGTCGGCATCTTGTGTCCAAACAATAGCGTTGTTTGCACGGGCTGTTGCCAAGAT